>JAITIG010000013.1 GCA_031279575.1 Bifidobacteriaceae bacterium
AGGCGCACCCCGAGTGGCGCGGCTGGCTGGCGGCGGGGTTGGGGGCGGGGGGCGCCCACACCCCCCCGATCAACAACACACGGCGGGGGCACGGGGCCGGGGGGCCGCATTGGGGCCCCGGCCCGGCCCCGCGGCCCGTTCGAGGGGGGGTGCGGGGGGGGGTGTGGCCGCCGCCCCCCCCAACCCCCGCCGCCAGCCAGCCGCGCCACTCGGGGTGCGCCTGGGTGGCTAGCAGGGCGGTCAGCCCCAGACCCATGATCCCGGCGCATCCGACCAGTCCCACCTCCAGGCGCGAGTAGGCCTGGCGGGAGGACAGCATCAGGCCCACGAACAGCGCCAGGGCCTCGGCCAGGGCGGTGCCGCCGCCTTGGAGCAGGCCCGGCAGGCAGCAGACGGCCACCAGCATGGCGCCGCAGCGCAGGGCCAGGCCCACGCGCTGGCCTTGGCTGTAGCGGTGCTGAACCTCGACCGGGTCGATCGGCGGCTGTTCGTCCAGGATCTCGGAGGTTGTGAAGGGCGTCACCGCCTTGATCCGGGATGTGGCCAGGGCCAGCCAGGGGATCGCGTTGGTGACGGTCCCGGCCACGGCCGCGGTGAGGGCGAAGACGCCGGGCTCGCTCATGTCGGTGGTGGCCAGGGCCAGGGTGGCGCCGCCCAGCGCCAGACCGGCGGTGATGGGCGTCACCATGGCGGCCCGGGCCCGGGGCGCCACCACCGCCCCCAGGACGCCGCCCAGCGCCAGTCCGGCGTAGGTGGCTGGCCATTGCCAGGTGGGGGCCAGCAGTTCGGCCAGCATCTTCCCCAAGACGGCGGCGTAGAGGCAGGCGGTCAGCGTGATGGCGGCGCCGCCCTTGACCATGCCCATCCGCGTCACCACCGCACCGCCGCTGGCGGCGGCGGCCACGCCGGCGCCGGCCAGGGCGGCGGCGGTGGCGCTGGGCGGCCCCAGGGCCAGCAGCGCGGCGGCGGTGGTCAGCAGCGCCACGGCGGCGCCTTGGGCTGTGGCGGCCGCGTCCGTAGGTGACCACGGCGCCGAGTGCCGGGCGGCGGCATCGCCCACCGCCTCGACGATGTCGTCGTAAACTTTCGCGGGCTCGACCTCGGCGCCCAACCAAAGAGTGAAGGTGTCGCCATCGGACACCCCTTGGGCGTCTAACGTAAGTTCCGCCGCCAGCGTGGTGCCGTCCGGCCGGACCAGCGCGTAGCCGCCGTGAGCGCGCGCCGAGTCGAGCGCGCCGAGGTGGCGGGTGATCGCCGGCAAGACTTCTACCAGCGGCAACGCGCCCGGCACGGACAGATCGAGGCGTTTTTCGCCGTGGTGCACGGCGATGCGGCTGAGGTTCCCGGGCAGTGTGGCGGGGGACTCGGGGGGCTCGGTCATGGCGATCGCGGTTCCTCTGGTTGATGTTGCGCGCCGTGGGTCGGCGCGGCGGTCCTGGCAATAATCTAACGCGGTTTCAAAAGAAAAGTTCGCAGGGACTTGACGCGACCGGGTGAGCTTGGGGTAAAGTCCAATTACGCCTTGGGGAAAACCTCCCGGATTCTGGGCGTGGGGTCTGGTTCATGGGCGGTCGGCCAAGCGGGGGTTGGCCGGTCATTTGTGAGTCGGGCTTCGGCTTCAAAGCGGTCGCCAGCGTCGTCGGCCGGAAGCCGCAGAGCGGGCGGGAACGGCGCTTTAGGTTGCGCTCCTCGTCAACTCGTAGTGACAACAATTGGACAAGAACAATTTGAGAATGAGGAGCAAATCAGCATGGCACAGGACAAAGTCTCAGTATTGGAGGGCGCGCTCCTGCGTGGAGCCGATGCCGTCATCCAAGCCAAGCAAGAGACGGATTCCGAATTGCGCGGCATCCAGGACCTAGTCTCGGAAATCCGGGGCTATTGGACTGGCCCGGCCGCCACGGCGTACACCCAGATGCAGACGCAGTTCAATGAGACCTCGAGCAGGTTGAACAACGTCTTGGTGACCTTGGAGCAGAATCTGCGTTCGACAGATCGCTCTCAGAAGGCCACCGAATCATCTCAAGACGATCAGATCGCGGCGATCGCGCGCCAGATCGGCTGACTGGGCGTCGGCGCCGAATCGGCCCGCCGTCCTCGAATCAACACGTAATTCCACGAAAGGGAAACGAACAATCATGTCCGATCAATCAATGTCCGTAAGGACGGGTCAAGTCACCGCGCTGTCTGAATCGTTGCGCAGCCGGGCTTCGAGGATTCTGACGATCCTGGAGAACCTGGAGACCCAGATCAACACTTTGCAGGGGTCGTGGGACGGCCAAGCCCGCGAGGCCTACCAGCGCGCTCAGGCGCAATGGACCCAGGAGGCCCACCGCCTCCAGCAGTTGGCCGATCAGATTGCCTCCACCACGGCCTCTATCTCGTCTGGGTATTCAACCTTCGACGCCAGGGCGGCCTCCCAGTTCCAGTAGGCCTCCCCGCCTACTGAGCGGCCGGGCGGGCGGTGGCCATCTGGTCGCCTCCCGCCCGGTTCGCCCGGCCCGCCTAACCGATCAGGAGCGACAGCTATGAGCGCCGTCACAGCCGGTGGACACACCCGCCGCCCGCGACGGTGGCCAGCGCGGCTGGCCGCTGTGCTGGCCGCTGGCTTGGGTGTTGGTTTGTTGGGTTCGGTGGGTGCGGGCGCTGTTTTTGGGGTTGGTGATCCGTTGTGGTATTACACGGGGACTGGTGTGGCTGAGCAGGTGGCGGCGGGGTTTGACGGGCGGGGTGTGACGGTGGCTGTGTTGGATGGTTTCATCGACACGTCGTTGGGTTTGTTCGAGGGCGCTGATATTGAGACCAGGTCTTTTTGCGGTTATCCGGTGGGTTTGGAGGGTTTCGGCACGTCGGGTTTGGCGCCGGCGGAGTTGCGCCCGGAGGATTTGCCGGACAGTTATGACGGGGCGGGTGTTGCTGGTTCGTTGCAGCATGGGACTGGTGTGACGGCGTTGTTGGTGGGCAATGGCGCGCAGTTGGGGGGCGAGCCGGGGACGTTGGGTGTGGCGCCTGGGGCGAGGGTGTTGCATTATGTGGTCGCTTCTGATGTTGTGGCCGAGGCGGGTTGGCAGTTGTGTTGGTTGGACGGGGAGTCGGTCGGGGTGGATTACGACGGCGCGGTGGTGGCGGCGCTCGAGGCTGGTGCGGACATCATTTCGGTGAGTTCTTCGTTGAGTGTGAGCGGGGAGACGATGGCGTTGGTGGATGAGGCGGATGTGATCTTGGTGGCGGGGTTGTCGAATGATGAGGAGCGCAGCGGGTCGTTCCCGCGGGTTCGGGGGGCGGTGCAGGTGCGTGGTCATGGTGAGGACGGGGAGTTGAC
>JAITIG010000069.1 GCA_031279575.1 Bifidobacteriaceae bacterium
CACTTACAGGGTCGCCACCACCATGCCGCCCCCCACCACGCCCCGTCTACAACCCAAACGTCCCAACACGGTCAAACAACACGACGCCCACACGGCCAAACAACGCGACGGACGACACCGGCGAGACAGCCCGGCAGCGCGTAGCAGCCGACGCCGCCGCCCGTCCGCACCAGCCGCCCACCGCCCCGGGAGGGCGCCTTGGGCGGCTCAGAGCGCCGCTCCAGAACCGCCGGCCGGCGGCGCGCCCGGAACGACGCGACACGGCACCGGACAGAGCACCACCGCCTGCGCCGGCCAGGCCCCGGCCTGGTCTCGACCCTCGCCCCGCAGCGGCACTCCACCCTTCCATCCTACCACCCGCCGGTAACGAAATACCGGCCTTGACCAGCGCAAACACCCAATCGGAGAGATGGTCCCGGCGGCCCGCCGGCGGCCAGCCGGCGAACCGGGAAAACCGGAGGCGAAACAAACAGCCCCACACCCGCGACACGCCGCGGGAGCGGCCCCGGCGCCCCACAGACCCCGCCCGGCGGGCCGGCGCCCGGCCACCGCCGAGCCCCGGGAAGGGAAAAACCAGCCGGGGGTATTTCAGCCCTATGCCCAAGGGGAGTGCTGCGCGGGAGGGAGGGGGGGACACCCCCCTGGGTTCCGCTCACCACGCCCGCGACCTTGGCAAACGCGCCGGAATCGACCATTTTTCGGCGTTTTCGGCGTTTTTTTCGGTTTTTTGGCCGTTTCCGGCCCGTTGGTTGCATTCCCGGTGAGTGAGACGCAGATTCTCGCGGCTCGTCGGGCTGCCGCCCAGCGAGACAGCCAGCAACTCGTGGACCTCGGGCGCGGCACGATGCCCGGCCGGCAAGGACTTATCCACAGGCCGCCCGCACAGGCAGCAGGAGTCCTCTTCGGCCAACACCCGGGCGCGGGCCTGCCGGCGGCGGTGGCCATTGGCGGTCCGGGGGTTCGGCCTCGCCCGGCGGCGGCCGCCGCCCCTGGGCGGCACCTGGGGGGAGGGGGGCATGTCAACCACCTGGGGGGCTCGACCGCAGACGGAGAGGCCGCCGGCGGCGGGGAGGGACTCGGACCAGAGGGGGGAGGGTCGCAAAGCACGTGATTCAAGACCATCGTTGGCGACACATTGTCAAGCACCCGGCATATGCCGCGGCGTGTCGCGGATCCACGCGGGCGGGCGGCCCCGGCGGGGACGCGCCGGGCAGGCCAGCGCCAAGGTGCGAACACCAGCCCGCGCCGCCCCGGGCGGCGACCCGAGCCGGCCCTGGGCAAGCCACCGCTGCACGGTGCGGCGGGAAACGCCCAACGCCAGCGCCGCCTCCCGGGTCCCGACCGCCGCATCCACCCGCCCAGCATCCCACCCGGCGCCAGCGCGGCGCCAACCCGCCCGCCCGCCCGCTTGGTCAACGCTCTCCGCCTTCGCCGTCTTCGCAGACCCACGCCACCGCGCCGGCGGGCGGCAGCGCCGCCTCCAGCGCGAACAGCGCCGCCCGGTAATCATGGACGCTGCCCCGGTCCGAGGGGCGGAGCGGGTCTTCGGCGAGGACCCGCTCCGCGCGCGCCAGCTCGTCTTCGACCAGGCCGCGCGCCACCCACACGCCCAACGCGGACAGCTTGACGCGGAACACCCGCCGGCGGCGCGTCACCCCGCCGCCCCCGCCCGGGCAGCGGCCTCTTCGGACGTCTGCCTCAGCACCGCCTCCAGCAGCGGCCACTCCTGCGGCGGGCGGCGGTGCGAGTCGTCGCCCGACGCGCACCGGATCTCCGCGGGCTGCCCGTCGGCCTCGTCCACCACCGCGTACAGCCGCCGCCCGCACGGCTCCAGCACCGGGCAGCGCATATCCGCGGGCAGCCACAGCCGGCGCGAGTCGCCGCCGTCCACCACCCCCCGGGCCGCGCGCAGCAACGGCCCAAGGTCCTCGTACTCGAGGATGAGCAGCTCCGGGTCGGAGGCGTAAAGGCCGGCCCACTCCCGGGCGATCATCCGCAGCATGTTCGGCTGCGCCAGCATGCAACCCGCGAACAGGGCCCCCGTCGCCGGGTCGATGTGCGCCGGCAGGCGGTGCGCCCCGTAGCTGGTGACCAGCGGGTGCGGGCAGCGCACCCGGAAGGCCGCCCGGCTGCGGCGGTCCACCGACAGGTCCCACCTGACGTGGTCCACCCACGCCTCGCACTCCGCCAGGACCCCGACCGCCTCCAGGTCCACCGGCGGCCGAGACCCCGGGCCAGGCGCCCGCCGGCCGCGCCCGCCGCGCCGCCGGCCGCCGACCAGCAGCCCAAGCGAGTCCATCAGCGCGGCCAGCTCCAGCATGTCCGCCCGCACCGCCTCCACGTCCCCGGCGGCCGGCGGGCCGACCCCGCCCGGTGCCGCGCCCGCCGGCATCACGCCCCGCCCAAGCTCTCGGCGAGGCACCGCCGGCACGGCTCGTCCAGCCCGTGACGCTCGCACACCCCGGCCGCCGCGTCCAGACCAGGCGGCCTGCGCCCGTGCCACGGAGACCCGAACCGCCCCGCGGGCAGCGGAACCAGCGGCTCAGGCCCCCGTGGCCGGCTCCCGCTCCGGGTCTGGGCTGGCGGTTCCGGGTCGGGTGCGGCGGGGGCGGCCGCTGCGCGGCCTGCCCCGCCAAGCCCGGCAGGTCCGCCCCGGCCGCGCCGCCTTGCCCGGCGCCGGCGGCCCCGCCCGGCGCCCCGCCCGGCCCCGCCGGGCTCCCCGCCGCCAGGCCCCGGGCAAGCCTTGCCTTCCCCTGACCCTGTCCCTACCCCAGCCAGACGCCCCGCCTGATCACGCGCGCGCGAGGACAGCTCCACCACGCTGGCCCCCTGACCTGCGGAAACACTGTTTCCCGGGGGGTTGGCCAGCGGCCTGCCAAGCGGCGGCGAAGGGCCTCCGACGGCCTTGCGGGGGCCGCCGGGAGCGCGGCTCGGGGGGTCGTCTCCGGCGGAACTCGGCGCCCCTGGGGGCGGGTTCGCAGCGGACAGAGACGGCCCCCCGGCGCGCGTCGGACCGGGCGCGGCCGGGCAGGCGCCGGTAGGCGGGCGGCCGCCGGGAGCGCGGCTCGGGGGGTCGTCTCCGGCGGAACTCGGCGCCCCTCGGGGCGGGTTCGCAGCGGACGGAGACGGCCCCCCGGCGTGCATCAAACCGGACGCGGGCGCCTTCGGGGAGGCTTCGGCCGCGAGGCGCTCGGCGCCGTCGCGGAGCGGGTCTGGGAGCCCGTCGGACGGGCGCGGCGCCGGCCTGAGCGCCATGCCCGCCTCGGCGGGCGTCCTTTGCCCCTTCTGCTGGTTGCAGGCCAGGCAGGCCAGCACCAGGTTCCGCAGCCCGAGGGCGGCGGTCGGGGCGACATGGTCCAGGGCCGGGCGGGACGGCCCAGCGGTGGCCTTCTGCTTGACGATCCGCCCGCAGTAGCGGCACAGGCCCTCGACCGGGTTGGCGGGGTCCAAAGAGTCGCGCAGCCACACCGCCTTGCGCAAAGCGGGGTCTTTCAGCTCTTTGGCGGTCGCCCGTTTCGCTTTGACCTGCGCGGCCATCCCGTACCCCATGTCGGCCCAGTCGTGGTAGAGCCAGAAGCCCGCCGGGACGGGCCGGCAGCGGGGGCAGTCGTGCCCGGGCGGGTGCCAAAGGCCGGCCTGGACCAGCCGGGCGGCGAGCGCCTCCCCAAGGCCCAGGTCCAGGACCGATCGCGCCAGGTCGCCGCGGCTGACCAGCCCGTCGCTGCCGGACGCCTGCGCCAGGGAGCCGGCCAGCGTCCACAGGCCGATGGCGGACAGGGCGTCCGGGTCGCCGCCCAGGACGCGCGCCTCGACCAGCCCCTTCGACTTGGGGTTGGCGTGGAACTGGTCGTCCACTTGGAAGAACGGCAACGGGCTCTCCTTGGCGGGTGTTCGGGTCGGGCGGGGTCAGGCCGAGCAGCCGCACTCTGCGGTCGCCGGGTTGACCGGACGGCCGCACGAGCCGCACAGGGCCGGGCCGGGGCGCGGCGGCGGGTCAGGCAGCGACGGGGCCGCCGTCGTCGGCATCGCCATCCCCTTCCGGCTGGTCGAAGGGCGGCAGGAACAGCACGTCCCCGCCGCCCGGCGCGGCCTGGGCGCCGGGCGGCGCGTCAGCCTCCGGCGGCGCGTCGTCCGCGGGCGCGGCATCGTCCGAGGGGGCGGCGTCCGAGGGGTCGGCGTCCGAGGGGTCGGCGTCGTCCGGCGGGACGTCGACCACAGCGGCGGCCGCTTCGAGGATGGCCTGCTCGCGGGCGTTCTGGTCAGCTTGCTCCCGGGCGTGGTCGTACTTGTCCTTCTGGACCAGGACGCCCCGGGCGATGTCCCAGCGGTGGGTTTGGCCCCACGCTTTTCGCACTAGCTCGGTGACCGAGCCGAGGTCCAGCTCCATCTGCTTGGCGTCGTGGCGCCGGGTGCGGCGGGTGACGGCCCGCATCAGCATCGTCTCCGCCTCCCGGTGGTCCTCGGCCGGCACCAGCTCCAGCCGCTTGACCGCGACGACCGCCTCCTTGTCGCCGGTTTCCCCGTCCTCCCGGATCTCCGCTATGGAGACCATGCCGACCACGATGGCGAGCGATCGGCGCGGCGCCCCGCACAAGGTCCTCCCGATATGGCCCAGCGCGTCCTTCTGGTCGCTGTCCCTCAGTCCGCTAGCGAGCCTCGCCATCGGCCCCCACCTCCCCGCGCCAGCCGGGGCGCGCGCCGCCGGTCACCGGCGCGGCCCCCACTTCGAGAGCGCCACCGCCGCCAAGAAGGTCAGGCAGACGATGGCGGTGATCACCACACTGGTTGGCATCGTGTTTCCTTTCCGGCCCCTCCGGGGGCCTTCCGATCTGTCGGGCCAGCCGGGAGGCGGCCCGCAACTCGAACTCCAAAGCGTCCAAGCCGCTGGCCGCGAACGGCAGCGGCGGCTGCACCCACCGGCCGGGGCGCGTCCGCGCCGGGGCGGCGGTCACGCGCCGGCCCCGCCGTCCAGGCCGCCGGCGACAGAACGCAGGCGGGCGTCCGCCGGGGCGGCGCCTTGCGAGGCGGCCGGCGGTTTGTCGGGCAGCTCGCGGGGCAGATAGGACCCGACCAGGAGCACCAGTTTGAACAATTCCGCGGTCGCGTCCGAAGCGGCCTTGGCGACCCCGGGCGCGCCGGCGTAGACCAAGTGGGCCGCCAAGTTCGCGCACGCGAAGTAGGCCGCCTCCAGTCCCTCTTGAGCCTGGTCGCGGGCCTTCTCATAGCTCATCATCAGGGATTCCCCCATCCTCATCGTCGATTAGAAGCACATGCCAAACCAGGCCGGCCGCGTCCACGGCGGTCCCCACCGGCCTCCGGCCGGCGGCGGGATACCGCCAGCCGGTGCCCACCACCGCGAAGGCCGCCCGCCGGGACGGGGCGGCGGAGTCCGCCTCGTACCACAGGTCCACCCAGCCGTCCGCTGTGCGGGACGGGGCTGCCCGCGCCCACCCAAGCGGCCAAACAAACTGGTCGTAGACCGCATTCACGCGCCCGATCTCCAGGGGGGCGCGGTGGACGGCCCTGAACGCGGTCATTTGCGCCGCCGCCGGCTAGCCAGCGCATCCCACACCAAGTCGGCCAGCATCATGAACAGGAGCACCGGGCAGAGCGCGGCCGCGCCGACAGCCAGATCCATCCACGCGTCCAGCATCAGGCCGCCCTCCCTCGGCGGCGGCGCGCCGGCTGGCACTCGTACAAGGCGAGGACGTCCGCCCCCAGGACGCGCAGCAGGCCCGGCTTGCGCCGGTAGGAGGCAAGGGACCCGTCAGCGATGCGGCGGCGGATGGTCCGCGCGGAGACGCCTATCAGCTCGCCCGCTTGGTCGAGGGTGAGCAGGTCGCGGGACTGGGCGCGGGTCGGCGGCGGCGCCGCCCGGCGGGTCACCGCCCGCCCCCCAAGGCGGGCGCGCGGCGGACGGCCCGGTCGGCGTCGGCCAACAGGCGGACCATGGCGGCGAACCGGCCATCGCCGCCCGCGGGCGCGCTGGGGGCGGGCTCGGGCGCGGGGTCCCAGGCGGCCCGCCAGCCAGGCGGCGGCGGCCCGTACTCGTCGTCCGGGAGGTCCAGCAGCAGCGCAGGCGCGTCCACCCTGGCCGGCGGGGGCGCCGGATGCCGGTGAACCCCCAGCCACCGTTTCGCGGCCGGGGTGCGGACCGAGGCGGCCGCCAGGTTCTCGGCCGGGCCGCAACGGTCGCAGCACAAGAGCATCACGCCGCCAACATGCTCGAACCGGACCGGCTGCGCCGCCGCCGGCTCGGCGGCGCTCACGACCCCGCCCCTTTAAGTTCGGACTGCAACCGCCGGTAGTAGGCGGCGTCATGGCCGATCTCCGACAACAAGTTCAGGAAGCCCTCGCAGCCCACCTCTGAGATCGCGGGCCAAACCGCCGCGCCCAGGTCCGCCAGCGGGTGGAGGCGCGACCGCGGCATCGGCGGCCCGGGCTGCGGCTCGGGGCGGTTCCACCGGCCCGACTGGGCCACCACCCCCACCAGATCTGTTATAAGGGCGACCACAACCTTGAACACCGCCGGGTCGGAGGTGGCGGCGGCCATGCCCGCCAGGAACGCGAACCTAGCCGCCGCCCCCTCCGAGGCGGAACCGCTCTGAGATGCCATACCAATCAGTCCTCTAATAGCGGCGGCCCCGGGGGGCCGCCTGGTCACATGGGCGGGTGTCTGGGGAGGCCCGCGCCGGCGGTTGCGAGGCCTGCCCGGCGCGGGCCCAGGCGGCCCTTCAGACAGGCCGCTCGCGCCGCGCCCTCCCCAAGACGCGGCGCGAGACACAGCGCTACTCGCGGGCCGGCCGGCCAACCGGGCGGCGGCCCGCCTGGCGCGCCTCGCGCCGCAATTCCCCGGCCACAGCCTGGACCGTCCGCAGGACGCGGCCCCGCTCCGCTCCCAACGCCTCGAACTCGCCGACCAGGGCCTCCACGCGGGCCCGCGCGTCGGCCGCCAACGCGAACGACGCCGGATCGCCGCAAGCCCGCCCGCCGCCGGCGTCCGCGCCGGCGACAGCCGCCGGGGCGCCCATCAGTCCTCGCCCCCGCCGCCGGTCCCGCCGGCCCCGTCGTCAAGCAGCGCGGTCAGGACCACCACCACCGTCGCGGCCAGGTCCGCCACGCCGGCCGCGAGATGGGCGGGCGGCACCCACCGGGCCTCCCACCGCTCCGCCCCGTCGACGGCGCCGCCCAACGCCTGAGCGTCCGCCAGCGCGGTCTTCGCGGCGTCCTCGTCCACAGACCCCGCCCGCCCCATCGCGAAAGCGACGCCGGCGCAGACTTGCGCTTGGTTCCACAAGCTCGCCGCCACAGCAGGAGCGCCCGCCGGCAGCAGGTTCGCGGGCATCAGATCCCACACAACCCTGCTTTGCCGCATGAAAGCCGCCGCGTCCGCCGGCGGCAACACCAACACTTCACCCATCACACAACCTCCTTGTCCGATGCCGCATCAGCGGCCTGATCACCATCCGCCGAGGCGGCCAACGCCGCCTCCAGCAGCTCCAGCAGCCGCGCCCGGTCCTGAGCGTTGCGAGGGCGGCGCGGCTCGACCCGCTCAACGGCGGCGACCGCGCTGCGCGCCGTCGCTGCTTTCAACCAGACGCGTCCCTGGTTGCGAGGCGCGCTGCGAGCGCCAACCAAAAGCTGCAACGCGGCCGAGAACCGCTCCCGCGCGATCCCGGCGGCCGC
>JAITIG010000107.1 GCA_031279575.1 Bifidobacteriaceae bacterium
AGGTAGGACAGCATGTGCACGGTGACGCCTTGGTGGCGGGTGGACAGCTCCATGCCCCGCACCAGCCCAATCCCCCAGCGCTCGGCGGCGCCCGCCGCCTCATCCCAGCCCGCGGTCGAGTCGTGGTCTGTCAACGCCACCACATCCAGGCCCGCCGCCTTGGCGGCGGCGACCACTTGGGCGGGCGGCTCGGTGCCGTCGGACACATTCGAGTGGGTGTGCAGGTCAATCCGCATCAAACCATCATCCCAGCCCACGGCCGTGCTGGCCGAGGCCGGGCCGGTCGACCCGGACCCAGACCAGCTCGCCGCGGCCGCCGTCCTCGGCTACCGGGCCGCCGGCCCCAAGCGGCGCCAGTCCCGCCGCCCCCTCGGCGAGGTCGTCCGCTACGCCTGAGACCCGCCCGCCCGGATCAAGTCTTTCGGACCTCGTAGACCCGGAACTCAGTCGCGGACTCCAGCTTCTCGGCATCGTCACTGCTGACGAAGGTGAAAGCGTCCAGTTCGACCGTCTGGCCCGCCCCAACATCTTCCGCGTGCACCATCGTGTCGGTGGCGACACGGTTTCCCTCAGCGTTCAACGCCTCGACAGAGAGCCAGTAGCTGGCGGCCTCCTCGGTGTTGTTTGTCACTGTCAAGGGCAGGACGGTCTCCGGGAAGCCGTACTCGTCAACATCGATCACGAGGGCGCCGAACTCGACGCTGATCTCCTCCGCGAGGATCTTTTCGGTGTTGTCGCCAGTCCAGTCGTCGAAGGTTGACCCGGTTTCTTCCCCCGCCTGATTCACGGCCGCGCTGAGGACGAAAGTGGTGAGCACGCAGCCCAAGACCGCGAGCCCTCCGACCGCCAGGCCGGCCACAGCCAAACCTTTGGGGCTGCCCGACCTCGAGGCCGACACCATTGCCACGACCCCGAAGATCAAAGCCAACGCCGCCAGCGGCCACGCCAGCAGGCTTAGCAGCGGGATGAAGGACGGCGGTAGCGCCACGATCCCGAGGACCAGGGCTGCGATCGCCAGGCCGCGTTTGGGCGCCGGCGGGGGCGCGGCCGGCGGTTGGCCGCCGTACTGCGGCTGGACGCCGAACTGCGGCTGGACGCCGAACTGCGGCTGGGCGCCAAACTGCGGCTGGGCGCCGAACTGCGGCTGGGCGCCAAACTGCGGTTGACCACTGAACTGGGGTTGCGACGGGTCGCTATAGGGCTGGGGCTGTTGTCCGTAGGCGCTCCTGGGGTCAAACTGCGGCGGCGGGAGCTGGTTGGGGTCAAAATTGGAGGGGGCAGACATGTGTCTCCGATCATTGTTGTTGCCGGGAGCCAGAATACTATCGAAATGCCCCCCCCCCGCAAGCTTTCGGCCTTCCCCGCCTCAGACGCGGGCGGCCGCTTTTGACTCGGATTTCGGCGTTGCCGGTGGGCCGGCTACCAAGACATCATGTCGCCGCGAGGCGCGGATATCGCAGCCAACCGATTGGAGGCTGGGGGCCTGGTGGTTAATTCGCCTGGTTTTGGCGCCGCGCCGGAGACGGGGTTGATCGCGCACGCGGGCGCGTCCTTGGGCGCCGGGGAGGAGGCGCCGGACGCTGTCAACGGCGCCGCGATGCCGGCCGCGGAGGTTGGGGCGGCGCCGGGGTCGGTGGGACGGGTGTTGGGCGGCTCGGCCTGCGATCCCCGGCCGGCGCGGCCCCGAGGCGCGGCTCGCCCGGGCGGCGCCCCACCCGGGCGGGCGGCGGGCTCGTAGAGTGGTGCCCATGAACAGCCAGCCCATCGAAGAGCGCGGCGACAACCGCTCGCAACGCCCCACCTCTCAAGCTTTCCGCGACCTGATGACACGCGACTGGGGCCCCATCGCCGCCGAGGCGGCCAGCGCCGGCCCCCTCGACAGCGCCGGCCCGGCCGCCGCCCGGCGCGAGCGTCTGGCCCGCCAATTCCCCGGCGACCGGCTGGTGTTCCCGGCCGGGAGCCTCAAGACCCGCTCCAATGACACCGACTACCGCTTCCGCCCGCACAGCGCCTTCGCCCACCTGACGGGCCTGGGGGCAGACCAAGAGCCGGACGCGGTCCTAGTCCTGGAGCCGTCGGCGCACACCGAGGCGGCCCTGCTGGCCGGCGCCCCCACCCATGAGGCGGTGCTCTACTTCCGCCCCGCCGCCACCCGCGACACCCCCGAGTTCTATTCCGACGCCCGCTACGGCGAGTTCTGGGTGGGCCGGCGCCCCTCCTTGGCCGATATCGCCCGCCAAACCGGCCTGCGCGCCGAGCACATCGGCCAACTGCGCGACGCCCTGGCCAAGGACGCCGGCCAAGTCCAGCTCAGAGTCGTCAAGGATGCCGACCAAGCCGTCACCGCCCTGGTGGGCGAGGTGCGGGCGGAAGCCGGCCTGGCGGCATCGGACGCCAGCGGCGACCCAACCGCGGACCCGGACGCCCGCCTGGCGGAGGCCGCCGCCGAGGCCCGCCTGGTCAAGGACCCCTGGGAGGTGGAGCAAATGCGCCTGGCCGTGGCCGCCACCGCCAAGGGCTTCGAGCGGGTGGTCAAGGCGCTGCCGGAGGCCGTCGCCGCCACCCGGGGCGAGCGCGTGGTCGAGGCCCGCTTCGAGGCCGGCGCCCGGGTGGACGGCAACGGGCTCGGCTATGAGACCATCGCCGCGGCCGGGCCGCATGCCACCATCCTCCACTGGATCCGCAACACCGGCCAGGTTCGGCCCGGCGAGCTGCTGCTATTGGACGCCGGGGTGGAGGTCGACTCCCTCTACACGGCGGACATCACCCGCACCATCCCCGTCTCCGGGCGCTACAGCCCGGTCCAGCGCCGCGTTTGGGAGGCTGTGGTGGACGCCGCCGATGCCGCCTTCGGTGCCGCCGTGCCCGGCAATTTGTTCCGCGACATACACGATGCCGCCATGCGGGTGATCGCCGAGCGCCTCGAGGAGTGGGGCTTGCTCAAGGTGCCGGCAGACGAGGCGCTGCGCCCCGAAGGCCAGCAGCACCGGCGTTGGGTTGTCCACGGCACCTCCCACCATCTGGGCCTTGACGTGCATGATTGCGCCGCCGCCCGGGCCGCTTTGTATTTGGACGGCCGCTTGGAGCCGGGCATGGTGTTCACCATCGAGCCGGGTTTGTATTTCAAGCCGGAGGATTTGGCGGTGCCGCCGGAGTATCGCGGCATCGGCGCCCGCTGCGAGGACGATGTCTTGATCACAGCCGACGGCAACGAGAATCTGAGCGCCGCCCTGCCGCGCCGCGCCGCCGCCATCGAAGCCTGGATGGCCCAGCTCCAAGCCAAAGCCTGACCGGCCCCGGGCGACTTGCGCCGCCCAAGGGCGGCGGCGGGGCGGCCGGGGCCGTTAGTCTGGGTGGGTGAGCCCTTCGCGCCGTGTTTTTGTGGCGCGCCTGGCGGGCACGCCCGTCTTCGACCCGATCGGGGACCGGGTCGGCTGGGCGCGCGATGTCGTGGCGACCATTGGGCTCCAGGGCGTGCCCCGGGCCATCGGCCTGGTGGTGGAGGTGCCGGGCAAACGGCGCGTCTTCTTGCCGTTCACGCGGGTGGTCTCGGTCGACGCGGGCCAGATCGTGTCCACCGGGCTGGTCAACATGCGGCGCTTCGAGCAGCGGCCGAGCGAGACCCTGGTGGTGGGCGAATTGTTTGACCGCCGCATCACGCTGCGCGACCAGACCGCCGCCGTGATCGAGGACGTGGCCTTGGAGGCCCACACCGCGCCCAAGGGCGATTGGCGGCTGACCCAGCTGTTTGTCCGCCTCCAGGGGGCTGGGCGGGGCCTGGGCCGGCGGCGCGGCAAGACCGAGCTGGTGGACGTGCGCGAGGTGCCCAATCTGGCCGGGCAGGCCGGCGTGCAGGGGGTGGGCCAGCTGATGGCCTCGTGGGGCGACATCAAACCCGCCGACATGGCGGACCTGCTGCACGATATGCCGCAGGCGCGCCGCCTGGAGGTGGCGGCGGCGCTCGACAACGACCGCCTGGCGGATGTGATCCAGGAGTTGGGCGACGAGGACCGCTTGGAGATCATCGGGCATTTGGGCCGCGCCCGCGCCGCCGATGTGCTCGAGGCGATGGAGCCCGATGACGCCACCGACCTGATCTCGGAGCTGCCCGCCAACGAGGCCGCCGTGCTGCTGGCCTTGATGCAGCCGGAGGAAGCCCAAGATGTGCGCCGCCTGCTGGCTTACGGCGAGCATTCGGCTGGCGGGTTGATGACCACCGAGCCGGTCATTTTGCCGCCTGAGAGCCCCATCGCGCAGGCTTTGGCCGCCATCCGGCGCCAAGATCTCTCCCCGGCCCTGGCCTCGATGGTGTTTGTCACCCGGCCGCCCAACGAGACCCCGACCGGCCGGCTGGTCGGGGTGGTGCACGGCCAGCGCCTCCTGCGCGAGCCGCCGCACCAGGCCATCGGCGCCATCATCGACACCGATGTCGAGCCGCTCAGCCCCAACGACCCGCTGGGGCGGGTGACCCGCCTGATGGCGACCTACAACTTGATCGCCCTGCCGGTGGTCGACGCGGACCGCCGCCTGCTGGGGGCGGTCAGCGCCGACGACGTGTTGGACCACCTGCTGCCAGATGATTGGCGCAGCGGGGACGATGACGTCACCGACCAGTCCTTGGGACCCGCCGAGGAGGTGAGCCATGGCCGGTAGGCTCGACACCCCGCGCGATAGGGGGCGGTCTTGGTTTGCCCGCCGCCGCGAGTCGCGTTCGCAGGACAGCTTTGGCCGAGGGGCGGAGGCGATCGCCCGGTTTATGGGCACGCCGCGGTTTTTGGTTTGGATGACGCTGTTCTGCATCGCCTGGTTGGCTTGGAACTCCTGGGCGCCGCCGCAGTTGCAGTTCGACACCTCAAAATACGGTTTCACGGTGTTGACTTTGGCGTTGTCGCTGCAGGCCTCCTACGCCGCGCCGCTGATTCTGCTGGCCCAGAACCGCCAGGACGACCGCGACCGGGTCACGGCCGACCGCGACCGCATCCAAGCCCAGCGCAACCTGGCGGACACGGAGTATTTGGCGCGCGAGGTGGCGGCCTTGCGCATCGCCCTGCAGGATGTTGCGACCAGGGACTTTGTGCGCGGCGAGCTGCGCGATTTCCTCGACGAGCTGGAGCAGCTCCTACCCGCCGGCCAGGGGGCCGCCCCGGGCGGCGCCGCCGCCACCCCGCCCGCCGCCACCCCGGGCGGCCTCGCCGCCAACCCGCCCGCCGCCGGCCTGGGCGAGCCGGTCGCGGCCGCTTCGCCGCCCGATGCCGCCCAGCAGGCCTCGGCCCCGCCAACCGCGCCAGCCGCGCCGAAGGCGGCCCGCGGCCGGGGGGCGCCGCCAGGCCCGGCCCAAGGCGGCCAGGCGCGGCCCGAGGGCCCGGCCCAAGGCGGCGGCGCGGGCCAGTAGAATTGGCCCTCGTGCCCAAACCGACTGAAGACCAGATCCGCGCCGCGCTCGCCAACGTCATCGACCCGGAGATCCGCCGGCCTATCACCGACCTCGACATGGTCAAGTCGGTTGAAGTGGGCCAGGCCGGGGCGGTCAGCGTCGAAATCCTGCTGACGGTGCCCGGCTGCCCGCTGAAAGACCAGCTGGAGCGCGATGTCAAGCAGGCCCTGGCCGGCCTGCCCGGGGTGGGGCGGGTGACGGTGCGCCTGGGCGTGATGGATGAGGCGCAGCGCCAGGCGCTGACCCAAAAGCTGCGCGGCGGCCCGGCCAAGGCGGTGCCGTTCGCCGCTGAGACCTGCGCCACGCGCGTCATCGCCATCGCCTCCGGCAAAGGCGGGGTCGGCAAGAGCTCCCTCACCGCCAACTTGGCCCTGGCCCTGGCGGACCTGGGCTTGGCGGTGGGCGTGCTGGACGCCGACATCCAAGGTTTCTCGATGCCGCGCATGCTGGGCGTCGAAGCCGACCCGACCCAGGTGGGCGACATGATTTTGCCGCCGGTGGCGCTGGGGGTGAAGGTTTTCTCGATGGGCATGCTGGTGCCGCCGGGCCAGCCGGTGGTGTGGCGCGGCCCGGTGCTGCACCGCGCCGTCAACCAGTTCCTGACAGACGTCCTGTGGGGGGAACTGGACGTGCTGTTGATTGACCTGCCGCCCGGCACGGGGGATGTGCCGCTGTCGATAGCCCAGTTGATCCCCGGCTCGGCGCTGATTGTTGTGACCACGCCGCAGCCGGCCGCGGCGGAGGTGGCGCAGCGGGCCGGGGCCTTGGCTTTGCAGACCGGCCAGGCCATCCTCGGCGTGGTGGAGAACATGAGCTGGTTGGAGCTGCCCGGCGGGGAGCGGCTGGAGCTGTTCGGGCGCGGCGGCGGCGCCCAGGTGGCTGAGAACCTGGGCCAGGCGCTCGGCACGGCGCTGCCGCTGCTCGGCCAAATCCCGCTGGACCAGGCCATCCGCCAGGGCGGCGATACCGGCCAGCCGGTGGTGCGGGCCGCGCCTGAGGGGCCGGCGGCGGCGGAGTTCAAGCGCATAGCGGCCGCTTTGGCGTCCGAAATCAGGTCCTGACCAGGCGGTATGGCTTCACGGCGCCAACTCCGGGGGCGGTGGTGGCGGCTTGGGCCACCACCCCCAGGCCCAGTTGGTCGGCCAAGGCGTCGGCGGTGGCGGCGTCCACCAGCACTTCTGAGGGCGCGGCCAGGGCGGTCAGGCGGGAGGCCAGGTTGACGGACGGCCCGAACACGTCGCCGAACCGCCCCAGCACCCGCCCCCACACCAGGCCAACCCGGGCGGGCGGCGTGGCCGCGCCCCGGCCGATCTCCTCGGCCAGGTCCAGGGCGATCAGCCCGGCCCGGATCGGCTCGTCGGTGACAAACATGACGCCATCGCCCAACTCTTTGACCACCCGGCCGCCGCCGCGCGAGACGATGTCGCGGCACTGCCGCATGAAGGCCTGCACCAGGTCGTCTAGCTCGGCGGCGCCGAGTTTGGCCGAGATGGCGGTGTAGCCCACCAAGTCGGCGAAGCCCACGGCGCGCTCCAGCGGGAAGGCCTCGGCCGGCGGTCTGGCGGCCTCGCGCCCGGCGTCGGCGGTCAGCTCGCCAACCCGGCGGATGATGCGCGAGAGGTGCCGCCGCCAGGCGTAGACAATCTGCTCTTCGAAGATGTCCGCCATGTCGGCGATTTTGTCCAGCACCACCAGGTTGGCTGACAGGTGGTCGAGCCCGTAGCGCTCGGCGGCGTCGTCGACCAGGGACTCGAACTGCCACCAGGCCAGGCGCTCGGCGGTGTGGGAGACGGCCCGCAGCAGTTGGGTCTCGGATTGCTCGCCTAGCACGCCGTATTCGCTGACCTCGTGCGCGGCGATCATGGCTTCGATGTCTCTGACGCTGAAGGCGACGTCTTCATCGCCGGGCATCGGCAGTCCCATCGAACGCATGAACGAGGCAATGTCTTCCCGGCCCAAGGCTGTCAGCTGTTGCGCCTCCGCCAGGGTGTGCAAGGCCGGCGCGCCCGCGATCAGGTCGGCGCGGTCCTCCGCCGTCGAGTACTGGCCGCGGCTGAGCCTGCGCGCCTCGTTCCCCGGCATCACCTTGCGTCCCCCTGGTCCCCTTGCCTTGCGGCCCTTCTTCGCTCCGGGGCGGCGCCACCCGCGGGCGCCGCGCGAAGCCCTTGCCTTCAGACCGGGCGCGGTGCGCCTCGCCGCCGGGGTTGGCGCGCGCGCCGCGACCCGGCGAACTAAGTGTTGCCGACCAGCTTAGCCTCCCAGGGCTGACCTGGCGGCGGGATATTCGACTTCCCCCGCCGCGATCCACCTCTCAGTCCCGTCCCCGGCCCTGACCAGCAGCGCCCCGTCCCTATTCAAGCGCTCCGCCCGCCCGCTCAGCCTCTCGCCGCCAGGTAGTTCCACTGTGATCGGCCGGCCCAGCGTCCCCATACGCTGCCCGATGCCGTCCAGCAAGTCCGCCTCGCCCCTCGCCCAGCGCTGGTACAAGCTGGCGGCGCCCGCCAGGTAGGCGATCGCCAGCCAGGTGCGGTCGGCCCCGGGCGCGCCCAAGCTGGCCAGCGAGCCGGCGCGGGCCGGCGGCGGCGGAAGCTGGCTGGCGGTTTGGCTGACGTTCAGGCCCAGGCCTATCACCACCGCCCCATCCGGCGCCACCTGGGCCAAGACGCCCCCCACCTTGCGCCCGGCCACCAGGATGTCATTGGGCCACTTCAACTCCGCCCCGGGCAGAACCAGGTCAAGGGCTCTGACCGCCGCCCAGCCGAAGGCCAGCCCGAGCAGCGTCCGGGGCCAGCCGGCGCCGCCGGGGCGCAGCAGGACGGAGGCCAGCAGGGATGAGCGCGGCGGCGCCAGCCATGGGCGCGGAGCCGGCTCGCCCGGGTGGAGGCGGCCCCGGCCGCAGGTTTGGAACTCGGCCAGCCGGGCCGCCAGGTGAGGCAGGCGGGGCGCCGCCAAAACCAAATCGGCATTCGTCGAGCCGGTCGTCTCCACTACCGCGACCTGCGAATACGGACCTTGGGCGACCAGCGCCTCGGTGAGACGGGCGGCATCGAGCGCGGCTTGCACGCCTCTTAGGGTAGACACTGGTGTGATGGACCGTTTCACCGACGCCCCTGACGACCCGCCGTTCGACTTGGCCCAGAACTCCCCCGAGGACCTGCTCACCCCGGGCAACCTGGATCCCTTGGACACCGGCTACGACCCGCCGGATTTCGAGCCGGCCGCGGCCCGCCGCCTGATCCGCCAAGGCGAGCACGAGACCTTGGACGAGCGCTTGGGCGAGGAAGAACCCGAGGTCTGGGACACCGACCAAGAACTGGTCGACACCTTGCGCTCGGGCCGCCTGGAGGCGGTCGCCTTGGACCGCGTCCAAGATCTCTTCGCCGCCGACGACGGCCTGGACGGGCTGGCGGCCTCGGCTGAGGAAGCCGCCATGCACTACGAGGACTGACCCCCAAGCCGCCGGCCGGGCTGGGCGCGGCCGCCCGGGCAGGCAAAAGGCCCGGCGGCGCCCCCGAGGATGCCGCCGGGCCCAAGCCGCGGGCGCCTACTTCAAGGTGACCGTGGCGCCGGCCTCTTCGAGGGACTCCTTCGCCTTGTCGGCGGTCTCCTTGTTGACCTTCTCCAGGATCGGCTTGGGGGCCGCCTCGACCAAGGCCTTCGCCTCGCCCAAACCGAGCGAGGTGAGCTGACGCACAACCTTGATCACCTGGATCTTCTTCTCCCCGAACGAGTCGAGCACGACATCGAACTCCGACTGCTCCTCCTCCGGCTCCTCCTCGGCGGCGGCGCCGGGAGCGGCCGGCGCGGCCACCGCCACGGGCGCGGCCGCGCTCACGCCGAAGACCTCCTCGAACTTCTTGACGAAGTCCGACAACTCGATCAGGGTCAGGTCTTTGAACTGCTCGATCAGCTCGTCGATGGTGAGCTTTGCCATGGTGCTACTACCTTTCTCAATCAGCCGCTAACCGGCGGCGCTAGTGGGCGCGACCTGGGCGGCCGCCGTCTCCTGCTTGTCCTGCTCTTGGCGCAAGGCGTCGATGGCGCGCGCCGCCTGCGCGGCCGGCGCTGCGAACATGTAGGCCGCCTGGAACAGCGCCGCCTTGACCACGCCGGCCAGCTTGGCCAGCGTCACCTCGCGGGAGTCGAGGTCCGCCAACTTGCCCACGTCCTCGGCGCTGAGCGCCCGGCCGTCCATGATGGCGCCCTTGACCACCAGCGCGTGGTGCGCCTTGGCGAAGTCCCGCAGCACCTTGGCCGCCTGGACCGGGTCGCCCGCCACATAGGCGATGGCGGTGGGCCCGGTCAGGACCCCGTCTAGGCCCGCCACGCCCTCTTGGCGCACGGCGATCTTGGCCAGCGTGTTCTTCACCACCACATAGGCGGCATCGGCGGCCAGGGCGCGGCGCAGCTCTTTCAACTGCGGCACCGTCAGCCCCCGGTACTCGGTCAGCAGCGCCGCCTGCGACCGCTCCAGCTCTTGGCGGATCGCCTCAACGGCCGCCGCTTTGTCTGGCCTCGGCATCGGCCCTCCTTCAACTGTGTCTGCTTGGCGCCCGCCGTTTGCGCCGGGCACTAAAAAAGGCCCCAGCGCAGGCGCGCGGGACCTTGGTCGAGCGTTCGCCTGCGCCGGCCCCTCCTGGTGGACGGTTTGCCTGGCGCGGCTCGCGCTGCGACCAGACCGGCGGTCTTGGGCCTGGTCAGGCTAGCACACCGGCCCCCCCGCCACCAAGTCAGCTTCGGGGCGCTGGGGGCGCATTCGGCGCGGCCGGGTTTGCGGGCCGGGCCCAGGCGCGGCGCCCGCCAGCCGCCCAAGCTGGTCTGGGCGGGCGCCGGCTTGGCGGTGCGGCGCGGCCGGGGTCGCCCGGGGTCACCCGGCGCGGGCCCATTTCCAGGGCCAGCCCGGCCGCGCCGCGCGCTGCTACAACTCCTCGATGCTTTGCATGCCGGCGGCGTAGGCCCCGCCAATCCGCCCGAAGGTGATGGCCCGCCCGTGGCTGTGGCCCGGGAAGATGGTCGGGTAGTCCTGCGCGAAGAAGTCGCCGGCCGTGTTGCCCACCGCGTACAAGCCCTCGATCGGCGTCACGAAGTCGGCCGCGATGACCTGCATCTGCTCGTTGATGGACAAACCGCTGGGGATGGTCAGCAGGCCGGTCTTCATCTGGCTGGCGTAGAACGGCGGCTCGACAATCGGGAAGAGCAGCTCCGGGCGCTTGCCGAAGTCGTCATCGTACTTCGCCTCGACAATCTGGTTGAAGCGGTCGACTGTGGCCTGCAGCGTGGCCGGATCGACGCCCATCGCGCTGGCCAGGTCCTGAATCGTGTCGGCCTTTTGGATGTTGCCCGCCTCGATGCCGGCGTCGATGGTCATCTGCTCCATCTCGCGGTTGAACGGCGCGCCCCACTCGCGGAACACCTGGTCCCACATCAGGCCGCCGCCGTAGGGCAGCGAGGCGATGACGTAGTCGATCCAGTTGGTGTCGAACAGGCACCAGGCCAGCTGGTCGGGTTGCATCATGATGCTGGTGGAGCAGCCGATGGCGGAGATGTCCTCGTTCTCGTAGCGCTGGGCGTTCTTGTTGACCCGCAAGAAGCAGTAGACCGGGCCGCCCACCTGCGGGTGGATCATGGCGCCGTGCTGGCCCGCCTGCATTGAGGCGCCGGCCCGCATGCCCATGATGTGCCCGTCGCCGGTGTTCATGCCGACCGGCGTGTAGATCTTCTGGTGGATGCGCTGGACCCAGGGCAGGTAGCACTCGATCATCTCGTCGTTGCCGCCGTAGTCGCCGGTGGCCAGCACCACGTTGCCGGTGAACTTGGTGTAGGCCCCCTCGGCCCCGCCGATCACGCCCGTGACCTGGTAGTCGCCGCCTTTGACCAGTTGGACGCCGGGCGTGGAGTAGAAGAACTCGACCCCCAGATCCTCGGCCTTCTTGATCAGGCTGTTGGCGATGTCGTTGTTGAAGCCCCAGTTCTGGCTTTCCGGCCCGCCGGAGAAGATGTGCGTCACGCCTGGGTTCTCGTAGTAGTCCTCGCCCCGGTAGCAGGCGTCCCACATGGTCAGGTACATCTCCGGGTAGTAGGACTTGCAGATGTCGAAGGCCCACTCGATGGCGGCCCCGCTGGTGTTCAGGAACAGCCAGTGGAGTTCCTCCTTGACCCGTTTGCCGCTCCAGCGCACCAGGTCGCGGGCGGCCTTGTACTTGTCGATGGTGATGCCGTTCTCGCGCTGCACCGAGGTGTCGACGGCGGCGATGTGCATGCCGCGCACGTTGTACTGCTCGGTCTTCTCCAGCACCGCGACCGTCGCGCCGCGCTCGGCGGCCGCCACTGCCGCGCACATCCCGGCCATCCCGCAGCCGACCACGACCACGTCGAAGCTTTTCTCGTCTGCGAAGTCGGTGATCGGGTCTTCGGGCAGCTCCCAGCTCCAAACGGCCTTTTGCGCCCCGCCGGTCGCCGCCTCGCCGCCGCCGGCGGGCGATGATTCCGTCTCCCCTGGGCTGCTGGGGCTGCATGCCGCCAGCCCTGTCAGGGCGGCCGCGCCGCCCACTAGGGCGGCGCCCTTCAGAAAGCTCCTGCGATCGGTCCCGGTTGGCTTGATTTCTTGCATCATTTGCTCCTTGTCGGTGAATTGAGAGCGCTCAGCGCAAACAACTGCCTGGGTGGGAAAAAGGATGCTCCGCGCCGCCGCGCCCCCTCAAACGGAGACGGAGGAGCCCAATAGGGGGTCTTCGGGGGGCCTGATGGGTTGCCATAGGCTGCCGCGACTATGCGACTGAGCATTTTGAGGGTTGTCCTTCAAAGTCACGTCTTGACGAATTCGACCGGAAATGGCTCGCCAACCAACCTAGTGCCAGCCACTGTCCAGGTCAAGCGTCCAAACCCGCCCCAGCGCCCGGCGGCCTGCCGAGCCGGCCAGGGGCGTCCAGCGCGCCTGGCTGGCGACGTGCGCCGCAGGCGAGGATCGTTGGATTGAGGCTTAGGCGAAGGCGGCGGCCAGCGCCAGCTCGAGGGCGCGCTGGAACAGGGTCTCGCGCTGGCCAGAGGTCATGTCGGCGCCGGGTTTGGCAACGTGGTCGGAGACGGTCAGCACGGCCAGGGCGGCCCGGCCGTGCTCGGCGGCGGCGCCGTAGAGCCCGGCGGCCTCCATCTCGACGCCCAGCACGCCGTAGGCCGCCAGCGCCTCAAGGGCGCCGGGCGCCTTGTGGTAGAAGTGGTCCTCCGAGACCACCGGGCCGGCCTTGACCGCCGGGTCCCCCAGCGCCGCCGCCATCGCCGCGCTGGCCAGGGCAAAGTCCGCCATGGCCGCGAAGTTGACCGAGGGGATGCGCGCTTGGTTGATGTTGCTGGTGGTGTGCGCGCCGATGGCGACCAACACGTCGCCGCGGTCGACCTCGGGCGCGATCCCGCCGGCCGTGCCGACCCGGATGATGCGTTGGACGCCGTAAAAGCGGAACAGCTCGGTGGCGTACAGGCACATCGACGCCATGCCCATGCCGCTGGCCATGATGCTGAGCGGGCGGCCGTCGTGCCGGCCGGTGTAGGCGCGGATGCCGCGGATGTCGGAGACGACTTTGGGCTGGTCCAGGACGGCCTCGGCCATCCGCGCCGCCCGGTAGGGGTCGCCGGGCATCAGCACCGCGGGCGCGAACTCGCCCTCCCCAGCCGAAATATGTGGTGTTCCCATCCCCCCACCCTATGCCGCCGGCCGGCCCGGGGGGTTAGGCGATGGCTTTGGTGAGCTCGGCCCAGAAGTGGTCGCGCAGCTCGTAGCGGATCAATTCGGACAAGTCGTGGTCGTCTAGGCGGTGGGCCAGGTCCAACAGCAGGGCGCGGTCCAGGTCCGGGCGGATCGACGGCTTGGTCTTCAAGACCTCCGCCCTTTCCTCCGGTGTGGCGCTGGCCAAGAACGATTCGATGACGCGGGTCACCACCAAGTCGATCTGCTCGGTCCGCTTGGGGTCCAAAGAGTCGTATTCGGGGGCGATGACGGCTTTGCCGCCGGTTTCGGTTTGGTAGGCCAGGGTCGACTCGGGGACGCGCCGGACCGGCGGCGCGAGTGGTTTGGGGCCGGGCAGGGGGCCGGGCGCGGCGGTCCTGGGGGCTGGGCGCGGGCCCGGCAGGGGGGCGCCTCCCGGCCCCGCCTTGCGCACCACCCGCGTGATGGTCTGGTCCAGCAACTCGGCGGCGATCAGCTCGATCCCGTCCGAGGCGCGCAGCAGGTGCCGGCTGACCCCGTGCGGGTGCCCCTGGAGGTTCGGCACGGCCAGGACTTTGACCTGCACGCCGTGGACTTGGGCCTCCTCGACCGCCTCGGTCAGGTCGTCATCGCCGGACACCAGCAGCATCATGTCGACCGCCCCGTAGCGGGCTTGGGCCACCATGTCGAGGCCAATCCTCAGGTCGACTCCCTTCTGCTCGCCGCTTTGCCCCACCCGGCCCAACCTGACTTTGACCCGCGGCAAGGCGCCAACCCTCTCCTGGTCGCGGTCTGGCAGCGCGTCCTTGGCCGCGTCGTACCAGTTGACGCGCAGCAGCGGGCAGCCCGCCAGCCCCTCCGCCTGCTCGATCAACCCGCCGATCAGCGGCTCGTATTCGGCCCTGACCCCAGCTCTCAACGAGCTTTCCGTCAGCCGGGTGGCCGCCGAGGCGAGCAGGTAGCCGGCGTCGACGTAGAGGGAGCATTGCGCGCGCATAGCCCCTCAGCATACTGACCCCGCGCCGCCCCCGGGCGGCTCGCCCCAGCCCCAAAGGGCGCCAACCAGCCGCCGCCCGCCCGCCAAGGCGCGGACGATGCCGTCCGCCCAGCCGCGGCGCGAGTGGCCAAGAGCGGCGCCTCCAAGCGCCGTCCAGCCTGTCAGGCGGGGGGGCGCTGGAGCAGGACGCGGGCGGCCGCGGCGGCGTCATCGCGCATCTGGGTGACCAACGCGGCCGTGTTGGCGAACGGCAGCGTGTGGCGCAACCGCTCGACAAAGTCCACCGCCACCGGCTCGCCGTAAAGGTCGAGGTCGTCGCGGCCCAAAGCGTGGGCTTCGACCCGGCGTTCGCGCCCGGCGAAAGTCGGGTTGACGCCCACCGAGATGGCGGCGGGCAGAACCTGGTCCGGCGCGCCGGCCGGCAGGCTGGGGCGTGCGATGTAGCCCGCGTAAACCCCGTCCGCCGGGATCAACCCGGCCACCCGGCCGCCCAGGTTGGCGGTGGGGAAGCCCAGCGAGCGCCCGCGGCCCTCGCCGTGGACCACCTCGCCGGTGACGCGGTGCGGCCGGCCCAGGACGCGGGCGGCGTTGGCGACATCGCCCTGGTCGAGGGATTGGCGGGCGGAGGTGGACGACCAGCGCCCGGCGGCGGCCTCGTCCGGGTCGGCTTGGTCGTCGATCACGGTGACGGCGAAGCCGAGGCGCTGGCCCAAGGCGCGCATGGTGGCGAGGTCGCCGGAATGGTCGGCCCCGAAGTGCAGGTCCCGGCCGCCCACCACCTCGACGGCGCCGAGCGGGCCAACCAGGTATTGGCGCGCGAACTGCTCCGGGCTGAGCTGGGAGAACTCGCGCGTGTAGGGTGCCACCAAGGCGGCGTCCAAGCCCAGCGCGGCCAGCGCGGCCAACCGGTCCGGCAGGGACTGGATCAGGGCCAGGCGCTCCTCCGGCCGGTGCACCACCCGGGGGTGGGGGTGGAAGGTGATGGCGACGGCCGCCGCGCCTTGGGCGCGGGCGCGTCGCACCACGGTTTTGACCAGGTGTTGGTGACCCCGGTGCATCCCGTCAAAGTTTCCCAGTGTCACCACCGACGGGCCGAAGCCGGCCGGCACGTCCTCAAGCGAGTTCCAGCGCTGCACGGCTAACGAGTCTAGTGGCCGTGCTGGCCAAGGTTGGCCGCCTCAGCTAGCCGCGCCGCGCGCCCGGCCAGGCGCCACACCGCGGGCAAGACGGCGGCCGCCAGGGCGGCTTTGATCAGGTCGCCCAGCAGGAAGGGGGCAACGCCTTGGCTCAGCCCGGCGGCCCAGCCCAGGTTGGCCGCCGCCACCAAATAAGGCACCCCCACCAGGTAAATCAGCGCCGAACCGGCCGCCATCACCCCCAGTGTGGCCCCCGGCGAGCGGTCCCAGCCGCGTTCGGCGGCGCGCCCGGCCAGGGCGGCGGCCGCGATGTAGCCGACGGCGTAGCCCAGAGTCGGCAGGCCCAGCCCGCCTTGCTGGCCGGCGAAGACCGGCGCCCCGGCCGCGCCCGCCGCCACAAACAGGGCCATGGCGGCCGCGCCGCGCCGCGCCCCCAGCGCGCTGCCGGCCGTCAAAACCGCAAAGGTGCCCAGCGACAGCGGCACGGGGGTGAAGCCGAGCGGCACGGCGACTTGCCCCAGGGCGGCCACCCAAACCGCGCCGGCCAAGACCAGGACGGCCTCGGCCGCGCGCGAGCGGCCAAGCAAATCGCCCAATACCGCGCCGGCGCGCCGGGGGGCGGTGGCTGCAACTGTGGTCATGTCTCTCCTTCTAATCGGTCGCCCAGGCGGGGCCTCGGCCCGCGCCGGGGATCGGCTCGCGCCAGCGCCAGCCCAGCCGGTGGCGCCTTGGCCGCTTGGCCCCCGGGGCCGGGCGGCCCCAAGGACTCCAGGCTAAGCCGCCCGCCCGCCCGCCCGCCGGGCCGGGCGGGCGCAATCCCGACCGCTGTCTTTGTGCCGCCCCCACAAGCCCCGCGCCCAGGCCGGCCCGCTAGAACTCCTCGAAGCGGTAGCCCAGGCCGCGCACGGTCACCACCCGGCGCGGCGCCCCCGAGTTGGCCTCAATGCGCGAGCGCAGCCGCCGGATGTGCACGTCAAGGGTTTTCGGGTCGCCGTAGAAGTCCGCCCCCCAGACCCGTTCCAGCAGCTGCGAGCGGGTCAGGACGCGCCCGGCGTGCTCCATCAGCTCCTCCAGCAGCGTGAACTCGCGCAGCGGCAGCACCGCCTCGCGCCCGTCCACCCACACCCGGTGCCGCTCGCCGTCCAGGCGCACGCCGCCGACCTCCAAAATCCCCTGGGCGGCATCGGGCGGGCCGCCTTGGGCGTTGCGGTGGCGGCGCAGCGCCCGGCGGCAGCGCGCCAACAGCTCCAAAGTCGAATACGGTTTGGTGACGTAATCGTCGGCCCCCAGCTCCAAACCGACCACCACATCGGCCTCGTCGCTTTTCGCGGTCAGCATAATGACCGGCGCGTCGGAGCGCAGCCTGATGCGGCGGCAGACCTCGGTGCCGGGGATCACCGGGATCATCAAATCCAGCAACACCAGTTCGGGTTCGCGGGCCTCGAACTCGGCTATGGCGGCGCCGCCATCGGCCACGGCGCGCACCTGGTAGCCCTCCCGGCCGAGCAGGAAGGCCAGCGCCTCGCGTTGGGTCTCGTCGTCCTCAACCAACAGCAGATCGGTCACGCGCGCCCCCCTTCTTGCGCTGCGGCCGGGGCAGCCGAATGGTGAAGGTGGACCCGGCGCCCGCCTCGGACACCAGCGTAACCCGCCCGCCGTGGCCGGACACGGTGTTGCGCACAATCGCCAGGCCCAGCCCGGTGCCGCCGGTGCGCCGCGAGCGGGCGCGGTCGGCCCGGTAGAAGCGCTCGAACACGCGGTCTTGGTCCGCCTCCTCGATGCCGATGCCTTGGTCCGCCACCGCGATAACCACATCGGTGGCGTCCACCCGCGCCGACACCTCCACCCGGCTGCCCGCCGGCGAGTAGGCCACAGCGTTGGCTATCAGGTTGTCCACCGCCGTCACCAGCGCGTCTTGGTCGCCGTAGACGGTCAGCTCATCCGGCGCGGCCACCGCCACCGCGATTTCCGCCTCCTCGGCCGTTGTCCGATGCCGCGCCGCGGCTTCCAGCAGGATCTGCCGCACCGGCACCTGGGCAAAGCGGCTGGAGTCCTGGTCTTGGGCTTTGGCCAGGGCCATCATGTCTTGGGTCAACCGCGCCAGGCGGCGCGACTCGCCGGTCAGGCGGGTGGCGAAGTGCCGCACGGTTTTGGGGTCCTCGGCCCCGGCGGCCAGGGCCGAGCCGATCAGCTCGACAGCTGTCACAGGCGTGCGCAGCTCGTGGCCGATGTTGGCGATGAAGTCGTGCCTGATTTGGCGCGAGCGCAGGGCCGGGGTCAGGTCGGTGACGGTCAGCATGACATAGCGGCCAGCCAGCCGGGTGGCGCGGACATCGGCTTGGGCAACCGGCCCCAGGTCGGTGAAGGACAGCCGCCGCGACTGGATCTCGCCCGCTCTCCAAGCGTTCTCGGCTAGTTCGCACAAGCCCGGGTGGGACAGCCTGGTGCCCTCGAACACGGGCAGCGTCTCAGCCAGGGCGCTGGTGTAAAGCACCTGGTGGCGCGGGGTCAGGATCATGGCGTAGCCGCCGAAGGCGCCGGCCAGGTCGCGCGCCACCTCCGGCAGCGGCGAATCGGGCGCCTGCCAGCGGTCGCCATCGGGCGTGCGCGGGAAGAGCCAGGCCAGCACCGGGGTGGCGATGACGGCGACGGTCGCGCCCAGGGCCCCGGCGGCGATCCACTCGACAACCTGCGGCACGCCAGTCACTCTAATCCCCTCGGATCGTGGGCCACAACCGCCTGCCGCGGCTCCCGCCGCCCCGCGAGTACCACCTGACCTGCGCAAACATGTTTCCCCCAGTCGGCCGCAGACCCGCCGGTCAGCCGAAGCGGCCCTCGATGTAATCCCGCGTGGCCGCCACCTTGGGAGCTGAGAAGAGGTCCCCGGTGGGGCCGGACTCCACCAGCCGGCCGGGTTGGCCGGCTTTGGCCAGCGAGAAGAAGGCCGTGATATCTGAGATGCGGTTGGCTTGGGCCATGTTGTGGGTCACCACCACCACGGTGTAGTCCCGGGCCAGGTCCCGCATCAGCTCTTCGATCGCCAGGGTGGAGATCGGGTCGAGGGCCGAGCAGGGCTCGTCCATCAGCACCACATCGGGTTGGACCGCCACCGCCCGGGCGATGCACAGCCGCTGCTGCTGCCCCCCGGACAGCGAGTCGCCGCGCTTTTGGAGGCGGTCTTTGACCTCGTCCCACAGGTGCGCCCGGCGCAGCGACTGCTCCACCATCGCCTCGGCGGCTGAGCCGCGCGGCCGCTGCCCGCGGATGATCAGCCCGGCCAGCACGTTGTCTTTGATCGACATGGCCGGGAACGGGTTCGGCTTTTGGAACACCATGCCGATTTTGGCCCGCACCGCCACCGGGTCGGCCCCCCGGGTGTAGAGGTCGGCCCCGTCCAAGGCGATGCGGCCCTCGGCCCGGGCGCCGGGGATGAACTCGTGCATCCGGTTGATGGCCCGCAGCAGGGTCGATTTGCCGCAGCCGGACGGCCCGATGAACGCGGTCACCGCCCGCCCGGGGATCTCCAAGGAGACGTCCGCCACGGCCAGGTGGCTGCCGTAGTAGCAGTTGACGTCTTGGATCGAGATCGACCCCGGCGCGCCCGGGGCGCCCGGGGCGCCGGGCGCCAGCGCGGTCCGGGCGGCGCCGGCCACCACGGCGGCAGCCCGGTCCAGCACCGGCAGCGCCGCCGCCGAGCCCGGCCCGCTGGCCGCCCAGTCGATCTCCCCTGGCGCCCCGCCCGCCCCGGCGCCTGGCGGCGAGCTGAGCGGCCCGCCCGCCGGGAGGGCCTGCGGGGCGGCGGGAGCGGCCCCGGCGGCGGCGCCGGGGGCGGCGGATGGAACGGTTGCGGTCATCGGTTTCTCCTAATCTTGGCGATTTGGGCCGGCAGGTAGCGGGCGGCCAGTTGCAGCACCACCACCAGCGCCATCAGCACCAGGGCCCCAGCCCAGGCGCGTTGGTCGTAGGCGGCGGTGTCCAGCCCCTTGGACGACCACTGGGTGTAGATGAACACCGGCAGGGTGGCCATGCGGCCCTCCGCCAGGTTGTAGTTCATGGCGTCGGTGAATCCGGCCACCAGCAGCAGCGGGGCCGTCTCGCCGATGATCCGGGCCACGCCCAGCACCGCGCCGGAGGTCAGCCCCGGCAGGGCGGTCGGCAGCACCACCCGCCGGATGACTTTCCATTTGGGCGCGCCCAGCGCCAGCCCGGCCTCTCTGAGGTCTTGCGGCACCAGGCGCAGGACCTCCTCGGAGGACCGCACCACCACTGGGATCATGATCATCGCCAGCGCCACCGCCCCGGCCAGCCCGGAGCGCGTGCCCGGCCCCAGCAGCAGCGAGAACAGGGCGTAGGCGGCCAGCCCGGCCACAATCGAGGGGATCGACACCATGATGTCCGCCGCCCGGCGGGTCAGCCCGGCGAGTTTGCCCTGGCCGCCGTATTCGGTCAAGAACACGGCCGCCCCCAGCCCCAGCGGCACGGCGATCAGCGCCGTGGCGCCGGTGATCAGCACCGTGCCGGTCAGGGCGTGCAGCAGTCCGCCGCCTTGCCCCACCACGCCGCGCATCGAGTTGGTGAACAGCTCCGGGTCGATGCGTTGGAACCCGCGCCGCGCGGATTCCCAGATCACCGAGACCAGCGGTATGCCGGTCAAGGCCACCGCCGCCACCACGGCGGCCAGGGCCAGGCTGTTTTTGGCCCGCCGCAGCGGCCCCGGCCGGGATGAGGCCAGCACCTCCGCGACGGTCCGGTTGGACGATGCCGCGCGGGCGGCATCGGGCGGGGCCGTGGCCAGCGCGCTCATCTGGCGCCCCCTTTCTGGGCGCCTGGGCGCCCGGCCAGGCGGGTCGGCGCCGCCGCCAGCGTCCGGCTGGGCGCCGCCGGGCGGGCGGCGTCGGGCGGGGTCGTGGCCGGGGCGCTCACGCGGCGCCTCCCCGCCGGGCGATGCGCCGGCCCAGCAGCGAGGCCAGCAGCGAGATGGCGAACAGGATCAAACCCAGCGCGATCAGGGCGCTGACCTGCGAGCCGGTCGACTCGGGGAAGGTCGAGGCGATGAAGGCGGCGATGGTGGCGGGGTTCTCCGAGGAGATGACGTTGAAGCTGATCAGGAACGGCGTGGCGGACAGCACCATGGCCACGGCCATGGTCTCCCCCAGGGCCCGGCCCAGCCCCAGCATGCCGCCGGCCACAATCCCCGAACGCGCCCCCGGCAGCACGGCGGCGCGCACCATTTCCCAGCGGGTGGCGCCAAGCGCGGTGGCGGCCTCCATCAGCGCCGGCGGGGTCAGGGCGAAGCTCTCGCGGCACATCGCGGCCATGATCGGCAGGATCATCACCGCCACCACCAGCCCGGCGGTCAGCACCGTGCGGCCGGTGACGGACGGCTCGCCGCTGAACAGCGGCAGCCAGCCGAGGTGGGCGTGGAGCCAGGCGTAGACCGGGGTCATGATCGGCGCCAGCACCATCAGCCCCCACAGGCCAAACACCACCGAGGGCACGGCCGCCAGCAAGTCGAGCACGGCGGCCAGGAAGCGCCCAAATTTGGGGCTGGGGGCGTAGACGGTGGCGGCCAGCGCCACGCCGATGGCCGGCAGGGCGGCGAAGGCCAGCGCCAGCACCGCCACCCACAGCGAGCCGAAGGCGAGCGGCCCGGCCAGCTGCCAGAAGTTGGCGGCGTGGGCGGGCAGCTCGCCCGCCCCGGCGAACATGGCCGGCGCGCCCCGCAGGCCCAGGAACACCAGCACCCCGCCCAGGATGGCGGCCACGCCGAGCGCCGCGCCCCTCATGCCGCCGGCGAAGATCCGCTCCCCCAGCGGCGCGCCCGCGGGCGGGACGGCCCTCCTACCGTCCCGCCCGCGGGGCTCTGTGGCCGGGTGAAGCTCAGCCGCCGATGCGGTCAACTGCCGCGCTCACTTTCGCGCTCAGGGCCGCGTCCGCGGTCAGGGGCGCCGAGCCGGCGTTGCCGGCCGCTGCTTGCTGGCCTGCCTCAGAGGTGACGTACTTGAGGTAGGCGGACACCAGCGCCCCGGCCGCCGGGTCCTCGTATTTCTCGCAGGCGGCCAGGTAGGACACCAGGATCAACGGGTAGGCGCCGACCGCCTCGGTGGTGCGGTTGAGCTCGTAGACCACATCCGCCTCGCCCCGGCCCTGCTCCAGGGCGGATTCGCTGACGGCTTTGGCCGCGCCCTCGGCGGAGGCTTTGACCCACTCGCCGCCCACCTTGATCGAAGCCCAGCTAAGGGCTTGGGCTTGGCCCGCGTCGACATAGCCGATGGCGCCCGCCCCGGCGGTCAGGGCCTCGACCATGCCTTGGGTTTTCTCAGCCCCCTCGCCGCCTTCCAGCGGCCACTCCTCGGTCTCGCCGTGGGTCCAGGCCTGCGGCGCGGCCGCGGCCAGGTAGTCGGTGAAGTTGCCGGTGGTGCCGGACTTGTCGGAGCGGTGGACCGGGCTGATTTTGAGGTCCGGCAGGTTGGCGTCGGGGTTGTCGGCTTTGATCGCGGCATCGTTCCAGTTGGCGATCTGGCCGGTGAAGATGCCCGCGATGGTGGCCGGCGCCAGGTTGAGCGAGTCGACGCCCTCCAGGTTGAAGGCCACCACGATGGGCGAGATGTAAACCGGCACCTCGACCAGGGCCGCCCCGGCGGCGCAGGAGCCGATCGCCCCGCCGGCCTCTTCCAGCGAGAAGGGCGCGTCGGTGCCGACAAACCCGAGCCCGCCGGCCGTGAATTGCTCCCGGCCGGAGCCGGAGCCAACCGGGTCGTAGTTGACTGTGACGCCTGGCTGGAGGCTGGCGAAGCCCGCCTTCCAAGCTTCTTGGGCGGCGCTTTGCGAACTCGCGCCGGCGCCGTTGAGCTCGCCTGAGAGCTGCTCTTGGGCGCTGTTGGACTGATTGGAGCTGCCGGGGGTGGCGGTCTCGTTGGCGGCGCCGCAGCCCGCCAGGCTGGCCAGGGCCAGCCCCGCCCCAGCGGCCAGGGCGGCCGCTTTGCTTGCGTTTAGGAGCTTCATCTTGCCCTTCCTCGTCAAAGACTGTGCAATGTCGTCTTCGACGTTAGGGCGGGAGTCCTAACTGATGGGGCAACCTAGGTAAACGCAAGGTGAACAAAGGCGCAACGTTTGGGGACGGCCCAAGGCGTCCCGGGGCGGCCTTGGGCGGCCCAAGGCGGCCCGGGCGCGGGCCGCCCCCCTACGGCCCGACCTCACGCCCGCGCTGGGCCCGACCTCACGCCCGCGCCGGGCCCGCGCCGGGCCCGCGCCGGGCCCGCGCCAAGCCGCCGCTGCGCCCGGCGGCCAAGGCCCGCCAGGCCGCCGGGCGCAGCCCGGGCGCGGCTATTCGCCCTTGTCGAGTTCGGCCCGGATGGCGTCGGCCTCGGCTTGCTCGCGCAGCAGCTCCGCGCCATCGGCCTCGTCGCCCACCTCGGGCGCCTCGTTGGCCTCCACCAGCGGCTCGGCCGCCTCCACCGGCTCAGCCGCGTCCTCAGCGGCCTCAGCGGCTTCAGCGGCCTCGGCCGGGGCGGCATCGTCCAGGCGGCGGCGCTTCTTGGGCGTGACCGGCTCGGTCACCAACTCGATCACCGCCATCGGCGCCGAGTCCCCCTTGCGGGGGCCGATCTTGACGATCCGGGTGTACCCGCCCTCGCGCTCGGACATCTGCGGCGCGATCTGCGTGAACAGCTCGTGGACCACGGACTTGTCGCGAATCGTGCGCATCACGCGCCGCCGGGCCGCCAAGTCGCCGCGCTTGGCGAAGGTGATCAAACGCTCGGCCAGCGGGCGCACCCGTTTGGCTTTGGCCTGGGTGGTGACAATGCTGCCATGCTCGAACAACTGCTGCGACAGATTCGCCAAGATCAGGCGCTCGTGCGCCGGGCTACCGCCTAAGCGGGGTCCCTTGGTCGGGGTCGGCATCTCATCTCTCCTTGGTGGTCAGCTAAAGTTCGGGTCTTCGGACAAGAACTCGGGCGTGGTGCCGGCCTGCGACGGGTCGAAGTCCAGCGGCGAGTCCTTCAGCGACAACCCCAGCGAGGCCAGCTTCTCCTTGACCTCGTTGATGGACTTGACGCCAAAGTTCCGGATGTCCAGCAGGTCGGCCTCCGAGCGCGCCACCAACTCGCCCACCGTGTGGATGCCCTCCCGCTTGAGGCAGTTGTAGGAGCGGATCGTCAAATCCAAGTCCTCGACCGCCAAGGCCAGATCGGCGGCCAGCGCCGCGTCGGTTGGGCTGGGGCCGATCTCGATCCCCTCCGCCTCCGGGTTGAGCTCGCGGGCCAGCCCAAACAGCTCCACCAAAGTCTTGCCGGCCGAGGCCAGGGCGCTCTTGGGGGTGGTCGCCTTCTTGGTCTCCACGTCCACGATCAGCCGGTCGAAGTCGGTGCGCTGCTCCACGCGGGTGGCCTCGATCTTGTAGGCCACCTTCAGCACCGGCGAGTAGATCGAGTCGATCGGGATGCGCCCGATCTCCGCGTCGGCCGCCTTGTTCTGCACCGCCGTGACATAGCCCCGGCCGCGCTCCACCGTCAATTCGATCTCCAGCTTGCCTTTCGCGTTCAGGGTCGCGATGTGCAGCTCCGGGTTGTGGACCTCGACTCCGGCCGGCGGGGTGATGTCGGCCGCGGTGACCTCGCCGGGGCCCTGCTTGCGCAGGTACATCACCACCGGGCTGTCGTGCTCGGAGGAGACCACCAGGTTCTTCAAGCTCAGAATGATCTCGGTGACGTCTTCTTTCACGCCCGGGATGGTGGAGAACTCGTGCAGCACCCCGTCGATCCGGATCGAGGTCACCGCCGAACCGGGAATCGACGAGAGCAGGGTGCGCCGCAGCGAGTTGCCCAGCGTGTAGCCGAAGCCCGGCTCCAGCGGCTCGATCACAAACCGCGAGCGGTATTCGGACTGGGACTCTTCAGTCAGTGTCGGTCGTTGCGCGATAAGCACAGGTCATACTTCCTTTCCTCGGGGCCCCCGCTATTTGAGGCCCGTTTTCGCCTTGGCCGCCCGGCTCGGCGCCGGTTCGGCCGCCGGCCGCGTTCGCGCGGGGCGCGGGCGCGGCCTGGGGTTGAGCGGTCGGCGACCGCCTCCCCCAAGGTTTGGCACGGCATCGTCCACCAATTGACGCACGATGCCGCGCCAAGACTCCTAAACCCGCCGCCGTTTGGGGGGGCGGGCGCCGTTGTGGGCTTGCGGGGTCACATCTGTGATGGAGCCGACCTCCAGGCCGGCCGCTTGGAGCGAGCGGATGGCGGTCTCGCGGCCGGAGCCGGGGCCCTTGACGAACACGTCGACCTTGTTCACGCCGTGGTCCTGGGCCCGCCGGGCGGCCGACTCGGCCGCCAATTGGGCCGCGAACGGCGTCGACTTGCGCGAGCCTTTGAACCCGACCTGCCCGGAGGAGGCCCAGGCCAGCACCGCGCCGGACTGGTCTGTGATGGACACAATCGTGTTGTTGAACGTGGACTTGATGTGGGCGTGGCCGTGCGGGACGTTCTTCTTGTCCTTGCGCCGGACCTTGCGCGCGCCTTGCCTTGTCTTAGGGGGCATGGTCTGCCTGTCTCTCCTTGCCTGGATGCGTCTTGCGGGTTGCTGGTGTGCGCCTTGGCGGGCCTGGGCGGCCTACTTCTTGCCGGCCTTCTTCTTGCCCGCCACGGTGCGCTTGCGGCCCTTGCGGGTGCGGGCGTTGGTCTTGGTCCGCTGCCCGTGGACTGGCAGGCCCCGGCGGTGCCGGATGCCCTGGTAGGAGCCGATCTCCACCTTGCGGCGGATGTCGGCTTGGATCTCGCGCCTGAGGTCGCCCTCGACGCGGTAATTCGCTTCGATGTAGTCGCGCAGCACCACCAGGTCGCTGTCCGAGAGGTCCTTGACGCGGGTGTCCGGGTTGACCCCGGTCGCCTCCAGCGTCTTGGTGGCGCGGGTGCGGCCGATGCCGAAAATGTAGGTGAGCGCGATCTCGACGCGCTTTTCGCGCGGCAGATCGACTCCAACTAGACGAGCCATCAGGCGTTTACTCCCTAAAGAGTGCGGTGGAGGTCTGGGCCCACCGCCTCGCCGGGCGACTCGCTCCCGGCGCCCCGGCCTCCAACCGGGGGTCGCCGCCCAACTGGCCGGCCGGGGGTCCGCCGCGGGCGGCGGGCTCCGGGCCAAAGCGCTTGTCGGCTCCGTCCGGCCGGGCCGGCCAGGGCCGGCCCAACTCGACTGAAGCCGGGGGCGGCGGCGCGGGGCCGCTTTCCCGGGCGGTGGCAATGGGTCTTTGGTTATTTTGGCGCCGCCCCTCGGCGCCGCTGGCGCGGCGCTTTGGGCGGCTCGCCGGGGCCTGGCGGTCCCGGCGCCGGCCAGGGCCTTGGCCCCGGCCTCGCCAGGGGGTCAGCCCTGGCGCTGCTTGTGGCGCGGGTTGGCGCAGATCACCATCACCGTGCCCCGGCGGCGGATGACCTTGCACTTCTCGCAGATCTTCTTGACTGACGGTTTGACCTTCATGTTCTGTGCGACCTCACTTATAGCGGTAGATGATGCGGCCCCGGTCTAAGTCGTACGGGCTGAGTTCGACCACGACCCGGTCCTCCGGCAGGATCCGGATGTAGTGTTGGCGCATTTTCCCCGAGATGTGGGCCAGGACCCTGTGGCCGTTGGTCAGCTCAACGCGAAACATCGCGTTGGGCAGAGCCTCGACCACGCTGCCCTCGACCTCGATGACGCCATCCTTCTTGGCCATGTTCCTCCGCTGGTGCCGGTGTTCTTGCAGTGCGCGCGCCGCCGGCCGGGCCGAAGGCGCACACGTCCAACCGCACAGTCTACGCCATCGCGCAACCCCCGCTGCGCCCCCGCCAGTCCGGTCAGCCGGCCTGGGCTTGGCGCTCCGCCAGGCTGGTCTCACGGTGCCGTTCCAAGGCCTCGCTGGCCCACGGCGTGACTGAAAGCCGGATATGCTCCCGCGCCACCCGGGCGGCGCCGTCCGCCTCCCCAGCCAAGACAGCGCCCGCGATCTGGTGGTGCTGCTCGTAGTCGACCCGGCGCTCGTCCTCGCCTCGGGGCAAGGTCAGGTAGGTGCGGCGGTAGCGGTCGGCCTTGTCCCACAAGTCGTCAAGCGCCCGAATCATCACCTCGTTGTGGCAGGCGGCGTAGACCGTGCGGTGAAAAGCGCGGTGGATTGTGATGGCGCGGTCGGAATTGAAATCGGTGAAAGGCTCCAACTCGGCCAGCGCGGCCGTGATGGCGCTCCGGTCCGCCTCGTCGAACCGCGCCGCCGCCAACTCCAGCGCCGCTGGCTCCAACGCCATCCGGGTCTCGACCAAGTCGCTGGCCTCTTTCGCCGAGACATCGGCGACATGCACAAACTTGTGCGCGTTGGCTGACAGCAAACCGTCTGCGGCCAGCCGTTGGACCGCCTCGCGCACCGGTGTCAGCGACATCCCAAGCGATGCGGCGATCTCGTACTGGTCGACGCGCGAGCCGGGCGCCAGGCGGCCGGACAAGATCATCGCCCGGACCTCCCGGTAGGCCAACTCGCCTTTAGAGAGATATTCGGGAGGCGTGGACATGCCTCAATCCTTGCGCAAGATGCCCGGGCCGCGCCACGGGTCGCGGCCCGGGGCAGCGACCCGCAGCCCGCGGCCCGCGGCCAAGTCGAAGCCGGCCGCGGGCCGCAGAGCCGCGCTCAGAGCGCTAGTCCTTGACGCAGCCCTTCAAGCCGGCCGGGATTTGGCCTTCCTCGACCACGCCCTCGTGCCAGCCGTCGTCGCAGGCGCCGCGGGTGTAAATCCTCCGCTGCGGCGGCTGCTCAAACTTCGCCAGGTCCGGCAGCGGCGTGATCTTCTCGATTCCAGCTCCGGTCTGGGCCGCTGTCAGCGACGCCTCGGGCAGCAGGTCCGGGTCGTAAATCGAGACAATGTAGGTGTCGTCGACGTCCTTGAAGTAGTTGCAGCCGTCCACAAACTCGTTCCCTTGGCACAGTTTTGCCGTGCTCTGCGTCTGCCAAGGCAGCGGCACCTCGATATTGGCCGGGACTCCCTGCGGCCCGTTCTCCAGGATGTGGAGGCCGAGTTTCATCGCGATGCCGCCCTGGCCGGGGGTGGCCGAGGAGGCGATGCCCTTCCAGCCGTCCTCGGCCATCTTGCGCATCAGGTAGGCGGAGCCGTTGCCGGTCACGAACGCCTTCTTGCCGACCGCTTCGAGCGCTTTGATCACCCCCGGTTCGCCGTCCGCGCTCCAAACCGCGTCAACCTCCGGATGGGCGGCCAGAACCTTGGCCATCTCCTGCTGGGAAACCTGTGCGTTCCAATCGCCGTAGAACTCCGCCACCACCTCGATGCCGGGGTTCGCGTTGAAGATCTGCATCATGGTGTCGTAGTGGACGTTGTCCGTCGCGGTGCCGGCCACGCCCCGGTTGATCACCACCTTGCCTTGGCCGCCCAGCGCGTCCACTATCCCCTGGGCCGACTGCGCGCCATAGAAGGCGCGCTCCGGGTCATCGCGGAAAGCCGAAGTGATGAAGGACACGTTGTAGGCGCACGGGGCGTTGACAGTCGAATCGTAGAACACAAACGTCACCCCTTGCTCGCAGCCCTGCGTGACAACCTGGTCAAGCGCGGTGGGCGACAGCGGGTAGGAAACAATCAGCTTCGCCCCCTTGCCGATCATCGATTGGATGTCGGAGATCTGCTTTTGGACGTCGGTGCCCGAGATGACCGTCTCGAACTCGTACTTGGCCGCGTATTCGGGAGCGGTCGCGATAGCCTTGGCCAGGTTGGCGGCCTCGTCTTGCCAGTTGTTGCCCGAGTAGGACATGTTCAGGTAGATGCGCTGCTTCTCAGCGCCGGACCCGCCGGGCGCCTCGTCCTCGGCGGCGCAGGCCGCCAGCGGAGCCACCAGCGCGGCGGCGGCTAGAAAGCAAAGAGACATTCGGATGTTTGACATGAAAGGTGCTCCGTTCACAGTTGGGTCGGACATAGTTCTCCACCCAATTGGGGCCGGTTGGCTCAGCGTCTCGCTGGCGCCCGCCCGGCTGCAGCGGTGGTGTTGGCGCTGGCCTGCGGCGCCAACCGCAGAGGGACACGCGAAACCGGCCGCACCGGCTCGCGCTTGACCGGCGCCCGTTTGGGCGTCATCGGTATGGTCGGCGATTGTCTGAATACGGTTTGCCGCCCGCGGCGGCTGGGTTTCAACGACCTCCTCTACTGAGCCTTGTCACAACCAGCGCGACCACGATGATCGCGCCGTACAGAACTTGTTTCCAGCCCTCGGCGATACCGAGGGCGTTGATGTCCGTCGAGAGCAGGGTGAGCAGCGCCGCGCCGCCGACAGTGCCGAGGTATGAGCCCGATCCGCCGCTCATGGCGGAGCCGCCCACCACGACCGCCGCGATTGAGGGCAGCAACCACGCGCTGCCGGTTGTCAGGTCCGCCCCGGCTGAATAGCCCAGGAGCAGCACGCCAGCGACGCCATAGGCGGCGCCCGCCACCGCGTAAACCTCGACTGTGGCCCGTTTGACCCCGATGCCGGCTATCGCGGCCGCCCTCTGGGAGCCCCCGACGGCCGCCGCGGCCCGGCCGAGGCGCGTTCGGTGCTGAGCCAAGAAGCCTGCCAACCCGACCGCGAGCAGCAGGCAAACCGAGACCGGCACGCCGCCCAGAGCGGCGCCGTGGGCGAACAAGGCGGTCAGAGCCTTGGGCGAGGGCTGGGCGGGGGAACCCCGGCTAGCGCCCAGCATGGCCGAGGCCAGCATGGACCCAACGGCCAAGGTGACTATGAACGGCGGGAACTTCGCGAACGCCACCAGCGCGCCGCTGACGGCCCCGGCGGCGGCGCAAACCGCCAACGCGGCCGCCACGGCGACCAGCCAGTGGGCGCGGCCGTTGGCCAAAGTGCCAGCCACAAAGGCGCCCAGGGTCACCACTGGCGCCACCGACAGGTCGAAGCCTCCCGCCAAAATAACTATGCCCTGCCCAAAGGCCACCACCGCCAGCACCAGGACCAGCGGGGCGACGGAGGCGATCATGCCAAAGTTCGGCAGATCGGGTGAAAACAACCGCGAAGCCGGCACCGTGGCTGCCGCGCACAGCCAGACGATGCCGACCTGCCAGTTGATTCGGGGCAGCCAACGCTGGCCGGCCACAGGCGCCTCGCTCCGCCTCATGCCGGGTCCGCCGCTCCGCCGGGCTGGGAGACGGCCGCCTGGCGGCGCCGCGCGTTGAGTTTGCCCGCCAACAACGGGATGGCCAGCGCTATCAGGATGACCGCGCTTTGGCAGATCCCGGCCCAGAAATCCGCGATGCCGACAGCGAACAGGGTCTTCGGCAGAGCCATGACGGTGCCCGCCCCCAGCATCGCGGCGACGGCCGAGCCGCGCCCGCCTTTGAAGCTGACCAGTCCCAGAGCCATGGCCGAGAACGCCGAGAGCATGAACGGGGTCCCCGCCGCCGGGTCGCCCGAGCGGGAACCCGCCGCCAAGAAGATCCCGGCCAGGGCGTAAAACCCACCGGCCGCGCTGTAGACGAATAGCTGCACCGGCATTATGCGCACACCGGACAGCGCGGTCGACGGCAGGTCCGCTCCGATGGCGAACGCCGCTGTGCCGGTCCTGGTCTTGGTGAAAGCGCACCAGGCCGCCCCCACCAGCACCAGGCAGGCGGCTGGCACCGGGACCGGCCCGGCCGAGGAGTTGACCAACGCGATGAGCGGCGGCGGCACATTGCCGCCGGGCGCCCGCAAGATCACCAGCGCCAGGCCGGACAGGACGGTGAAGGTCGCCACGCTCACCGCCAGGGATTGCAGCCCGGACGCCACCAGGATGCCGTTGACCAGGCCCGCCGCCACACCGACCAAGACAATCAGCGCGAGTCGAAGCCACGGCGCGCCATCGCCGGGCGCCGACCAAGCGGCGGTAAGCGCGCTGGCCAGTGATATAGTCCCGGCCACCGAGACATCAAAACCGCCGGTGACCAGCACTAATGTGGTTCCAACAGCGGCCAGTGCCAGGGGCGCCAGCAGCACAGAGAAGTTTTGGACAGAGTAGAGCGATCGCTCGAACGGCGAAGCCACCCACAGCAGACCGTAGACGGCGGCGAAAATGGCCCCGGCCGAGGTTGTTTCCGGGTGCGACTTGACCGCGCTCACGAGGCGTCTCACGGCTGCTCGCCTCCCCAGGCCAGGGCCGCGGACATGATGGCCTGCTCGGACAGTTCCGGGCCGGCGAACTGCCGCCCGACCCTGCCCGCCGAGATGGCGTAGACCCTGTGGCACAGCCTGACAAGTTCCGGGATCTCGGTCGAGTACAGCAGGACGGCCCGCCCTTTGGCGGCGAAGTCGCGGATGAAATCGTAGATCTCGAACTTGGTGCCCGGGTCCACGCCCCGGGTTGGATCGAACAGCACCAGGCAAGCGGGGTCGCGGGCCAGGGCGCGGCCGATCACCGCCTTTTGCTGGTTGCCGCCGGACAATGCCTCGATTGGCTTGGCCAGCATGGCCTGCGGCAGGTTGACCTCTGCCGCCCAGCGGCGGGCGTGCCGGGCCTCCTTGCTGGCGGAGACGATTCCCGCCCGCGTGATGCGGCGCAGGGAACCGATGGTCATATTGAAGGTCGCCGTCTGGCGGGGCAGCAGCGCCTCGGTTTTCCGCTCTTCTGGCAGCAACGCCACCAGGGTCGCGGCCGTGCCCGCCTCGAGGCGGATTTCGCCGCCCGTCCGGGGATGGGCGCCGGCGATGGCGTAAAGCAAGTCGCGCTGGCCTTGGCCCTCCAGGCCGGCGATTCCAACGATCTCGCCCCGCCCCACCGTCAATGTGCCGTCGACCAGGCCGTTTGACGTCATCAGGCCCTTGACCTCGAGCATCGGCCGGCCGTCGTCAACTCTGGGGGCGGCCCGGCGGTCCGGGTCGTGGTCCACCGAGCGGCCAATCATGAGTTCGACGAGTTGGGCGTCGGTGTGGCTGCCACGCTCAAACGAGCCGACAATCCGCCCGTTGCGCAGAATTGTCCCGCGGTGGCAGATGCGGTCGATCTCCGGCATCTTGTGGGTGATGTAGACCACGGTGCCGCCAGCCGCGCTGAAGCCGCGCAGCAGCCCGAAGAGCCACTCCGTGTCCGGCAGCGCGGCGGTGGGCTCGTCGAGCACCAGTAGCTTGGGTTCGCCCGCCAGCGCCGTGACAATTTCCACTTTTTGCCGTTGGGCCAGGCTGACCTGGCCGATGCAAGCCGCCGGATCGATTTCCGGGGCGTTGAAGCGCTCCAGGATGCCGCTCGCCTGGGCCATGACGGCTTTGCGGGAGACCAGCCCGCTCCTGCCCCGGGGCAGTTTGGGCCACAGCAGCTTGGTTCCCACTGTGATGTTCGGCGGCGAGGACAGCTCCTGGTAGGCGATCCCGATGCCGGCCCGCCGCGCCTGGGCTGGCTTGCCCGGGGGCAAACTGCGTCCTTCGACGGCGATACGGCCGGCATCGGGCAGCACAACGCCCGACATGATCTTCATCAGCGTTGACTTGCCTGCGCCATTCTCACCCAGCAGACCGTGGATTTCGCCGCCGTCGAGCGTCATCGACACGTCGCTGAGCGCTTTGGTCGCGCCGAACGACTTGCTGATGCCTGAAATCTCGATGAAGGCCACGGTCGGATTTGCCTCGGCCGCTCAGCTTTGCCGCGTCCGAGGGGAGCGGGCCAGGAAGTCGTCGGCGATTTGGTCAAACGTTGACCAGCGGACCCCGCTGTGCGAGCTGATGTGCTCGATCAAGCGCTCCAGCGCCAATTGGACCTGGGGACGCCCGGAGACGTCGGGGTGGATGGTCATGGTGTAGACGGCGTAGTCCATCTCGCGGTAAACCCAGTCGAACTGCTCGCGCCAGATCTCTTCGATGTCGCTTGGCTTGATGAAGCCGAAACTGTTCGGCGAGGCTTTGATGAACATCATCGGCGGCAGATCGTCCAGGTACCACGAGGCCGGGATCTCCACCAGGTCTGTTTCCTGGCCGAAGGTCATGGGGTGCATCCAGGTCTCAGCCGGGCGGTCGTAGTCGATCTTCGACGCCTGCCAATCATCCCCGACGCGCACGTAGTAGGGCGTGAAGTCGTCGTGCATCAAAGAGTTGTCGTATTTGATGCCGCGTTCGGCCAGCAGCTCGTTGGTCACCGGGCTGAACTCCCACCACGGCGCGGTGAAGCCGGTGGGCCGCCGGCCGGCCCGCCGCTCGATCAACTCGATGCAGCGGTCCAGGATGTCCGCCTCTTGGCGCGGGCTCATGGCGATCGGGTTCTCATGGGAGTATCCGTGCATGCCGATCTCGTGGCCTGCGGCCACCACCTGGTCGAATTGCTCGGGGAAGGTCTCGATCGAGTGGCCTGGCCAGAACCAGGTGGAGGGCAGCGAGTACCGTTCAAGCAAGCGGTTGATTCGCGGCACGCCGACCCGCCCGGCGAACACACCGCGCGAGATGTCGCCTGGCGAGTCCTGCCCGCCGTAGGACCCGAGCCAGCCGCCGACCGCGTCGACATGGACTCCGAAGGCGACGAAGATTTGCTTTGGCATTGTCATTCCTTTCGGTTGGGGGCCCCGGCCCGCGCCGGGACGGAGGTTGAGTAGCGCGCGAAGGTGGCCGCGGCCTGCGCCGGAGGTTCGCGGTCCAACAGCAGCGCGAGAAGGATACGGGCCTGGGGAACTGTGAGCAGGCCGCTGGGCAGTGCGCCCTGCCGGACGGCGTCGAAGCCGCCGCCGGCGGAGTATTGGGCGATCATCGGGCCGCCGGCCACCCGCGTGCCGAGCACCACGACAACGCCCGCCGCGCTGGCCTGCGCGATCCAGCTATTGAGCTGGGAGTTGGCGTTGCCGCAACCGGTGCCCTCGATCACAATCCCCTTGGCGCCGGCCGCCTGGGCGGCGACGGCCAGGGTCTGGTCGGCTGATGGGTAGGTCGCCACGATGTCGACGCGAACCTGGCCGAAGGCCTCGGTCGGCAGCGGCAGCGCGGCCGGCCGCCGAGGCGGCCGCTGCCAGATCAAGGCCTGGCCGTTGACCACAGCGCCGATCGCCCCGCCGTTGGGCTGGTCGAACGGGCTCAGCGCTATGGTGCGGGCTTTCCGCAGGCCGATCCCGGAGTAGACCGAGCCGCCGAACTGGACTAGCACGCCCAGGCCCTGGGCGAGCGGCGAGGCCGCCAGGGCCAGCGCGTCGCGCAAGTTCGCCTGGCCGTCGCTGTCCGGCGAATCCGCGTCCCGCTGGGCGCCGGTCAGGACGATGGGTTTGGGGGCGGAGCGCGTCCACTCGAGCAGGCAGGCGGTCTCCTCGATCGTGTCGGTGCCGTGGGTCACCACCACGCCGGCCACCTCTGGGCGGGCCGCGTGCATAGCGACGCGTCGCGCCAGGCGGCCCATGTCGCCAAGCGTCAACTCGAACGAGTTCTTGCGCATGAAGTCGTCGGCCTCGAGGCGCTTTCCCGGCGGAGCGGGCACCGACTCGGCTAGATGGGCGGCGCTGTCCGTGGCCGCCAAGCCGCCGTTCGCGGCCTGCCGCGACGAGATAGTTCCCCCGGTCCCGACGATCACCAAGACTGGGCCGGCCGGGGGGCCGAGGGTCGCGGTTAGAGCCATTTGTCCAGTTCAGCGAACAAAGGTTAAGCCCGCGCGAAGAAACGGTTTCGCCGACGTTACAATCTTGCAAGTTATAAGTTCGGCCTCGGCACCGTCAGCCCGGGCGCCAGGTGGCGACCGCGCGCCGCCGCCACCTGGCGCAGATCGCCATGGGGGCGGCCAGGCGGGGCGGCTGGCCGGCGGCGGCGGAAGTCCGCTCCGTGTTAGGCCTACACTGAGTGTATACATTTGGTGTATGGTTGGTTCTGTGACGGTTTCGATGGCCTTGCTGGCGCTGTTGGACCCCGGCCCGGCCCACGGGTTCGAACTCAAGCGCCGCTACGACGCGCTGCTCGGGCGCGACCGCGAATTGAAGTTCGGGCAGGTTTACGCCACCCTGCAGCGGCTGGAGCGGGACGGGCTGGCGGCGGACGCCGGAGTCGAGCCGGGGTCCGGCTCGGAGCGAAAGCTCTACGCCATCACCCCGGCGGGCGCCGCCGCGCTGGACCAATGGCTGGCCCTGGCCGAACCGGAGCCAACCCGCCCCGCCGGGGTGTTCGCGCGGGTGGTGCTGGCGCTGGCCTCGGGCCGCCCGGCCGCCCAGGTGCTGGACGCGCACCGCCGCGCCTACCTCGACCGGGCGCGGCAACTGGCCCGCGCGCCGGGCTCCGACGGACCGCTCGGGCAACTGGCGTCCGACTACGAGACCGCCCACCTGGAGGCCGACCTGCGCTGGATCGCCCTGGCGGCCGACCGCTTGGCCCCGGGCGGCCAGGCCCGGGCCGACCTAGACGCTGGAACCGGCCAGACGGCATCGTCCACGGACCAACCGATAAGCAAAGGAGGCGCCCAATGACGGACACGGTGATCGCGGGCAGCGGCCTGGAGTACGCCTACGGGCGGCGCAAAGCGCTCTGCGGGGTGGACATAGCCCTCAGGCAAGGCGAGGTCGTGGCGGTGATGGGGCCGTCCGGGGCGGGCAAATCGACCCTCTTGCACGTGCTGGCCGGCATTCTGCGACCAGACGCGGGCGAGGTCCGCTGGGCCGGCCAACGGCTCGACAACCTGCCAGACCGCCAGCGCTCGGAGCGCCGGCTGAGGCAGATCGGCCTGGTGCTCCAATTCGGCGACTTGATTCCGGAGTTGACCCTGCGGGACAACATCGAACTGCCGCTGCTGGCGGCGGGGGGCGGCGCCAAAGGCGCCCGGGCCCGGGCCGAGGAGTTGATGGAGCGGCTGTCCATCGCCGGCCAAGCCGACAAGCGGGTGACCGAGGTCTCGGGCGGGCAGGCCCAGCGCGCCGCCGTCGCCCGGGCCCTGGTCCACCGCCCCCAGTTGATCCTGGCCGACGAGCCCACCGGCGCCCTCGACACCAAAGGCGGCGAGCAGGTGCTCGACGCGCTGATCGGGGCGGCGCGCGAGCAATCCGCCGCCGTGCTGATAGTCACCCACGAGTTGGCGGTGGCGGCCCGCGCCGAACGCGACCTGATTCTGCGCGACGGGCGCATCGTCGCAGACAGCCGCCTGCCCGCCAGCCCGGCGCCCCAGCCAGCCGCCGGGACGATGCCGAGGCCGCGGTGAGCGCCTCGGCCCGCCTTGGCTTCCGCCTGGCCAGGGCGGGGGGCGCGGCCCGGCTTTGGCCGCTGGCCGGCGGGACCGCCATCGCGACAGGGCTGCTGCTGGCGGCCGCGGCCTTGCCCGGCGCCGGGTGGCCGCCCGGCTCCGAGTGGTCCGCCACGGCAGGCCAGCAGGCCACAGAGATGCTGGTGTTCGCCGTCCCGGCGGTGTTGCTGTTGATGACGGCCGGGCGGCTGGCGTCCGATGCCCGTGACGCCCGGTTGGCGGCGCTGCGCCGCTTGGGGTTGCCCCGGCGCCGCGTCCGGTTGGTGGCCGCCTTTGAGAACGGCTGGGCGGCGCTTGGCGGCGCCGCTGCCGGGACCGCCGCTTTTGCCGTGTTGGCGCAGGTGGTGGGCCGGGCGGTGGAGCTGCCGGGGCCGCTCGAGCCGCCCCTTTGGGCCTGGCTGAGCGCGCCGCTGGCGGTGGTGGCGGCGGCCATGGCGGTTGGCACCGCGCCGACTTGGGGCCGCGACCTGCCCGGCGGCGAGCCCTACCCCAGTTTGCGCTGGCGCCTCCACACCCTCCTGCGCGCCCGCCCCAAGGCGGCCTGGCTGACCAGGCCGCTCCCCTTCAACCCCGCCCGCCCAGGCGCCCGCTCAACGGGCCCGGACGATGGCGCGGACGCGGCGGCGGGCGCAGGCGCCGGCGCAGACGCGGCGGCGGGCGGCAGCGCAGACGCGGACGCGGCGGCGGGCGCAGGCGGCGGCGCAGGCGCGGGGGATCGCTTTGGGATGGCGGGGCGGCGCCCCGGGTACCGCCTCAGCGCCGCCCGTTTGGCCGTGTTGGCCGTCGGGTTGGCCCTGCTCGCCATCGGCGCCTGGCCTGGCCGGCCGTACCTCGACGTCGCGGGCTACCTCAGGTACGCGTCCGCCATGCTGGCCGTCTTCGTGGCCGGCGCCGCCATCACGGCCGTCGGCATCATTGCGGCAACGCCGCTGGTGACGGCCTGGATCGCGGGGCTGCTGGCGCGCTCGCGCCGGCCCGGCCTGCTGTTGGCGGGGCGCTCGCTTCAGGTTCGCGGCCTGGGGGCGGGCCGGGTGGCGGCCGGCCTCGGGCTGGCGGTGTTCTTGACCGTTGTGATCGGTTTGGCTTCAAGCGCCTGGGCGGCCAACACCGGCTCTGGCGCCGTTGTGCGGGCCTACGGCAGCGGTCCGCAGGTGATCGAGGTCTACTCCCAATTCGGGGTCGGCATCGGCCCGGCGCAAAGAGCCGAGGCGCTGGCGATTCCCGGCGTGCGGGGCGTCCTGCCGCAAACCAGGCCGGGTCGCTGGCCCAGTTCGCGTCCGGGGGCGGTCGACTTTTATGTGGCGGTCGGAACCTGCGCCCAGTTGGCGCTGGCCCTGGCCGCCGACGGCTGCGACGACTCGCGCGCCGCCGTGATCGAGCGCGCCGCGCCGGGGCCGAGATGGTTCGACGCCGCTGGCAAACGCCTGGTGGTCGCGACCTGGAGCGGCGGCCGGGACGGACCGGCCGCCGAGGTGACCCTGGCAGACCAGCCCATCGTGGTCTCAGACGCGAGCAGCCTGGCGCCCGATTACACCGCCGCCATCATGGTTTTTGTCCCGGCCGGCCTGCTCCCGGAGGACTTGGCGGAGGTGGCCGAGTGGGTCGGCCTGGTGGCCGAGGCCGGCAGCGCGGTCCAGGAGCGGGTGGCGGCGTGGGGCGCGGAGCACCGCTACCTCGTCGTCCATGTCGAGGCCGAGCAATACCGCCAGGCCCAGTTCGCCCGGCTGTCCAGCGCCACCCTGATGGCGGCTGTGCTCGGCGTGGCGCTCCTGGCGATGGCGCTGAACAGCGCTGACAGGGTGCGCGAGCGGCGCCGCGCGGTCGCCCGCCAACTCATGGTGGGCCTGCCCCGGCGCCTGCTGCTGGCGGGCGGCGCCATCGAGACGGCCCTGCCCGCCTTGGTCGCCTCGGCGCTGGGGCTGGGCGCCGGCCTGCTCGCGATGGCCGCCACCCGCGGCTTCGCCGATGGCGGGCTGCGGGCGGGCGCCGGCTTCTGGGCCTGCGTCGGCGGCATCGTGGCGGCCGGTGTGGCCTTGGCGACCTTGGCCTCGCTGCCTCTGGCCGCCACCAAACTCAGCCCCCGCCGCCTCCCCCGCCGCGCCTAGCCCCCGGCCGGGCGTCCGGCCGGGCGCCCGGACGCGAGTGGGGGCCGCCTCCCCCAGCGCCAGGGGAGACGGCCCCCACAGTTTTGGCTTAAGCCCGCTTCAGGCCGCAGCCGTCAGTGCGGTCAGGCCACGTCCTCGTCGACCCAGGAGAACGACTTGGAAACGGCCTTCTTCCAGGAGCGGTAGAGGCGATCCTTCTCCGTCACCGGCAGGCTCGGGCTCCAGCGCTTGTCTTCGGCCCAGTTGGCCCGCAGGTCATCCAGGTTGGACCAGAACCCGACCGCCAGGCCGGCCGCGTAGGCGGCGCCCAGAGCCGTGGTCTCGGCCACGACGGGGCGGACCACCGGCACGCCCAGAATGTCGGCTTGGAACTGCATCAACAGGTTGTTGGCCACCATGCCGCCGTCCACCTTCAACTCGGTCAGCGGCACGCCGGAGTCCGCGTTGACGGCATCGAGCACGTCGCGGGTCTGGTAGGCCGTGGCCTCCAGCGCGGCGCGCGCCAGGTGCCCCTTGTTGACGTAGCGGGTCAGGCCCGTGAACACGCCGCGGGCGTCGGTGCGCCAATAGGGGGCGAACAAGCCGGAGAAGGCAGGCACAATGTACGCGCCGCCGTTGTCCTCCACCGTCTTGGCCAGCTCCTCGATCTCCGGGGCGGAGGACACCAGGCCAATGTTGTCCCGCAGCCACTGGATCAGCGACCCGGTCACCGCGATGGAGCCCTCCAAGGCGTAGACCGGCGCCTGGTCGCCCAGCTTGTAGGCCAGGGTGGTGAGCAGCCCGTTCTTCGACATGACAATGTCCGTGCCGGTGTTGAAGATCAGGAAGCAGCCGGTGCCGTAGGTGTTCTTCGCCTCGCCGGGGCCGAAGGCGGCCTGGCCAAAGGTCGCGGCCTGCTGATCGCCCAAGATGCCCGCGATGGGCGTCTCGCGCAGCAGCGAGTCGGAGGACGCCTTGCCGTAGACCTCAGAGGAGGACTTGATGGCCGGCAGCAAGGAGCGCGGCACGCCAAAGGTGTCCAGGATGCCCTGGTCCCAGTCAAGCGTGCGCAGATCCATCAACAGCGTGCGCGAGGCGTTGGTCACGTCTGTGACGTGGACGCCGCCGTTGACGCCGCCGGTCAGGTTCCAGGTCACCCAGCAGTCGGTGTTGCCGAACAGCAGGTCGCCCGCCTCGGCCCGCTCGCGCGCCCCCTCGACGTTCTCCAGGATCCACATGATCTTGGTGCCGGAGAAGTAGGGGTTGAGCGGCAGGCCCACGGTCTCGCGGAAGCGGTCCACGCCGCCCTCCTCGGCCAGGCGGTCGACGATCGGCTGGGTGCGGACATCCTGCCAGACGATGGCGTTGTAGACCGGCTGGCCAGTCCGGCGGTCCCACACCACCGTGGTCTCGCGCTGGTTGGTGATGCCCACCGCCGCCACGTCGTGGCGCGTGATGTTGGCCTTGCCCAGGGCGATGCCGATGACCTCGCGGGTGTTGGCCCAGATCTCCATTGGGTCGTGCTCCACCCAGCCGGCCTGCGGGAAAATCTGCTCGTGCTCCATTTGGCCGACGGACACGATGGCGCCGGCGTGGTCGAAGACGATTGCCCTGGTCGAGGTGGTGCCTTGGTCGATTGCGACTACGTATTTCGTCATTGAGGGCTGAGTCCTTTCTCAGTTTTTGCTCAGTTGGTTCTCGGTTGATTGTGGGCGCGCCCCGGCCTCAGCCGGGCAGCCCCACAGCTGCGGCCAACAGGCCGGCGATGACGCCGCCAATGATCGGGCCGACCACCGGCACCCACGAGTAGCCCCAATCGGACTTGCCCTTGCCCTTGATGGGCAGCAGGGCGTGGGCGATGCGGGGGCCGAGGTCGCGGGCCGGGTTGATGGCGTACCCGGTGGGGCCGCCGAGCGAGGCGCCGATGCCGACGATCAGCATGGCGACCGCTAGCGGGCCCAGTCCGGACGGCGACCCGCCGGCGATGAGAACCCAGTAGACCAGCACAAAGGTGGCGACGATCTCAGTGACCAGGTTCCAACCGTAGGAGCGGATGGCCGGGCCGGTCGAGAAGGTGCCGAGCTTGTTGGCCGGGTCGGGCTCGTCGTCGTAGTGCTGCTTGTAGGCCACCCAGGCGATGATCGCGCCCAGGAAGGCGCCGATGAACTGCGCTCCGATGTAGGCCGCGGTCGAGGCGGCGGTGATGGCGATCCCGCTCGGCGCCCATTCGGTTTGGCCGGAGGCGATGATCCCCAGCGTCACAGCCGGGTTGAGGTGGCCGCCGGACTTGTAGGCGGCGTAGACGCCGGCGAAGACGCCGATGCCCCACCCGAAGTTGATCATCAAGG
>JAITIG010000237.1 GCA_031279575.1 Bifidobacteriaceae bacterium
CCCCAACCCGCCCACCAGCGCAAACACCGCCCCGCCGAACACCCCCCCCACACAAATCGGACCATCGCCGCCGAATCCGCCGCCATGGTCCGATTTGGGCACCCGAACCCACCCCACGCCACCGAGCCCGACCCGCCCACCAGCGCAAACACCAGCCCGCCGCCCTCGCCCGCCACACAAATCGGACCATCGCCCCCCAAATCACCGCGATGGTCCGATTTGGGCACTCGGCCCCGCCCCTCCCCGCCGACCCCGACCCGCCCACCAGCGCAAACGCCAGCCTGCCGCCCCACCCGCCCACACAAATCGGACCATCGCGCCCGAATCCGCCGCGATGGTCCGATTTGGGGGCGGGGCGGGACGGTCCGGGGCCGCTGGGTGGGCGCTGGAGGGCGGGACGGCCCGGGGCCGCTGGGTGGGCGCTGGAGGGCGAGGAGGTCCCGGACCGCTGGGTGGGCACCCGGGGGACGGGACAGGGCGGGGCGGGGCGCGCTGGCAGGGCCGCGGGTTTAGCCGGCGGCGGCCAGCGCTTTGAGGTAGCCGGCTAGTTCGGCCCCGGCCTCCAGGCGCTCGGCGCGCAGCGCCCTCAGGCGCTCAACCGGGGAGGCTGGCCCTGCCCCGGCGGCCCCGCCTGGGGCCGAATCCGGCGGCGGGGCCAGATAGGTCCAGGGGGTCAGCCGGTGGCCCGCGCCTTCGATGGCGGGCAGTCCGATGGTCCGGGCAAAGCCGCCCTCGTCAACCGCCTCCCCGCCCCGGTGCCGCCGATAGGCGCCGATGACGCGCCCCACCACCGCTGCGGGCAGCAGGCGCAGGCCCGCCGGGTGTGCCAGATCCTGGCCCAGGGTTTGGGCGTCGATGAACAACACGCTTTCGGCCGGCCGCCGCGAGCCCCGGTCCAACACCACCACCGACAGCGGGGGCACGTCCCGGGCGAAGACCCGCCCGGGCAGGGCGATGACCGCGCTGAGCCAGCCGGACCGGGCCAGCGCCACCCGCAGGGGGGCTTCACCGGCCGCCTCGGTCTGCAGCACGGAGTTGCGCAGCAGCAGCACGGCGGTGGCGGACTTGTCCATCACGGCGATGGCTTGCTGGATCCAGGCGTAGCCGGCCCGGCCCGGCGGCGGCGCCCCGAAGGGCCACCGGCCGTCCGCCTGGTCGGCGGCGCCATCCGTCCAGGCCTGCTGGCCGGGGGGCGGAAAACCGACCACCAACTGCGCCTTGGCGGCGGGCAGCGGGCTGGTCAGGGCCGATCCCACCTCCACCCGGGCGCCCACGCCCTGGTGGAAGCAGATCAGGCGCAGGAACAAGCTGTCCGCGAAACTGCCCGCAAAGGCCGCCAGGCTGACCTGGGCGGGAGCGCCGCCCGCCCAGCCGCCCAGGGCCGCCACAGCCAGTTCCCCCGCCCCGGCGCAAAGATCGACCACCGTGGTCTGCCCCGCCGCCCCGGCCGCGTCCCGCCCGCAGGCGGCCAAGCCGGCCACCAAGTCGCTGATCGCCGGCGGCGCCGGCGGCGCCGCAGCCGGCCCGGGCGCCTGGCGCGCGTACAGGTTGGCCAGGGCGGCGGCGTTCAGGGCCGCCCCGTCCAGACCGTCAAGGAACTGGACGCAGCCGGCCAGTTGGGCGGCGTTGAGCAGGGAGTCGCCGTAGCCCAGTTGCTTCAGGAAGCCGATCTCGCCGGCCGCCTCGGCCAGCGCCCCCAGGGCGGCGTCCAGCGCCGCGGCCGGTGGCTCGCCATCCCCGGCCCCGACCCGCGCCGCCAGGCGGGCGAACCCGGCCGCGCCCAGTCGCAGCCGCAGGAAAGCCAAGGGCACAAACTCCCACACCAGGTCCTCGGCGGCGGGCCGGGGGCCAAGCCGCGCCAATTGGTCCCCCAGAGCCTCATAGAGCCCGGCCAAGGCCGGCCCGGCCGACCCGATAGGCGCGGCCGGCCCGCCAACCGGCGCCGCCGCGTCTGGGGCCGCGCCTGGGAGCGGGCCTGGGGCCTGGCCTGGCTCGCCCGCCGGCGCGGGCGCGCGCCGGGCAGGGTTTTCCGGGGTTTCCCGGGTTTCCGGAGTTTCCGGGTATTCCGGGGTCTCCCGGGTTTCCGGGGTTTCCGGGGCGGCCGGGGACTTGGGCAAGGGCTGCTCATCGGCCGACTCGACCAGCCAGTGCCACAGCAGCCGGCGGTATTCGCGCAGGCACCACAACCGCCGCTCCAGGGTGTCGAGTTGGGCCAGCAGCGGCCGAACCGCCTCAGCCCAGGCCTGGGCCTCGGCCTGGCCTGGCGCCGCCGCCAGCCGCAATTCGCCCAGGTCGCCGGCGGCCGCCTGCCCGCCGCCGGCGCGCCGGCGCAACTCCCCGGGCGAACTGGCCGCCCCGGCCCGCCTGAGCGCGAAGAAGACATAAGGCAGGGGCGCGGCGGCGTCCGCCTCTTGGCAGTAGACCAGCCGCGCGCCCACCGCCGCGGGCCGCGCCCGGTAGTAGGCCACCAGCGCCGCGCCGGACCGGCCCACCACCAGCGACGGCCCCGCGGTGTGGGCCTCGGCGGTCGAGCCGATCACCCCGCCCGCCCCCAGCACCGGGCTGCGCTCCGGGTCGAAGGCCGCGTCAAGCGGGCTGAAGCGCCCCGGCCGCAGCTGGGCCAGGTCGCCCAACCGGACGGTCCCGCGCCCCTGGCCAAACCACTTGGCAAACAGGTCGTCGCCAACTTCCAGCACGGCATCGGCCTGCTCGGGGGCGCGCCTCAACTCCTGCTCAAGCAGGTCCATGGCGCGCAGGAAGGCCAGCCGCTGCGCCCGGCTGGGCCAGGGCGCCATGACGCCCCGCAGATGGCCCACCTCCAGCCGCTCCGCCACCGCCGGGCCGGTCAAATAAGGCCCGGCGGGGGTGTTGGCCAGCACATGGCGCAGGTAGCGCGTGTCCGCCGCCCGCTCGCAGCGCAGCACATGGTAGATGTCGCTGGGCGTGATCCGCTGCCGCGTCAGCAGGGTCGAAAAAGCCCCCTGCGGCGACTTGATGTTGCAAAACGCCCCGATCACCAGATGGCAGCCCTCGATCCGGTAATCGTCAAACGGCGCGTAGCCGGACTGCTCGCCCAGATAGCGGAACTGCCCGGCGCGCTGCTTCAACTCCGCCAGGCTGACATGCTCGCAGGCCTCGTCGCGGATCTCGGCCACCTGGGCCAGCGGCAGGCGCCTGGTCGTCATCGCGCGCCTTGGCCGAGGCCGCCGGCCAACAGCGCCTCCAACGCGGCCTCCTCGGCTTCAAGTTCGGCCTCGAGTTCCAGCCAGCGCCGCGCCACCGCCCCCGCCCCAGGGCGATGCCGTCCCGCCGGCCCGCCCGCCGCTGAGTCGCCCGGCCCGCCCGCCGCCGGGCCGCCCGGGCCGCCCGCCGCCGAGTCGCCCGAGCCGCCCGGGCCGCCCGAGTCGCCCGGCCCGCCCGGGCCGGCGCCTCCAGGCCGCCCGCCCTCGGCCTGGAGGCGCCGTTGAAGGGACGCCAAAAGATCGCCGAGCAGCGCCGGGTCTTCGACTGAGTCGAGCGCCTGGCGCAGCTCGGCGGCCTTTAGCTCATCCATGCGGCGCTACGCGCTCTCAGCGATCAGCTTCCCCGTCAGGTAGCCGAAGGTGACGCAGGAGGCGCCGTAGTTGACGCCTTGCAACTGGAAGGTGTACACACCGCCGTAGAGGTCGCCGATCATCGTGCCCACGTTGTACAGGCCGGGGATCGGGGTGTCGTCCTCTTCGCAGACTTGCAGGTCGGTGTTGGTGCGCAGGCCGCCCAGCACGGTCAAGAAGTCCCGCGCGCCGCTCTTCGAGCCGTAGAACGGGCCCGTCGTGATGGCGTTGAGCCCCTCCTTGCGCTTGTAGAAGTCGGTGTCCTCGCCCGCCTCGCAGAGCTGGTTGTAGCGCTCGATGGTGGCTTTGGTCTCCTCGGGCGGCAGGCCCAGCTGGGTGATCAGATCATCCAGCGTGTCGGCTTTGAAGTAGAAGCCGTTCTCGACCCCTGTGTCCCAACCCGCCATGACGGCATCGGGCGCGGTCACCGGCGACTTGGCGTCCCAGGTGTCGTACCACATGCCGGGGTAGGAGGCGTAGTTGGCGTCCCAGATGGCGAAAACCTGCGAGCCGTCGGTGTGCAGCATCGACATGCCGGCCATGCGGGCGGAGGCGAACTCGTTCATGAAGCGCTTCCCGTTGCGGTCCACTATCAGGCCGGGGAAGTTCTGGGCGTAGGTCCCGGCCACCCCGGCGCTGAAGGTCGAGCCCATCAGGGTGTTGGGGTTGTTCTTCTGCCAGGCGGCGCCGATCCACAAGCCCATCATGTGGCCGTCGCCGTTCATCAAGCCGGGGGAGAAGGGGTCGAGGCCCTTGTCGTAGTCGACCGGCGTGTCGAAGACGCCTTGCTCGTCCAGCACGGGGGCGAAGTGCGGGGCGTACTTGTACATCATGTCGCGGTTCTTCGAGAAGTCGCCCATCGCCAGCACAATCGCCTTGGCGGCGGTGAACTTGACGTAGGCGTCATCCTCCAAGCGTTTGGCGATGACGGCGCTGACCCGGCCGGTGTTGTTGTCGTCGCGGATCAGCTGCTCGGCTTTGTGGCCGAAGTGAATCGCGCCGCCCTTGGCTTGGAACTCCTCGGCCACGGTCTTGACCAGCAGCGGCTGCGCCGTGCCGGGGGTGGAGAACTCGCCGCCGTCGAGGAAGGCGTGGGAGCAGAACGGCTGGTAGTAGAGGTCGTCTTCGGGGATATCCGCCGCCCGCTCCATGCCGACGTAATAGCCCTTGGAGGTCATCAAGTCGATCAGGTAGTTCATGGCCTCGGTGGAGTTGTTGTAGAACCGGTACCACAGGGCCTGGTTGCAGTTGTTGTACATCTGCGAGATTTCGCGCTGGTAGTGGATGATCGGGATCTTCGCCAGCCCGACCTCCTCCATGTACTTGCTGTAGACGCAGTTGTTGGAGCCGCCGCGGCTGACCGGCGCCTGGCTGGCGCTGACGATGACGACGTTCGCCAGCCCGTGGGCTTGGGCGCTGATGGCTGTGAGCAGCCCGGAGGTGCCGCAACCGACCACCACCAGGTCGGCCGCGACCGTCTCGGCGATCTGGTCTTCTGGGATCGGGTCGGGCGGGATCTCGAAGGCCCACTTCTTCTGCAGGTCTTCTGGGGTCATGATGTCGCTGCTGGGGGCCTCGCCGCCGGTGGTGGGGCTGGGGCTGGTCTCGTCATCGCCGGTGGACGATGGCGTGCAGGCGGCGGCCAGGCCGGTCACCGCCACCCCCGCGCCGACCAGCGCCGCCCCCTTGAGGAAGCTTCGCCGGTCGGTGCCGACTGATTTCAGTTCTCGCATTGCTCGCTCCTTTGCGTGGTTGTGGATTGTCGCGTCACTCGGTAGTTGGCTGGGTTCCGGTTGGCCCATTTTTGGGCTGTTGGGCCGTCCCGGCATTGGGCGGCCGCCTCGGGCTCCTCCCGGCGGCGAAGAGCCCGCCGGGATCGGTCAAGGTCAAGAAAACTAGCCGCCGCCCCCGCTGTCAAGGGACCCGCCCCGCCCGGCCCCATTGTGCGCCGGGGGATCACAGGCCACAATGGAAGCCTCAGTTCGCCCGCCCCTGACGGGGCTCCCCTGGAAAGGCATCCCCTTGCGCACTAGCAAAACCTTGGCGCTGGCCGCCGTCGCCTTGGCGGCCGCCGCGGCCGGCTGCGCCGCCACCCAGCCCGAGGCCGGCTCTCCGGTCAAAGTCTCCATCGCCATCCAGCCCTGGCTGGGCTACGGCGCCTGGTACATCGCCCAAGACCAGGACTTCTTCGCCGCCAACGGCCTGGAAGTCGAGCTGGTCGACTTCGAGGCCGATGCCGACATGCTGGCAGCCCTGGCGGCCGGGCAGGTCGACGCCCTGAACGTCGCCTCCCACGGGGCCTTGCTGATGATCGAGACCGGGGTCGACGCCAAGATTGTGCTGCTGGAGGACGCCTCGACCAGCGCCGACGCCATCATCACCGGCGGCGGCATCGCCGGGGTCGCAGACCTGGCCGGCCAGGAGGTGGCCTACGAGGAGGGCACCACCTCCGACCTGCTGCTCAACTACGCCCTCAGCCAGGTCGGCCTGACCATCGCGGACATCCAGAAGGTGCCGATGGGCGCGGCCGAGGCGGGCGCGGCGCTGATCGCCGGGCGGGTGCCGGCCGCGGTCACCTACGAGCCGTACATCACCGAGGCCAAGTCCCAAAACCCGGCGGTGGAGGTGATCTACGAGGCCTCCGCCAAAGAGGGCCTGATCTCCGACGTGCTGATGGTGGGCGGCCAATTCGCCCAGGACAACCCCGAGGCGGTGACCGGGCTGATCAAGGCTTGGGGCCAGGCGGTCGACTTCTACAACGCCAACACCGACCAGGGCCGGGCCATCATCGCGGCCGGGGTGGGCGAGGAGCCGGAGGCGCTGGCCACCGCCTTCGACGGGGTGCAGTTCTTCGACCTGGCCCAAAACCAGGAGCTGCTGGGCGGCCAGTACGCCAGCTCGACCCTGCCGGCGGTGCGCGAGGTGGCCCTGGCGGCGGGTTTGGTGGACGGCAGCGCCGATCCAGCCAGCGCCGTCGACCCGAGCTTCCTGCCCTAGGGCCCGGCCTTGTCCCGCCGGCGGGTCAAAGCCCGCCTCTCGCGGCGCGGCTACCTCGCCATCGCCCTGGGCACTTTTGCCGGCCTGGTGGCCGTTTGGGGGGCGGCGAGTGGCGCGGGGCTGGTTCCGGCGCTGTTCCTGCCCTCGCCCGGCGCGGTGGTGGCGGCGCTGGTGGACAAGGCCTTGAGCGGCGAGTTGTGGGGCGACATCGGCCTGTCCTGCTATCGCATCACCATGGGCTATCTGCTGGCCACGGCCATGGCGCTGGTGCTGGGGCCGCTGATGGGGGCCTCCGCCAGAATTGAGGCGGCCCTGGAACCGCTGTTCGATTTCATCCGCTACATGCCAGTGGTGGCCTTTGTGCCGCTGACTATTTTGTGGGTCGGCACAGGCGACTCGCAGAAGTTTTTGATCATTTGGCTGGGCACCTTTTTCCAGCAGGTTTTGATGGTGGCCGATGCCGTCCGCCAGGTCCCCCAGCCCCTGGTCCACCTGGGGGAGACGCTGGGGTTGGGCCGGGCGGCGATCCTGGCCCGGATTGTCTTCCCGGCGGCTTGGCCGCGCATCTTCGACACCTTGCGCATCACTTTGGGCTGGGCTTGGACCTGGCTGGTGGTGGCCGAGCTGGTGGCGGCGGCCGGCGGCATGGGGTACCGCATCACGGTGGCGCAGCGGTATTTCGCCACCGACACGATCATCGGCTACGTCATCGCGCTGGGGTTGCTGGGATTGTGCCTGGACCAGGCGATGCGGGCTTTGGGCCGGGTGCTGTTCCGCTACCAGAGGGCCGCCTGATGGCCGCGGGCGCCCCCAAGGTCGAGATCAGGGGTTTGGCCAAGCGGTTCGGCCAGGTGGTGGCGCTGGAGGCGGTGGACTTGGCGCTGGGCGCCGACGAGTTTGTCTCGCTGGTGGGGGTCTCCGGCTGCGGCAAGTCGACCCTGCTCTCGATCATCGCCGGCTTGGCCGAGCCGAGCGCGGGCCAGGTGCTGGTGGACGGGGCGCCCATCGCCGGGCCGGGCCGCGACCGGGGGGTGGTGTTCCAGGAGGCCACGCTGCTGCCCTGGCTGACGGCGCGCCAGAATGTCGAGTTCGCCTTGCGGGCCGAGCCGCTCAGCCCCGCCGAGCGGGCGGCGGCGGCCTTGGAGCACCTTGAGCTGGTCGGTTTGACCGGTTTTGCCGAGGCCTACCCGGCGCAGCTCTCAGGCGGGATGCGCCAGCGGGTGGCGCTGGCCCGCTCGCTGTCCTACCGGCCCACCATTTTGCTGATGGACGAGCCGTTTGGCGCGCTCGACGCGTTGACCCGGCGCGAGATGCAGGAGTTGCTGACCGGCATCTGGGAGGCCCACCGCATGACGGTGCTGTTTGTGACGCACGATATCGAGGAGGCGGTCTTCCTGTCCGACCGCGTGGTCACGATGACGCCGCGCCCGGGCCGGGTGCGGGCCGAGGTCGAGGTCGACCTGCCGCGCCCGCGCCGCCCCGAGACCCAGACCGAGCCGCATTTCATGGAGCTGGCCGGCCACCTGCTGCGCTCTTTCCGCCCCGCCGCCGCCCCGCCGGCCAAGACAACGGTGGTGCCCGGGGCGCCGCGCCCGGCCGAGGCCCCAGCCGGCTTGGGCGGGGCGGGTGCCGGCTCAGCCGATGCCGAAGCGGCGCCGGCCCGGCCGGTTGGCGCGGCTGGGCCGGACGGCACGGCATCGGGCGGCGCGGCGGCGGCGCCGGGTGGCCGGCTCGGCGCGGCTGGGCCGGCCGGCCCGGCATCGGGCGGCGCGGCGGCGGGCTTGGCGCGGGCGGCCGAGCGGGCGATCTCAGCGGAGATCGACCCGGCCGAGTTGCGCCACCTGCTGGGAGCCCTGGTGCGGGCGGATTCGCGAAACCCGCCCGGCCGCGAGGCGGCCGCCGCCCGCCTGGTGGCGGAGCGCCTGGCCGGGGCCGGCTGGGCGGTGGAGTTGCAGGAGTTGGAGCCGGGCCGGCCCAACGTGGTGGCGCGCCTGCCCGGCCACAGCCCCGACGCCCTGCTGCTCAACGCCCACCTGGACACGGTCGGCATCGGCGATCTGGGCCTGTGGTCGGCCGAGCCGCTGGGCGGCGAGGTGGTGGGCGGCAACCTTTACGGCCTGGGCGCGGCCGATATGAAAGGCGGCCTGGCGGCCATGGTGGCCGCCGCCCAGGCTGTGGCCCGCCGCCCCGCCGAGCGGCGGCGCAGCCTGGTGCTGACCGCCGTGATCGACGAGGAGGTCTGGTTCAAGGGCACCAAAGCCCTGATCGCCTCCGGCCAACTGGCCAACTGCGTCCAAGCCTATGTGGGCGAGCCGACCTCGCTTCAGATCGCCACCGCGCTCCAGGGCGCGGCCGAGTTCACCGCCCGGGTGCGCGGCCGGGCCGCCCACACCGGCATGGCGGAGTTGGGCCGCAACGCCATCTGGGACATGACCCATGTGCTGGAGGCGCTGCGCGGCTACGCCCGGGGCTTGGCCGGCCGGGGCGCCGAATTGGGCTTCGCGGCCGACCCGTCGCTCAACTTGGGCGTGATCGAGGGCGGCAGCGGCGTCACCTTGGTGCCGCAGCTGTGCCGCATCGCCTTCGACCGCCAGGTTTTGCCTGGCGAGGATGTCGAGGCGGTGGTGGAGGAGATCCGCCGCTTGTTCGGCGCGACTTGCGCCCGCCACGGTATCGAGGGCGACTTGGTGTGCGACCAGTTTTTCCGGCCGTGGCGGGCGGAGGCGGACTCCGCCGCCGTCGGCGCGCTGAGGCGGGCCCACCGCGCCGCCTTGGGCGCGGAGGCGGGCGAGACCTTGTTCCGCGGCTACTGCGAGGTGGAGTTGCTGGCGGGCGCCGGCATCCCGGGCGCGGTCTACGGCCCCGGCGACCTGCTGCGGGCCCACCGCCCGGACGAGTTCGCCCCCCTGGCCGAGGTCGAGGCCGCCGCCCGCGTCTACGCCGAGCTGGCCTGGGACTTCGCCACCGCCGCCGCCTGACCCGGCCGGCCGCCACCGCCCGCCGGCGCGAAAATGGCAAACGAAACCGCCAAATCGTTCGCCCCGGCGCAAAATGGCGCATAGAAAAGCCAACCGGAAACCCAGGCTGAGGCAGACCGCGTGGTCGACACGGGGCTGCGCCGGGCGCTGTTGGTGGACCGGCCGGCCGGCCGCGGCCACGTGCTGGAAAACCTGGTCTACCTAGAGCTGCTGCGCCGGGGCGGCAAGGTCATGGTCGGCAAGATCGGCGCGGGCGCGGTCGACTTCGTGGTTGAGGACTCCGGCGGGGCCTCGGGGCCGGCTAGGCCGGGCGGGCGAAGGGGAAGGTGAGGGTTTCGCGGATGGTCGCGCCGGTCAGGGTCATCCCACCCGGTCCACGCCCAGGCCCTGGC
>JAITIG010000238.1 GCA_031279575.1 Bifidobacteriaceae bacterium
CCGGGCTCAAACAGGAGATGATCCCCTCCATCGAGATCCCGTACGCGCTGGTCACCGCCACCAACCCGGGGGTGGCCAGCGATCTGGTGGAGGACCAGTTGGCGGAGCCGATCGAAGGCGCCATCCAATCGGTGCCCGGGGTGGAGTCCGTCAGCACCACCTCGGTCAACTCGGCCCTGATCGCGGTGGTGGCCTTCCGCTACGGCACCAACATGGACATCTCCAACCAGAAGCTGTCCACCGCGCTCTCCCGCCTGCAGCGGGCCCTGCCCAGCGAGGTCGAGGTCACAGTCATGACCGGCTCGATGGACGATTTCCCGGTCATCAGCCTCGGGGTGGCCGGCGATGACGCCGAAGCGCTCGACCGCATGGTCAACGATGTGCTCCAGCCGCGCCTGGGCCGCCTTGAGGGCATCCGCTCGGTCGAGGTCGCCGGGTTCGCCGCCCAGCAGGTCGCCATCGCGCCCGACCAAGCCAAGATGGCGGCCGCCGGGGTCGCCATGGACCAGATCAGCGCCGTGCTGCAAGACAACGGTTTGATGATCCCGGCCGGCCAGGTGGACGATGCCGACCTCACACTGACAGTCCAAGCCGGCTCCCGCGTCGCCACGCTCGAGCAGCTCAAGACCCTCCCGGTGGCCCTGGCCGCCACCCCCGCCGGCGCGGCCGGCGCGGCCGGCCAGGCCGGGGCGGGAGCGGCTGGCGGCGCCGGCGACCAGGCGCTAGCCAACGGGGCAACCGGCGCGGCGGGCGCGGCCGAGCAAACCGGGGCCGGCGGCGCGGCGGGCGCGCCGGAACAGGGTGGGGCCGGCGGAGCGGCAGCGGCCGGCGCGGCGGCGGGCGCGGCGCCGGCGGTGGTGACGTTGGGGGAGGTGGCGGAGGTTACCTTGGCGCCGGAGGCGGCCAGCTCCTACATGCGCATCGACGGCTCGTCGGCGGTGGCCCTGTCCGTCACCAAAACCCCGGCCGGCAACGTGGTCGAGGTCTCCCACGCCGTCAAAGACACCCTCGACGACCTCGCCTCCTCGCTCGACAAAGACGGCCTGACCGCCTCAATCGTGTTCGACCAAGCCCCCTTCGTGGAGAACTCGATCGAAGGCCTGCTAGAAGAAGGCCTGCTCGGGCTCGGCTTCGCCGTCATCGTGATCCTGGTGTTCCTGCTCTCGGTCCGCGCCACCCTGGTCTCCGCCGTGTCCATCCCGCTGTCGCTGCTGATGGCCTTCATCGCCATGGCCTGGACCGGCGAAACCCTCAACATCTTGACCCTGGGCGCGGTCACCATCGCCATCGGCCGGGTGGTGGACGATTCGATTGTCGTCATCGAAAACATCAAACGGCACCTGTCCTACGGTGAGCGCAAGCGAGACGGCATCGTGCGGGCGGTCAAAGAAGTTGGCGGCGCGGTGGCCTCCTCCACCTTCTGCACCGCGGCCGTCTTCCTGCCGCTGGCCTTCACCGGCGGCATGGTGGGGGAGCTGTTCCGGCCGTTTGGGCTGACCGTGGCGCTGGCGCTGTTCGCCTCGCTGCTCGTGGCCCTGACCATTGTGCCGGTGCTGGCCTACTGGTTTGTGCGGGCTCCGGTGTCAATTGACCAAGCCGACCAAGCCGCCCAGCGGGCCGAGGCGGAGCGCAAGGAGCGCCGCACCCTGGCCCAGCGGATCTACCTGCCCACCCTGCGCTCGGTGCTGCGCCACCCGGCCTGGACGCTGGTGGCGGCGGTGGCCGTGCTGGGCGGCACGGTGGCGCTGGTGCCCACCTTGGAAACCAACTTCCTGGGCGAGATGGGCGGCAACCAGCTCTCGGTCACGCAAACTTTCAAGGCCGGCACCTCGCTGGCCACCCAAAACGACCAATCGCTCAAAACCGAGGCGGCGCTGGGCCGGGTGGACGGCATCGTCGAGGTGACGGCGCAGGTCGGCGGCGGCGGGGCGATGGGCTTCAGTTTGACGCCGGAACCGCAATCGACCTACTACCTGACGTTGGCGGACGGCGCCGACGCGGTGGCGCTGGAAGCCGAGGTGCGCGAAGCGCTGGCGGGCGTGGACGGCGGCTCGGTCAAGCAAAGCTCGGTCAGCGGCGGCGAGAGCGCCATGATGGGCTCGACCGCCATCGAACTGGAGATCCGCGCCACCGATTTGGATTCCCTGGCCGCTGCCGCCGCGCAGGTGGCGGACCTGGCGCGCGGCACAGCCGGGGTGGCGGAGGTGTCCAACAGCCTGGCGGAGGACCAGCCGCGGGTCCAGGTCACAGTCGACCGGGTCAAAGCCAAGGCCTACGGCCTGAGCGAAACCGCTGTCGACGGCTTGCTGCGCGGCTTCATGGTGCCGGCCGAGATCGGCTCGCTGAACACCGACGACGGCCAAATCCCGGTGCTGTTGGAATTGGCCCAGCCGGCCGGGGACCTGGACGCCTTGAAAGCCATGCCGCTGATGGCGCTGCCCACCGGCGTGATCACCCTGGGGGACCTGGCCGAGGTCGAGGTCGCCTCCGGGCCGGTCTCCCTCAACCGGGTCGATGGCGAGCGGGCCGCCACCGTCTCGGTCACCCCCGAAAGCCAGGACTTGGGCGCGGTCTCCGGCGAGCTGACTGAGAAAATCGACGCCCTGGACCTGCCCGCCGGGGTCACGGTGGCGGTCTCCGGGGCCGCCGCCGAGATGAGCGACGCCTTCAACGACTTGGGGCTGGCTTTGGCGGTGGCGGTGCTGATTGTGTTCATCATCATGGTGGCGACTTTTGGGTCGCTGGTCCAGCCGTTCTTGCTGCTGATCGCGATCCCGTTCGCCGCCACCGGCGCGCTGCTGGCCCTGGTGCTGACCGGCACCCCCTTGGGTGTGCCGGCCTTTATCGGCATGCTGCTGCTGGTGGGGATTGTGGTGGCCAACGCGATTGTGCTGATCGACTTGATCAACCAGTACCGGCGGGCCGGGCGGCCCTTGGACCAGGCGATCGAGGAAGGCGCCCGCAAGCGGCTGCGGCCTATTTTGATGACGGCGGCGGCCACCGTGTTCGCTTTGATCCCGATGGCGTTGGGGCTGACCGGGGGCGGCGGCTCGTTTATCTCCAAGCCGTTGGCGCTGGTGGTGATTGGCGGGCTGGTGACCTCGACCATTTTGACGCTGGTGGTGGTGCCGGTGCTCTACCGGTTTGAGGCCCGGGCCCACGACCGGCGCGAGGCCCGGCGGGCGGCCCGCCTCGAGGCCCGCCGCCAAGCCCGCGTCATAGCCCGCCAGGCGGCTCTGGGTGTCGAGGCCACCGCGGCGGCGCCGGGCGCGGCGATGCCTGGCGCGGCGATGCCTGGCGCGGCGATGCCTGGCGCGGCGATGCCTGGCGCGGCGATGCCTGGTGAGACGGTTGGCTTCGATGCGGCTGCTCCGGGGGCAGTGGTTGGGGTGGCGCCCGGCGGCGGGGCGGCGCCGGGGGCAGGGGTTGGGG
>JAITIG010000215.1 GCA_031279575.1 Bifidobacteriaceae bacterium
GCCAGCGCCCCCCACCCCCAGGCCGCCACCCGCCGCATCACTCGCCCGCCCGGGCGCTGGGCGGCTGGCCGGCCGTGGGCACGGGCACGCGCCGAAGCGCGTCGGCCACCACGGCCGCCGGGGTGGCGCCGTCGATCTCCGCCTCGGGCGCGATCACCAGGCGGTGCGCCAGCACCGCCGGGGCCAGCGCTTTGACGTCATCGGGCACCACGTAGTCGCGGGCCTGGGCGCTGGCGGCGACCTTGGCGCAGCGGGCCAGGGCCAGCGCGCCCCGGGTCGAGGCGCCCAGCTGGCAGCGCGGCTCGCGCTCCGGGCGGGTCGCCTCGGCCAGCGCCACAATGTAGTCCAGCACCTGGGGGGCGATGTACGCCTGGGCCGCGATCTGGGCCAGCTCCACCACCCGCGCGGCGCCCAAGACGGGCTGGACGGCGCCGGCGCGGTCGGTGCGGGCGCTGTCCGCCACCAGCGAGACGGCCTCGGCGTGGGTTGGGTAGCCCAGCGCGGTGCGGATCAAGAACCGGTCGAGCTGGGCCTCCGGCAGGGGGTAGGTGCCGAGCTGCTCAACGTGGTTTTGGGTGGCGATGACCATGAACGGCCGGGGCGGCTGGTGGGTCTCGCCGTCGATGGTGACCTGCCCCTCCTCCATCACCTGCAGCAGCGCGGACTGGGTCTTGGGGCTGGCCCGGTTGATCTCGTCGGCCAGCAAGATGGAATGGAAGACGGGCCCGGGGCGGAACTCGAAGACTTGCCGGCGCAGGTCGTAGACGTTGGCCCCGAGCACATCGGACGGCAGCAGGTCCGGTGTGAACTGGATGCGGCTGCAACTGCCCGCCACGGCCGCGGCCAGGGCCCGCGCCAAGGAGGTTTTGCCGGTCCCGGGCACATCCTCCAGCAGCGCGTGGCCCTGCGCGAACAAGGCTGTCAGCACCAGCCCGACCTCGGCCGCCTTGCCGATGATGGCGCGCCCGATGGCGTTTTGGACGGCCGCGAACTCGCGGGCGAAGGTTTGGGCTGGGGCGGCGTCCATGGGGTCTCCTGGCGCAAGGGGCTGGGCGGGGGTGGCGGGGGTGGCGGGCCGGGCGCGGCCGGGCCGGGGCCGGGGCGCCGCGTTCACGGCCCGGGGCCCGCCGGGCGCGCCTGGCGCGCCTGGGCGCCCGCGCCGGCCGCGTTCGACCAGGCCACCGCCGCGGCGGGCCGCGCCAGGCCGGCGGCCGGCTGGTAGGCGCTGTAGGCCACTTCCAGGCGGGGCGAGGCGCCCAGGTCGTTGACCGCCCAAACCTCGAGGTGGCCGGCTCCCCCGGCCACCTCGAGGCGGAAGGCGCCCATGGCGCCAGCTGTCGCGGCGCCGCCTCCGGGCAGCTGGTAGGCCAGCGCCGCGGGCAAGCCGCCGGCATCGGCCACGGCGCAGCCCGCGACCTCGACCTGGCTGGCGGACAGGCGGGTGGCGCGGCAGCCTTCCACCTGGGCCGGCTTGGTGGTGAGGTTGACGCTGGCGCCGGCGGCGCCGGCGCACAGCGCGGCCGGGGCGGGCGCCACCCACGGCAGGCCGCCCTGCGAGGCCAGGCAGTAGCTGGCGGCGAAGTGGTAGACGCCCGCCGCCAGGTTGTCGAAGCGCGTCTGCGGCCCGGCCAGCGCGCCGCCGCTCCACTGGTAGGCCCAAACCGCCTCGTGGCCGTCCACGGCCGGCGCGGCCGGCCAGGCGACCTCGATGGCGCCGGCCCCGGCGGCCGGCGCGCCGCCCGCCTGGGCCGCGGCCACCGGCCCTGGCGGCGGCGCCGCGTCCGGCGCCTGGCGCAACGGCCCCGCCGCGGCGGAGACCTGGTCCTCGACGCCCGCCTTGGCGCTGGTCGCCCTCAGGCGCAGGCTGATCTCGGCGCCAACCGGCAGGTCCAGCACGCAAGGCGAGGCGGGGCAGGCGCTGACTGGCGCGGCATCGCGCTCCAACAGGTAGGTCACGGCGGCGTTGCGCTCGTCGGCCAGTTTGGCCCAGCTGACCTCGACCTGGCTGGCGGACAGGCGGCGGATCTGCGGCGCCTCGGGCGCCCCGATTTGCCCCCACGGCGTGGCGGGCGGGAATTGGGCGGCTGCCCCCCGGCCTTTGCGGCCCTGCGCCGCCACCTCGCAGAGGTATGGCTGGCCCGGGGCCAAACCCGTCACGGTGGCGCTGGCGGCGTTGGCCGGCAAATCCAGCGGCGCGGCATCGCCGCAGGCCACATGGTAGGAGGTGACCGCGCCGCGGCTGTTGGCGGCGGGCCGCCAAGCCAGTTGGACCGAGTTCTTGCCCGCCTCGGCGCCAAGCGGCTGGGGCGGGTCGGGCGCCACGTCGTAGTCGAGTTGGCCCAGGCCGGGCGGGCTTTCGCCGACCGCGTTGGCGGCCGTCACCTCGACGGCGACGATCTGCCCGTAGGCGGCCGCGCCCATGTCGCACACCACCGAGGCGGCGGGCGGCGCGGCTTCGGGGCAGCCCTCCCCCAAGGGCCCCTCGGCGCCCGCCAGGCGCACCCGGTAGCTGGTGACCGGCTCGCCGCCCGCCCGCGCGCCCACCACCGGCGCCCAGCTGACGACCGCCTGGCCGGCGCCGCCCGGCGATGCGCGCACCTGGGACGGCGCTTCCGGCGCCGCCCGCGCCACCACCTCGAAGGAGCCGGCCTGGAGGCGGCCGACGGCGTCTTCCACCTCGAAGCTCACCACCACCGGTTGGCTCGGGGCCGCCGCCACCACGGTGATCGACTGCCCCTGCGCCCAGGCGGCGGCCGGGCCCGCCACCGAAACCCCGCCGACTCGGGCTGGCTCCTGCTTGGCCCAAGGGTCGTAGACGCCTGCCAAGACGGGCACCGCCTTAGGTTGGCCGACTTCGACTTTGACCGGCCCGGCCACCTTCGGTTTGACGTCGGGTTGCTTGGTTTCCACCACCGTGAAGCTGATCTTGAGGCCGGCCGCGGGTTCGCCGCCATCGTAGGCCAAAGCCAGCGGGATGGACCCGCGGTCGCCGGGTTTGACCCCGGTGCCCGCCTCGATGGTGACTTTGCTGCCGGATTGGCTGACTTCCAGCCCGTCCAGGGTTGGCTGGCCCAATGACACGGCCAACCGGCCCGGCTGGTCCAGCGCCCGGCCGTCCGCGGTGGTGAAGTCCGCCAGGTCGAGGGTGCGGCTGCCGCCGCCCCGCTCCACCTGCGGCCCCGGGTCCTGGTAGGCCAGCGCCACCTGCCCTTTGGGGGCCACCACCACGTCCAGCCACAGCTTGGAGCGTTTCAGGGCCGGGTCTGCCGCCTCGGCCGTGTCCGCCACCCAGAACTCGATCCGGTCTGGGCCTTGGTGGCGCGCCTGCGGGGTGTAGCGGATGGCCCGGCCGCCTGGCGCGCCCGCCACCTGCCCGTGGCCCGCGGTGGGGGCGCCGGCCCCGGCCCCCTGGTAGAGGAAGGCCCCCTGGCGCCCTTTGGCCACGGCCACGAACTCGTCCAAGGCGATGGCGATTTCCCGCCCGGCCTCGGCCTTGACCGGCTCCAAGGCCGGGCGCAGATACGGCGGCCGGGAGATCGGCGGCACCGCCACCGAGCCGTAGGCGACGCGCCCGCCGCCCTCGGGCGAGGTGTTGCGCACGCCGTAGAACACGATCACCGGCAGGTCTTGCCGCAGCCGCACCGTGATTTCGGAGGCGGACTTGAGCGTGGCGTGGGCCTCGGCGCCCGCCGGCAGGAACAACTCCAAATCCTGGCTCGGACCCGAGGGGTTGTAGGCCCAGCGCATCACGTCGATGTCGACCGAGGCTTTGTCGATGGTCGCCTGCGGCGGCGAGACGATGTCCTTGGCCTGGGGCGGGCGGACTGGCGCGTCGGGGTCCACCGTCAGGTCAAGCGTGGCCGAGTCGCGGTTGCCGGAGGCGCCGCAGGCCTGGTAGACCACCTGGTAGTGCCCCGCCGCCTGGGGCATGGCGACCACCAGGCGGCCGCTGGCCGGGTCCGCCTCGGCCGCCAGCTGCGGCCAGGACAGCCCCAGCGCCTGGCCGGCGCAAAAGGTCAAGCCGCCTTGGCCGGCCAGGTCGACGTCGTTGGCCAGGACCGGGATCTCCAGCACTTTCAACGGCCGGGCGGTCACGGCATCGTCCCGCGCCACCACGCCGGCGGCCTCTGCGCGCACCCCCACCCCGACCGCCACGGTGGCGGTGGCGCGGTTCGAGGCCCAGTCCTCCACCGCGTAGGCGAAGGTGACGGTGCCGGGCGGTTGGTCGGCCTCGGCCTGGTAGGTGATGTAGTCCGGCCCAACCTCGCTGACCTGGCCGGCGGCGGGCGGCTGGTCCAGCCCCTGCTGCAGCGAGACGCCGTCGCCGTCGACGTCGATCCCGGTCAAAGGCACCGCGATGCGCACCGTTTGGCCTTGCAGCACCCGGGCGGTCAGGTCGAGCGGCGCCGGCGGCGGTTTGGCGGCGCCGCGCGAGGTGTGGACGGCGATTGTGAAAATCCCCAAGGCCGACCCGCCCGCCCCGTCCAGCACCGCGACGGCCACCTCGACCGGGCTCGGGCAGCCGTCCTCGGGCGCCGCGTAGCGGACGGACTGCTCGGAGGCGTAGAGGCGCCCGCAGGCCGGGGAGGGCTGGGCCATTTGGGCGGCGTCGATGGCGAGCTGGTCCCCGTCTGGGTCGCTGGCCTGGTCCAGCACCGGGATGGTGACCACCCCGCCGGCCCGCACGGTCAGGCGCCGGGGCGCCACCACCGGGTCTTGGTTGGGGCCGGCGCCGGCTTGGACCACCCGGATCCAGCCTTGGGCGGTGGCGCCGCCGGCAGACACGGTGTAGCCGATGGCGCCCTCGCCGGCGCCGGACAGCTCCAGGAATTGGCCCGCCACCGGCACCGCCTCCACGCCGGGCGCCTGGGACAGATCGAAGTCTTGCAGCACCTTGACGCCGCCGCCCTCGGCCCAGTCGTTCAACAGCGGGTCCACCGCGGTCGCGCCGCCGGGCCGCAGGTAGGCCGTGTCGCCGACGGCCACCACGCGGGGCTGGCTGGCCTCGCGCACATCGACCCTGGCCGCCAGCCGGCCGGTGCCCCCCGCCGCCGTCACGGTGATGGCCAGCAGGTAGGTGTTGGCGGCCGAGGCCCAAAATTCCGCCACCCCCGAGTCCTGGTCGATCTCCAGGCGGGTCAGCGGATCTAGCTGGCCGTCCAACGCGAAGCTGGGCGCCGCGGCCGGGAAGGCGCGCAGCGCGGCCCGCAGGTCCAGTCTCACCGCCTCCCCCACCAGCCCCTCCGCCTTGACCGGGTCGGCGGCGGGGACCAGGCTGCCTGGCGCCGCGAAGGCGACGGTGAGCGGGGTTGGCGCGGCCGCCGCGCCCAGCTGGTCGCGCACCGTCAGCCAGACGACGCCGGCCCCCGCGCCGGGCGCCGCGCTGTCCTTCCGGATGGTCAGCCAGCCGTCCGGGCCGCTGGTCAGCCGCAGGGACGGGTCGTCGCTGCGGGCGGCTTCGAGCACTAGCGCGTCGCCTTCTGGGTCGGCGAACCCGGCCAAGGCGTTGTAGCTGGCGGTGGCGCCGTATTCGGCCGCCAGGCGCAACTCTTGGGCGGGCGCCACTGGGGCGGTGTTGGCCCCCTCGCGCGCTTGGAGGGTGACGGTGGCGGAACTGGTCTGGCCGTTGGCGTCGGAGACGGTGTAGACAAAGCTGGCCCGCTGGGCGCCCTCGGCGGGCGCGAATTGGATGGCCCGGCCCGCCAAGACGACCTGGGCGCTGCCCCAGGCCGCCTCCAGGCCGTCGATGCGGTCAATTCCCAGGGCCCCGCATCCGGTGGCCGAGTCGTTCCGGAGCACCGCCAGGACCAGGCTTTGACCTGGGCGGAAACCGAACTCGTCGTCCTGGGCGGCGGGTTTGGCGGCTTTGTCGTCGCAGTCGAGCCGCTGGTCGGAGCCGGGGGCGTCGGCTTGGTCGGCGCCGGGGTGCGGCTCGGGGTCGATTTGGTCCCAGTTCAGCTTGTCGCGCACCTGGCTGTCTTGCTGCGGCATCCAGACCCGGCCGTCGGCGACATCGTTGAGCACCACCACTTGGCGGTTGGCCCGCAAGACGAGCTGCGAGTCGGCCGCCACCCCCGCCAGCGCCCGGCGGGCGGGCGGCGCGCCCTGGCAGGCGGCGATGTAGTTGTCCCCGCCGGCCGGCCCGGCCGCCCAGGCGGCGTGGACGCAGCCGCCCGCGGCGACGGGCACGGCCGGGGCGCCCGGGTTGCCGGTGGCCAGTTGGGCGACCTCGCCGCGCGGCGAGACCAGCAGCAGCGCCTGGCGCGTGGCGATGGCCACCCAGCCGAGGTCAGCCCCCGGCGTTTGCAGCTGCAAAGAGTCTTCGTCGCCGTATTTGCCCAGGTCAACCGACCCGCCTTGCCAGTAAAGGGTGGTGCCGGCCAGGACCTGGACGCGGTCGCCGACAGCGCTGACGGCTTTGATTTGGCCGCTCGGCGCGGCCGTCCGGCCGATCTGGCGGACCTCGGGCAGGGCCGCTCCGCCCGCCAGCGCCGCCCGGATCACCTGGCCTTGCGGCGTGACCGCGAACGCCGTCCCGTCCGGGGCGATGACGGCGCGGCCGCCGCCTGGGTCGAAGTCGGCCGGCTCGGCGGCGGTGTCGAGGTCCGCGATGGCCTCGAAGGGGCGCAGCCAGGCCTGCCGCGCGGCCGAGTCGACCAGCAGGGCGGCCTGGCCGCCCACCGCCACCAGCCCCCCCTGGCCGCCCGGGTAGGCGGTGGTCTGCCCCAGCCTCATCGCCACCGGGTCCACCACCCGAAACCCGGCCGCTTGGACGATGGCGACGTGCTCGGCCGCCTGCGCCAGGTCGAACTGGCCCGCCTCGGGGTCGATGCCGAAGCCGCCGGTCAGCTCTTCGATCGGCTGGTTGTAGCGGGCCGCTTTGGGCCCGGCGGCGGACAGGTTGACCACCCAGACCGAGGCGTCGGTCAGGTCGACGGCCTCGACCGGGTAGCCTGGCCGGGTGGCCGCCAGCCCCACCACGACGGCTGGCAAGGCCACCCAGGCGGCCGCCTTGGCCCAGCGCCGGGGGCTCGGGCGCCCGGTGGCCCGGCCCCTCACTGCTCGCACACTCTCAGCCGGCGCGGGCTGGTGGCCTGCTCGCGCACCAGTTGGACTTCGACGCAGACGGGGCCGTCGCCGAAGTGCGCGCGGGGCAGGGCCAGCCGCGCGTCGCCCACGGTGTGGGGTTGGTCTGGCGCCGCCAGCGTCCACCACTGGTATTGGTCCCCGGCCTGGGGGGCCGGGTTGGTCCAGGAGAACACCGGGTCGCCTTGGGTGTCCACTGTCACCAGCGGGTCGCGCAGCTCGGGCAGCGGCGCGGCCTGCTCCACCAGCACCGGGGGCGGGCTGGCCGGGCCGGCCGCCGGGGCCTGCTCGGCCCGCCCAAACCACCAGATCCCCAGCGCCACCGCCACCACCAGCGCCGTCGCGGCCAAGGCCGCCAGCGGCCGCCCCGCCCCACCAGGCGGCTCGCCCCCAACCCGGGCGCCGCCAGCCGCCGGCGCCGCAGGCGGGGCCGGCCCGGCGGGCGGGACCGGCGCGGCGGGCGGGACCGCCGGGGCGGGCGAGGCCAGCGCCGCAGGCGGGCCCAACGCCGCAGGCGGGCCCAGCGCCCCAGGCGGGCCCAGCATCCCGGGCGGGGCCAGCGCCGGGGCCAGGGCCGGCGGCGGCTCTACCGGGGCCCGGCTTGGCGGCCCCGGCCAGGCTGGGCGCAACGGCTGGACCGCTGGCGGCAGGCCGTCCCGCGGGCGCGGCCGCCTCGGGGAGTCCCCGGCCGCCGCGGGCCGGGCGGCTTCAGCGGCCCCGGCCGCCGCGGGCGGGGCGGCCCCGGGCGGCGCAGCCCCAGCCGGCCCAGCCGGCCCAGCCGACCCAGCCGGCCCAGCCGGCCCGGGCGGGGCGGCTTCGGGCTGGTTGGGCGCGGGGACCGGGCCGCCCGCCAGGACGGCGGCCAGGGCGGCCGAGAACTCGGCCATGGTCTGGTAGCGCGCCGCCGGGCGGGCCGCCAGGGCGTGCGACAAGGCGGTCGCGAGCCCGGCCGGGGCATCGGGCGCCCCAAGCGGCGCCCCGGCGGCGGCTTCGGAGCCGCCCGGCGCCCGCCCGCAAACCAAAGCGCGCAGCACCGCCGCCAAGGCGTAGACATCGTGGGCGGGGCAGGCCGGCGCCTCGGCGCCGATCGTCTCGGGCGCGGCCCAGGCGCGCTGGGCCGGCGGCGCGCTGTAGGGCGAGCCGACCGGGCAGGCGTCGCAGAACCCGACCACCACCGGCGCGGGCGAGGCCAGCACCAGGCGCGCCGGGCGCAGGCCGCCGTGGACCACCCCCCGCTGGTGGACCGCCCCCACCACCCGGGCCAGCGCCATCGCGACGCGCACGGCCGGGCCCCAGGGCCAGGGGCCGCGCTCCAGGACGGCTTGGAGGGTCGGCCCCGGGGCGAACTCGGTCACCAGGGCCACCTGGCCGCCGGCGGCGGCCTGCTCCTGGACATGGTGGCCAATCGAGTCGACCTCGGCCAGCCGCCGCAGGATCTGCGCCTCGCGCCGGGCCCGCGCGGGGGAGCACAGCCGCACCAGGCGGGGCTCGCCGGTGGCCGTGTCGCTGGCCTGGAACAGCGCCCCGCCGCCGCCGCCACCGCGCAGGGCCTGGCCGCCGGCCAGGCCGGGCAGGTCTGGTGGGGCCATGGTCCGCGCGCCGCTCACTGCCATCCTCCCGCCGTCGCCTCTGCTGGTTTGGCCGGCCCGGGCTGGACAAGCACCCGGAACCGCCTCGGGCATACTAACCGCCGCCCCGGCCCAGGCTCAGAAATAATCCACAGGTTGTGCAAAAACGCAGGTCAAAATGGTTGCGGGGCCCGCCAGCAGGCCGCCGGCAGCCCGCCAGCAGGCCGCCGGGCCCAGGTCAGTAGCGGTAGTGGTCCGGCTTGTACGGGCCGTCTTGGGGCACGCCCAGATAGGCCGCCTGCGACTCGGTCAGGCGGGTCAGGGCCGCGCCCAAGGCGGGCAGGTGCAGCCGGGCCACCTTCTCATCGAGCTCTTTGGGCAGCCGGTGGACTCCCGGCGCCCAGCGCCCCGCCGGGCCGCCGCTGGCCGCGCCAGGCCCCAGCCACAACTCGATCTGCGCCAGCACCTGGTTGGCAAACGAGCAGGACATGACAAAGCTGGGGTGCCCGGTGGCGTTGCCCAGGTTGGCCAGGCGCCCCTCGGAGAGCACCAGCACGCCGTGGCCGTCCGGGAACACCCAGCGGTCCACCTGCTCTTTGACCCGGCTGCGCCGAATCCCCGGCCAGGCCGCCAGCCCCGCCATGTCGATCTCGTTGTCGAAGTGCCCCACGTTGGCCACCACGGCGTTGTCCTTCATCGCCGCCATGTGGGCGGCCGTGACCACATCGCGGCCGCCGGTGGCGGTGATGAAGAAGTCGCCCCGGCCGGCCACCTCCTCCATCAGCGCCACCTGGTAGCCGTCCATGGCGGCTTGCAGGGCGCAGATCGGGTCGATCTCCGTCACCACCACCCGCGCCCCCTGCCCGCGCAGCGCCTCGGCCGCCCCCTTGCCCACGTCGCCGTAGCCGGCCACCACCGCCAGGCGCCCGCCAATCAGGAAGTCTGTCGCCCGGTCCAGCCCGTCCGGCAGCGAGTGGCGGATGCCGTAGGTGTTGTCGAACTTCGATTTGGTGACCGAGTCGTTGACGTTGACCACCGGGAAGGGCAGCAGCCCGTCCCGCTCCCAGGCGGTCAGGCGGTGGACCCCGGTGGTGGTCTCCTCGCTGACGCCGCGCAAGGCGCCCCCCAGGCGCGACCAGCCCGAGCCCGCCCCAACCCGGTCGACCTCCTGGATCAGGCTTTGCGCCACCCGGCCCTCGGCTGAGCCGCAAAGCTCGAGGTAAGCCGGAGCGGCATCGAGCATTTGCTCGAATTGCTGCCCTGTCAGCAGGAGCGTTGAAGCGTCAGCCCCGTCATCGACAATCAGCTCCGGGCCGCCTTCCGGCCAAGCCAGCGCCTGCAGCGCGCACCACCAGTAAGCCTCCAGCGACTCGCCTTTCCAGGCGAACACCGGCGGCCCCTGCGGCGCCTGCGGCGTCCCGCCCACCCCCACCACCACGGCCGCGGCGGCCTCGTCCTGGGTCGAGAAAATATTGCAGGAGGACCAGCGCACGCGCGCGCCCAAAGCGGTCAGCGTCTCAATTAGGACCGCCGTCTGAACGGTCATGTGGAGCGACCCGCTGATCCGCGCGCCAGCCAGCGGCCGCGCCGGGGCAAACTCCTGGCGCAACGCCATCAGGCCCGGCATCTGCTGCTCGGCCAACTCGATTTGCTTGCGCCCGGCGCCCGCCAAGGCCAGGTCGCGCACAGCGTAGCGCCCCGCCAGCTGGGCGATGCCGTCCGGCGCCGCCGGCGCCACCGCCTGCCCCAGCCCCGCGCCCCGGCCCTTGGGCCCGCCCCCGCTCACGCCCCGGCCGCCTGTTCTAGCGGCTCGGCCCGGCCGGCCAGCAAGGCCGGAATGCCGTCCTGGACCGGGTAGCCCACCTGGCAGGCCTGGCACACCAGCCGCCCGGGGGCCTGCCCCAGCGGGCCCAGGCACCTCGGGCAGCGCAACGCCTGCCGCACCCATTTCCTCATCGCTCGCTCCTATCCCGGGACCGCCCCGGGCTCCGCCACCAACCCGGCTATCCCGTCTCTGACTTTGACCATGACGTCGCGGTCCTCCGCCTCCACGTTCAACCGCAGCAAGGCCTCGGTGTTGGACGGGCGGACGTTGGCCCACCACTTGGGCGCCTGGGACCAGTGGCTGACGGTCAAGCCGTCCAACGAGTCGAGCGCGACCCGGCCGGCGGCGGCGTCGTCGGCGTAGGCGGCCTGGACTTTCTGAATCGAGTGCGCCGGGTCCGCCACCTTGAAGTTGACCTCGCCGGAGGCGGCGTAGGGGGTGTGGATCTCCGCCAGCTGGCTCATCGCCAGCCCCTGCGAGCCCAAGGCGGCCAGCAGGTGCATCGCGGTCAGGATGCCCGAGTCGGCGTAGAAGAAGTCGCGGAAGTAGAAGTGGCCCGAATGCTCGGCCCCGAACACGGCGTCGAGCTCGGCCATGGCCGGTTTGACGACGGCGTGGCCAACCCTGGTGCGCACGGTCCGCGCCCCGGCCGCGCCCAGCAGCTCGGGCAGGGCCTGGGAGGTGATGGCGTTGCGCACCACCACGCCCGGCCGGCCCTGGGCGCGCTCCCGCGCCACCTCGCGCAAGGCGATGATCACGCCCACCACCGACGGCGCCACCGGCTGGCCGTGCTCGTCGACCGCGAAGCAGCGGTCGGCGTCGCCGTCGAAGGCCAAGCCCAAGTCCGCCCCGCAGGCCACCACCGCCTGGCGCAAATCCTCCAGGTTGCGCGGCTCGAGCGGGTTGGGGGGGTGGTTTGGAAAGGTCCCGTCCGGCTCAAAATACAGCCGCACGATGTCGACCGGCAGCCCTTCCAGCCCGGCCGCGCGCCCCAGCGCCGCGTCCGCCACCACGCCGCCCATGCCGTTGCCGGCGTCGATCGCCACCCGCAGCGGCCTGATCTGGGTCAGGTCGACTGCCCGGCGCAGGAAGGCGGCGAAGTCCGGCAGGATCGCCTTCTGGGTTATGCGGCCCGGGCCCGCCTGGCCCGGGCCGGCGGGGGCCTGCCAGGCGCCGCCCTCGGGCGGCCCCAGCCGCTCGGCCGCGGCGATGATCTCGCCCAAGCCGTTTTCCCGGCCGACAGGCCTGGCCCCGGGGCGCATCAGCTTCAGCCCGTTGTCGCCGGCCGGGTTGTGCGAGGCGGTCAGCATGGCCCCGGGCAGCGCCATCGAGCCGCTGGCGTAGTACATCGTGTCAGTCGAGACCTCGCCCAGTTGGATCACGTCGCGGCCCTCGGCGGCGGCGCCGGCGGTCAAAGCGGCCGCCAACTTGGGGCCGGACAGGCGCATGTCGTGCCCCACCAGCAAGGCGGGCGCCCCGTCCAGGGCCCGGGCCAGGGCCCGGCCCAAGGCCCAGGCCTCCTCCGGGCCCCACTGCCCGGGCACAGCCCCGCGCAGGTCGTTGCTTTTCAGGATTGGTTTCAGCGATCGCATTGTGACCTAAAGCATAGGTGTTGGGGCGGCGCGGGCGGGGCCGGCCTCACGGCAGGTTCGGCACTACCCGCAAGTGCCCGTGCCGGGGCGCGATCAGGTCCAGCAGGGGCGGATAGTGGGGGCGGCCGCTTTCGCGCACCGAGTCCGCCAGGGCCATGATCTCGTCCTCGCTGTGCCCGGCGGGCAGCATCTGCGGGGCCAGGCGCACCACTTCCCAACCGCGCGGCGGCACCATCCGCTCGGCGTGGCGCGCGCACAGGTCGTAGCCGTTGGGGTCCTTTTCGGTCGCCAGCGGCCCCAGCACCGCGGTGGCCTCCTTGTAGGCGAAGGTCAAGGTCGCCACCGGCGGGTCGGGGCAGGCGGTGTGCTCGCATCGCCTGGGTTGGGTCGCCACATGTGGCACCCTAGCGCGACCGGCCCGGCCTGGCGCGCACGCCACGCCGTCGCGGGTAGCCTTTGACCTATGCGCCGCCGTTTTGACCAGCCAGGCCAGGACTTGGCCGGGCCCGCCGGCCCCCCGGCCCGGCTGGGGCGCCTGCCGCGCCGGGCCCAGGGGCGCCGGCGCGACCGGCGCGGCCGGGGGCCGCGCGGACCCCTGCTGCCGCCCGCCCTGCCGGGCGCGTTGACCCGCGCGGAGCAGTTCGACCAGCACATCCGGGCGGCTTTGCTGCGCCTTGAGCCGCGCTGGGAGCGCCGCCTGGCCCGCCTCGAGGTGGCGGTTGAGGACGTGCCCACCTCCGAGGGCCCGTCCTGGGAGGACGGCGTGCCGCTGGCCCGGTCTTTCCCGGCCGCGGCCGGGCTGCCGGACCGCGTCATCGTCTACCGCCGCCCGCTTGAGGTGCGCGCCGCCGACTCCCGCGACCTGGGCCTGCTGGTGCTAGATGTGGTGGTGGAGCAGTTGGCGCACCTGTGGCGCATGCCCCCCGAAGAGGTCGACCCGGGCTACGGCGACTAACCCGCCCGCCGCGCGCCCGCGGGCTCAGGGGGCCCGCGGGTAGGCCGCCACCTCGGTGGCGGCCGCCCAGTGGCCCAGCGGCACCAGCACCGAGATCAGCTCGCCTTGGCTGTCTGTGGCGCTGGCCACCAGCGCCACCTGCCCGGGCGGCCCGTCCCAGGCGAACTCCAAGGCCGCCGCGCCCTGCCCGGCGCCCAGTTCGCCGGCGTCGACCACCAGCGCCGTCCGGGCCGGCGCCGCCAGGCTGGTGGCGGCGCCGCGCTGGCCGTCGGCGCCCACCGGCGTCAAGGTGAGCCGTGAGTCCGCCCCGGCCCCCGCCACCAGCCGCCAGGTCAAGTCGGCCCCCGGCAGGGCGGCGAAGCCATGGGCGGCGGGCGCGCTTGAACTGGTCCAGGCGAATTCCTCCGGCTGGTCCGCCGCCCCCGCGCGCAGCGACAAGCCGGCCACCGCCACCGGCTGGTCGGAGCTGACGGCCGCCATGTAGCGCCCGGCCGGCAGCCCCGCCAAGGACAGGTCGGTGACCAGCCCGGCCCCCACCGCCGCCGCCTCCAGCCCGGGCAGGCTGGTGGGGCCGTCCGGCCCCCACAGCTCCACGCTGACCGCGGCCGGCTCCTGGCCGGGGTTGGCCACCCGCAGGGCGCAGGCCCGGCTGGAGTCGAAGGTCGACTCGGTCACATCCAGGCCCGCCACCACCACCTCGGTGGCCGGCGCCAGCCCCGGCACGGCCAGTTCCACGCCCCCTTGGGTGGTGCCTTGCAGGCGCGAGTGCTGCAAGAACACCGCCAGGTCGCCCCCGCTGGCGGCAACGTGCACGGCCAGGCGGGCGGCATCGCCCACAAAGCCCTCCAGCAGGACCGCCCGCTGGGAGCTGGGCGGCACCACCAAACCGGTCAGGCCGATGGCCTCGACCGGCCCGGCCGCGTCCCACACCTCGAGGTCGGCGGTGACGTTGGTCAAGCCGGGGTTGGCCAAGATCAGCCGGGCGGACGAGCCCGGCTCGGTCGACCCGGCCACCACCCAGGCCTCCGGCGCGGGCGGGACGCAGGGCGAGGCGGCCACCCCGCGCAGGTCGCCGTCGCCGATGTGCTGGAACACCCCCCCGGCCGCCAGGGCGGGCGCGGCGGCGGTGGAGAAGGCCTCGACCCGGATGGGCTGGTCCGCCACGGTCGCGGTGGCGGCCGCCAAGGGGCCGGGCAGATCGGTCGCCGCCCCCTCCTCCAGCGGCGCGGCCCGGCCGCCCTGGCCGCCTTCGACCACCACCCGGCTGATCGAGTCGACCTGGGTGGCGGCCGGGTCGAAGCGCGGGTCGTAGACCGGCTCGCCGGCGCCCTCGGTTGGCAGGCGCAGACCGCCGGGGCAAACCGCCACCGAGTCTCCCGGCGGGACGGCCACCATTTGGGCGGCGCCGGGCGGGGCGGCGGCGCCCGGGTGGGCGCGGTCGGCCCACACCAGAGCGCCGACCGCGCCCACCAGCACCAGCGCCATCAGCCCCGACAAGATCCGTTTGAGCGTTTTCACCAGGCGTCCTCCCGCTCCCCCGGGGCCCGGCGCACCGGCAGCGCCACCAGCGCGGCCAGCGCCAGGACCGCGATTTGGATGGCGCCGAGCCCCCGCTCCGCCTGGTGCCAGATCACCAGGTGGCCGCCCGCGGCGCCGGTTTGGAAGACCTGGGCCCAGGTTTGCCCGCCGCTGGCGGCCAGTTCCACCCCGTCCAGGGTGGCCCGCCAGCCCGGGTCCGCCCTTTCAGCTAGCACGATGTCGCGCTGCCCGCCCCCAGCCGGCAGCTCGGTGGCGATCCGCCCGCCGGGGCCGCTGGGCAGGGCGGTGGCGACGGCGCCGTCCACCACGTGGAGGCGGGCGGCGGCGTCGACCTGGCGGCCGTCGATCTCCAAACCTTCGGGGACCACCTGCCACACCACCCGCTGGTCGGATTCGCTGGCGCGGGCCAAGCCGGGGGTGGCGTCCAGCGCGGCCGTCAATTCCAAGTCGGCGGCGGCGGCTTGGACGTAGCCGATCCCGGAGCCGGCCAGGTCGAGCGCGGCGGCGCCGGGGCTGCGCGCCACAATGCCCGCGGCCGCCTGGTTGATGGCCCGCTCGGCCAGGTCGGGGGCGCCGGGGCTGCCCGGCAGGCCGGCCAGGTCGCGCGCCCCGGCCAGGCCCAAGGGGTCGGCCAACTGGCGCCCGGCGCCTCGCACCACATCCCACACCACGGCCCACCGCCCGGCCGCGGGGCCCTCGACCAGGGCCAAGCTGAGGGTGTAGACGCCGCGCGCGCCGCTGGCCGCCTCCAGCGCGATGGGCGGCACGGCCACCGCCTGGGAGCGGTGGACCTCCGGCTGGGTCGCCCGCAGCCAGACGGCGTGGGCCGCGCCGAGGATGGGCCCGGCCAGCAGCGCGGCCAAGCCAACCCCCGCCGCCGCCAGCCGCCGGCCGCGCCCAGGCCCCCGCCGGGCGGGCGCGGCGGGGGCGGCCGGGGCTGGCGCGCCCGCCTCAAGCTGCGCCACCGGGTCGCCCACCAGGCCGGTCAGGCCCACCGCCGCGGCCATCAGCAGCCCGGCCAGGACCAGGCTGGCGGGCCCGCCGCTCCACGGGTAGACCGGCTCGAGCCCGCTGTGGCTGGCCGCCACCCGGCCGCAGGCCACCACCGCCGCCGCCCCCAGCAGGGCCAGCCACCAGCCGAAGCGCGCCGCCCGCCCGGCCCGGCCCAGGCGCGCCAGGCCAATCAACGCCGCCACCACCGCCCCGGCGGCGACCGCCCCGGCCAGCGCCTGGCCCCAGGCCGCGGGCACAAACTCGGGCCAGACGGGCGCCTCGGACCAGCCCAGCAGCCGCTGCCAGCCGGGCGCCGGGTTGTAGGCCAAGGTGGGGCCTGGGTCGGCCAGCAGCTGGCGCCAGGCGCCGCCGTTGGCGACGGACCAGATCAGGGGCGCGAACAGGGCCAGGGCAGGCGCGGCCAGCCACACCAGCCGCAGCCGCCGGCCTCGGCCGGCCACCAGCGCCAAGGCCCCGATGCCGGCCAGCCCCGGCCCCAGCAGCACTGGGCTGCCCGCCGCCACCAGGGCAAAGGCCAGGCCGCCGGCCCCGGCCGCGGCGGTGGAGCCAGGCTGGGCCAGTTTCAGCCGGGCCGCCCCGCCGGCCCGCGCCCAGGCGCCCTGGGCGGGGCCAAGCACGGCCGGGCGCACATCCAAGCGGTTGGCGCCGATGGCCCGGGCCGCCCCCAGCAGCGCCCAGGGCAGGGCGGCGTGCGCCACCGCGGCGCCAAGGCGGCCTTGGGCCAGCGCCGTCCACAACGGCGGCGCCGCCAGGTAGGCCAAGGCCGCCCAGGCGCGCACCCAAACCGACCGGGAGGCCGCCCCCGCCGCGCCCCAGGCGCCCGCGGCGGCCAGCAGGGGCGCGCCAATCAGCAGCGCTTTGACGCCCAGCGCGCCATCGCCCAACGCGGCCAGGGTGGCAACCGCCAGCACGGCCGCGAACGGGTCGCCCGGGCCGGGCTGCCCCAGGCCCACCTGCTGCCAGCCGCCCGCCGCCCGGCGCGCCAGGTCCCAGGGCGACAGGTCTTGGAAGCCGAGCGCCCCGCCCACCACCGCCCCGGGCCCAACCAGCCGGTACAGCGCCGCGCCCACCACCGCCGCCGCCACCGCGGCCACGGCCGCCGCCATGCGCCGGCGCTGGGCGGCCAGGGCCCGCAGCTCGGCCGCCTCGATCTCGGTTGGCGAGAGGGCTTGGCGGCGCCGCTCGGCCTGGGTCAGGCGCCGGTCGCGCCGCCCGGCCCGCGCTTCGCGGGCGCTGACCAGCAGCGGGGCCAGCGAGCGGCGCGGCGCGCGGCGGGTGCGCCCGGCCACGTAGCGGGCCCGGGCCAAGGCGTCCGGCCGGGTCAGCACCGCCAGGGGGGCCGCCAACTCGTCCACCGCCAGGCGGAACTCTTTGGCGGCGATGCGCCACGCAAACCGGCCCAGCCCCACCACCAGCGCCATCGCGGCCAGCGGCAGCAGGGCCGGGAACGAGCAGTCCGCCAGCAGGGTGAAAACCCAGGCCCGCCGCCGGGCCCTAAAAGAGCGCCGGGTGGAGGCGGCCGGGGCCCGCCCGGCCCGGCCCGGCCGGCGCCCCTGGGCCCCGCCCGCCAGCCCGCGGTAGGTCGCCTGCTCGTGCGCCAGGCGGGCGGCGGGCTCCACCACCACCCGGTGCCCGGCCAGGCGGGCCCGGCGGCAGAACTCCAGGCCGTCGCGGAACGGGCCCAGGGCTGGGGCCAGCCCGCCCAGGGCGCGCCAGACCTCGGCCCGGATCGCCATCCCGGCGCTGCCCACCCCGAGCACGTCCTCCAGGGCGTCGAACTGGCCTTGGTCCAACTCGCCATCGTGCCCGTAGGGGACGCGGCGGCCGAGCGGCGTGGTGGTGACGCCGACTTCCCCGAGCCGCGTCGGGTCGTCGGCGCGCAGCTGCTTGGGTCCCACCACCCCGACCGATGGCGCCAGGTCGAGCGCCGCGACCAGGTGCGCCAGGCAGTCGGGCTCCGGGTAGCAGTCGGAGTGCAGCAGCCACAAGACGCCCTCGCAGTCGCGGCCGCGCAGGCCGGCGGCGACCGCCTGGCCGAAGTTCTTGGCCCGGATGGCGTGGACCAAGCTGAGCTTGTCTTTCGGGATGCCGCACTGGATCGCCATTTCCGCCACCGCCGGGTCGGCTTTGGGGCCGGCGTCGACCACCACAATGGAATCGGGCGGCACGCTCTGGCCGGCCAACGCCACCAAGGCTTGGGGGAGGTGGAGCGAGCGGCCTTGGGTGGCGATGACGGCGGTCACCCGGGGGGCGACGCTGGCGAGGGGGAGGCTGCTGATCGGCTCGGCCGGGGTCAAAGCGACCTGCGCTGCTTCAGCCTGCGCCGCTCGCGTTCGGAGCAGCCGCCCCAGATCCCGAATCGCTCGTCGTTTTCCAGCGCGTAGGCCAGGCACTCGGCCCGCACCTCGCATGAGGCGCAAACCATTTTGGCCTCTCTGGTCGAGCCGCCCTTCTCGGGGAAGAACGCCTCAGGGTCGGTTTGGGCGCACAGCGCCCGGCGCTGCCAGGCCAGCGGGCCGGTCTCGTCTGGCGCGCCGAACAGGTTCAGCACGCCGGCTCGCGGGTCGATCATGCCGGATTCCAACGTCAGGGCGCCCTCCCCTAGCACATTCCACACGTTTCGTCTCCTAACACCCGCCGGTCATGTCAAAATTGGTTGCGTCAATGTAATTACACCTTTGTCACCCAGCGCAAGTCCACAGCTAGATATTCTCGCTCTGCGACCCCCGCCGCCCCCCGGCGCCGGCCCCGCCGGACCGCCCGGACGGCATCGTCCAAGCGCTTGGGAAGGCTCACCCCGGCCGGTCAGCGCTCGGCGACCAGCTCCCGCGCCGCCGCGTACTGCTCGCGCACCTGCGGCGCTGGCGGGGCCTCGTACACTTTGGCGGCCGGGCGGCGCCAGCGCGGCAGCTCCCCCAGGACGAGGCGGGCGGCTTGGCGGGCGGCGCCATCGGCCACGTACTCGCCTGGCGGCGGCACCGCCACCGGCAGGTCGAGCACGCTGGGCGCGATCCGCCGGAAGGCCTCCGATTGGGCGCCGCCGCCGATCAGCAGGACGCGCCGCGCCGGGATGCCGAGCCGCCTGATCGCGTCCAGGCCGTCCGCCAGCAGGCAGGCCAGCCCCTCGACCGCCGCCCGCGCCAGGTGGGCCGGGGTCGAGTTGGCCAGCCGCCAGCCGTGCAGGGCGGCGCTGGCCCTGGGCTTGTTCGGGGTCCGCTCCCCCTCCAGGTAGGGCACCATGACCAGGCCGTCCGCCCCCGCCGGCGCCGCCAGCGCCAACCGCGCCAGTTCCTCGTGGCCCACCGACAAGATGGCCCGCGCCGCGTCCAACACGCGCGAGCCGTTCAGCGTGCAGGCCAGCGGCAGGTAGGCGCCGTCCGCGTCGGCGAACCCGGCCACCAGCCCGCTCGGATCGGCCGTCGGCCGGGCGCTGACCGCGCAGACCACGCCGGAGGTCCCCAGCGAGATCGCCACGTCCCCCACGGCCATTTCCAGCCCCAGGGCGGCGGCCGCGTTGTCCCCCGCCCCCGCCCCGAGCACGATGCCCTCCGGCGTGGTCCCAGCCGCCTCGCCCGGCCCAGCCACCCGCGGCAGCAGCGGGCGCGAGCCAAACGCCAGCTCCAGCAGGTCGGGCCGGTAGGCCCCGCTGAGAGGCGACCAGTACCCGGTGCCAGAGGCGTCCGAGCGGTCGGTCGCCAAGGCCTCCAAGCCGGGTCCGGGCGCGCCAGCCGCGCCGTCCCCGCCGGCCGGCCCGTGGCCGGCCAAACGCCAGGTCAGCCAATCGTGGGGCAGCGCCACGGCGGCCACCCGGGCGGCGTTGGCCGGCTCGCGCTGGGCCAGCCAGCGCAGTTTGGCGATGGTCAGCGAGGCCACCGGCACCGTGCCCACAGCCTCGGCCCAGGCGCGCGCGCCGGCCTGGCGCGAACCGCCGCCCAGCTCCGCCACCAGGTCTTCGGCCGCCCCGGCCGAGCGCGTGTCGTTCCACAGCAGGGCCGGGCGGACCACCGCGCCGCCCGCGTCGAGCGCCACCATGCCGTGCTGCTGGCCGCCCACGGCCTGCGCCGCCACGTCTGCCAACCCGCCCGCCGCCCGCGCCGCCGCCTGGTAGGCCTCCCACCAGGCCTCAGGCGGCACCTCGGCGCCGGGTGGGTGGGGGGCCCGGCCCGAGCGCGCAAGCGCGCCGCTGGCCGCCTCGCGCACCACGATTTTGCAAGACTGGGTGGAGGTGTCCACCCCCGCCACCAGCGTCGCCGCCCCGCCCGCCGGCGAGCGGCCGCTCACCTCGCCCCCAGCAGGTGGTCGATGGCGAGTTGGTTCAGGCGCACAAAGGCGCAGCCGCGCGCGCCCAGCGCCGCCGGGTCCGCCTCTTCGAAGGCGGAGCGATCGGCCAAGAACGCCGCCAGCGACTCGCCCGGGGCCAAAGTCGGCTGCGCCAGCTCCAGCACTTTGGACTCCTCCAAGGCGGCCTGGACCGCCGGGTCGGCCCGGAAGGCCTGGGCCCGCTCGGCCAGGATTTTGTACATCCGCATGTTGGCGGCGGCCGAATCCCAAACCCCCGCCAGGTCCTCGGTCCGCGACGGCTTGTAGTCGAAGTGCCGCGGCCCCGAATAGACCGGCCCGCCGCCCGGGAAGCCGTTCTCCAGCAGGTCCACGGTGCCGAAGGCGGACAGCAGGTCGCCGTGGCCAAACACCAGGTCCTGGTCGTATTTGACCGACTTCTGCCCGTTCAGGTCGATGTGGAGCAGTTTGCCCGCCCACAGCGCCTGGGCAATTCCGGCGGTGTAGTTCAGCACCGCCATCTGCTCGTGGCCCACCTCCGGGTTCAGCCCCACGATGTCGCCGTGCTCAAGCCGCTCGATGAAGGCCAGGGCGTGCCCCACGGTGGGCAGCAGAATGTCCCCCCTGGGCTCGTTCGGCTTCGGCTCGAGCGCGATCTTGAGGCTGTAGCCCTGTTCTTTGATGTAGCCGGCCACAGTGTCGATGCCCTCGCGGTAGCGCTCCAGGGCGGCGAAGACGTCTTTGGCCGAGTCGTATTCCTGGCCTTCGCGCCCGCCCCACATGACGAAGGTCGAGGCCCCCAACTCGGCCGCCAGGTCCACGTTGCGCAGCACTTTGCGCAGGCCGAAGCGCCGCACCCGGCGGTCGTTGGCGGTCAAGGCGCCGTCTTTGAAGAGCGGGTGGGAGAAGGTGTTGGTGGTCACCATCTCAACCACAATCCCGGTTTGGGCCAACTCCCGGCTGAACCGCGCCACGATGCCGTCGCGGGTGGCCGCGTCGGCGCCGAACGGCACCAAGTCGTCGTCGTGGAAGGAGATGCCCCAGGCGCCGAGCTGGTCGAGCTTGCGCACCACCTCGACCGGGTCGATGGGCGGCCTGGTGGCGGCCCCGAACTGGTCTTGCCCGGACCAGTCGACGGTCCAAAGCCCAAACGAGAAGCGGTCTTCGCGGCTTGGCTGGTAGCTCATTGGAAACTCCCCTTCGAGTGAGTCGAACATTTAGTTGACCCGCTAAACATATCGCTGGCGCGCGCCCCGCGCAAGCGCCCAGCCGAAATTTGTTTGTCCGCTAAACTAGTCTCCCGTCGCCGCCGAAGGGAACCCGCCGATGCCGTCCACCCCCCGCCGCCAGCCGCCAGCCGCCGCCGAGCCGCCGCCCCCGCGCCCCGGCCCAGCGCGCACCCCCACGCAGCCCGGCACCGCAACCCAGGCGCCGCCACCCGACCCGCCCGCCGCAGCAACCCCGGCCCCGGCCCGGCGCGCGGCCCAAGCCGCCTCCCGAGCGCAGCCCTCGGCTAGGGCTGGAAGCGGCGGTTGGCCGGCCTGCGCAGGCTCCTGGGGTTTGGCTTGGCCGCCGCTGGCGGCCGGCCGGGCCGATCTTGGCCCGCATCTGCGCAGCGCCAGCCAGGCCTCGCTGCGCAGCCACAACCTGCGGCTGGTTTACGGGCTGATCGCCGCCTCGGATGAGCCCGTCTCCCGGGCCCAGCTGGCCGAACGCCTCGGCATGACCCGCGCCACGGCATCGTCCCTAGTGGACCGCCTGGTGGCGGGCCGCCTGGTGGAGGAGCTGGCGGCCCAGGCCTCGGGGCGGGCGGGCCGCCCCGCCACGCCGGTGCGCCTGGCCCGGCAAACGGCGGCCGGCCTCGGCTTGGAGATCAACCTCGACTATGTCGGCGCGCGCGCCCTCGACCTGGCCGGCGCGGTCATCACCGAGGCGGTCGAGCCCCAGGCCCTGGCGGGCAGCGACCCGGCCGCGGCGCTGGCGGCCCTGGCCGTGGTGGCGCGGCGGGTACGGCGGCGCCTGGCCGCCCGGTCGATCCGCCTGGTGGGCGGGGCTCTGGCGGTGCCAGGCCCGGTCGACCGGGCCACCGGGTACCTGCGCACGGCCCCCAATTTGGGCTGGCGGGACTTGGACTTGGCCCGCGCCCTGCGGTCGCGCCTGCGCCTAGAGCCGATGGCGATCGACAACGAGGCCACCCTGGCCGCCCGGGCCGAGCTGGCCGCGGCGGGGGACCGGGCGGCCAGCTTTGTCTACGTCTCGGGCGGGATCGGCATCGGCGCGGGCATCGTCCAAGACGGCGCCCTCTACGCCGGCGCCCACGGCTGGGCCGGCGAACTCGGCCACATCACGGTCGACTCCGCCGGCCCCCCTTGCGCCTGCGGCTCGGGCGGCTGCTTGGAGCAATACGCCGGCCGCGGCGCCATCCTGACCGCCGCCGGCTCGGGCGGCTGGGGTCACCGCCCCCTCAGCGCCTCCAAGGCCTCCCTCGCCTCCGGGCCTGGCCAGACCGCCCCCGACGCCGCCGGCCCGTCCACCGTTGGCGCCCCGGGCAGCCCAACCCACGTCGCCGCCGGCCCTCCCCGCCAATCCGCCGCAGACGCCACCGGCGCCAGCGACGGCGGCGCCACCGACAGCCCGGCCGGGCAAGGCCGCCCCAAAGGCGCCAACCAGGCCGCCAACTGGTCCCGCCTCGGCGGCGAAGCCGCGCCCAGCGCCCAAGTCCCGCCGCCCGGCGCGGAGCCGAGCCTGCTTGGGTTGGCGAGGCGGGCGCGCCTGGGCGACCGGGCCGCGCTGGGGGCGCTGGAGGCCGCCGGGCGCGCCCTCGGATTGGCGCTCAGCGGCGCCATCAACTTCATGGATGTGGGCGCGGTGGTGCTGGGCGGCGACTTCGCGGCCCTGGCCCCGCTGCTGGAACCGGCGCTCCGCGCCGAGCTGGCCAAACGGGTGGTGAGCTGGGGCTGGTCGCCCGCCGACCAAACCATCCGCCCGGCCGTCGGCCCGGCCCTGCCAGCCCTGACCGGCGCCGCCCTCCTGGCCACCGACCAGGTGGCGGCCAACCCCGAAGCCCACCTCGCCTAATCTCGCTGCGCCGGGGGCCGCCCGCCCAGCTTGCGGGACTGCGGGCCTTGGCCCTCGGGCCCC
>JAITIG010000004.1 GCA_031279575.1 Bifidobacteriaceae bacterium
TGCCACTGCATCGAAGGGCCGATCAGCCAGCACGCCAAACCCGTCAGCGCGATGACCGTGAAGGCGGCCGGCAGCAAGCGCCTGATGCGGCGGCGCCAGAACTCCGCCACCGCGCCCAAGGTGGTCGGCGGGCGCGCCACCAAACCGCCCGTGATCAAGAACCCCGAGATGACAAAAAACACGTCCACACCGACATAACCGCCCGGCAGCCAACCTGGCGCGACGTGGTACACCACCACCATCGTCACCGCCAACGCCCGCAACCACTGGATATCAGCCCGCTTCGGCGGGCGCGTTGCGACCAGCGGCAACGTCGCTAGCTTCGCGCCCAACAATCCCCCAGGGTTCCGTGGTTCTCGCCTTCCCCCGAAGGGCCAAGCCGACTCGGCACTGCCCCCGCGCCGCCCGGCGGCGATAGGCGTCCGCCATATTATCAGGCTGGCCAGACGCTCCTTTTTGCCGCCGGCGGGCTTTTCGCGGGCAGCGCAATCCGGGGCCAAGCGGGCGCGGACGGCCCTGGCGGCCCCCCAAGGCGGGAGCGGGCGGGTCGGGTTACCGGACGGCATCGTGCATCTTGACGGCCCTGGCGGCCCCCCCAAGGAGGGGGCGGGGGGTCGGGTTACCGGGCGGCATCATACAAAGCGTTCGAGCCGGCCCAGGCCTTCAAAGGCTTGTGGTGGGGGTGTCAGCCCCAGTAGAGGGTGCGGTTGCCAGCCACAAAGTGCCAGTTTTCCCAGTTGCGGGCGTCGCCTGTGACCTGCCAGTGGTCGATCAGGCCCTCGTCAACGTTCTGGCCGCGCCGGTAGAAGAAGTCGCGCGGCTCGGCCGAGTCAGCCGACAGCTCGAAGACTGTTGGCGGGCCGCCGCTGGGGCGGGCGCCGGCCTCCGCCAACAGCGTCGCGCGAACGTTCTCCATCTGGGTTGGGGCCAAGCTGTGGGCCAGGGGCGCGCCCTCGGCGCCGGCCGGTTTGACGAACAGCGCGGTCAGGCGGGGCGCCGCCAGCGGGCCGGCGTCGGCGTCCTCGGTCCAGTGGCCGTGGTCTGCGGTTATGACAATTGAGGCGCCTTTGTAGGCGCCGATCCGCTTCAACTGGTCGAGGTAGGCGAAGGCCAGGGAGAAAGCGCCCATGGCCTGCTCGGTCAGGCTGACCGAGTCGCGCGGCACGCGGTTGGCCTGGCGGTCCATGATGGCCGGGTTGTGGGCGCCGTCCAAGTGGATGTAGGAGAAGCGCGGTTGGTCGCCGCCCAGGGTGACGCCCTCGGCCGCGAGCAGTTCTTTGAACGCGAAATTGTCGCTGGTGAACGGCGAGTCCGGATCTAAGACCGGGGCCGCGCCCGCGAATTGGTCGGCGGCGGTCCAAAAGAATGGTTTGGCGATATGCGGAGCGTAGCGGAACGCGTCGAGCAGCAGCATTCCCTTCAACATCGGTTTGAGCGCGATGCGCCGCTTCGCCGGTTTCACGTTGTCGGCGAAACCGACGATGTCGTTGATGTTGAAATAGGAGTACCGGTCGGTCGCGTAAATGTTGGTGGAATAGCCGGCCGCCCGCAGGTTGGGCAGGAAGTCGCCATGCTTGTAGGCGCGCCCAAAGTACTGGTCCAGCGGCTCGTCGAATTGGTAGCGCTGGCCGGTCAGCATATCGGCCGCGCTGGGCAGCGTGCGCGTGTAGTTGGAGATGTTGGCGTCGAATTGGGTGAAGCCATCCAGGTGGCGGGAGAAGAATTCGGGGTCCTCCGCCTCGATCTCGGTGACGAATTTCTGATCCATCATGTCGAGCACAAAAATGTACTGGTTGGCCGCACTCGAGGCCGTGAACAAGCCGGCGTAGGTTGGGGCCAGGGCCTGGCGCTCCGGCTGCCCGGACGCGCTCAAGCTGGCGTAGTCGCTGCCCAGCGCCGCGGCGCAGGATAGCACCAGCGCGGCCGGGGCCAGCCAGGCCGCCACAGTCCAAATCTTGCGGCTGACCAGCCGCAAGATCAGCGGCGCGGCGGTCAGGGCGGCCCAGATCGCGGTGTTGGCCAGCGCCAGGCGGGCGTAGCGCTCCCACCGGATGGCGACGCCTGTCAACTCGCCGTAATCGGTGTTGAGGAACGTGCCTTGGACCCAGGCGGCCAGGGTCAAACCGAGCAGCAGCGAGACCGCCAAATCAAAGACCCGCCCGCGCAGGGCCGCCAGCGCCCCCAGCATCACCAGCGCCGCCAACCCGAACACCACCAGCATGGGTTTTAGCAGGTCGGCGGCTGTGAAGGGGAACTCGGCGGCGTTCTTCTGGAATATGTCCAGCGGCCCGAAGATGAACAGCAGGAAGGCCGGCGCCACGGCGGCGGCGCCGGCCAGGCCCAGCCGGCGCCGGAAGGGCCTCGCGTCGCGCCACCAAAAAGCCCATTGGCCGCCGGCCTGCCCGGCCTGCCCAGTTTGCGCCGCGCCGGGGCCCGCGCCGTCCCCGGCCGCCTCAGCTTGGCCGATGCCGTCCGCCTTCATCCCAGCCGCCCCGCCGGTGGCGCTGATGGGCCGGCTGGCGGCGCTTTCCCCCACCGCGACGCGGGCCGCGAAGCGCCGGCTGTCCCGCTCGGCGGCGCCCGGGGCCCGGCGGCGGCCCCGGCCGCCAGAGCGGAGGCGGTTGGGCTGGGGTTGGCGGCCGCTTGGGCGGCGGAGCCTTTGGCCGGCCTGCGGCGCGGCGAGGTCAGGCGCACCCAGGTGGCGGCCAAGCGCGCCCGGGCCGTGGTGAGGAACAAAACGATGCGCCGGAAGAACACGCCGATGGCCACCGACAAGGTGATGACCAGGCCAGACACCACCTGGATGAGGTAGCTGGTGGTGGCCGGGTCGATGTAGGCCTGGGCCGGGTGGGGCATGGCGGCCGCCAGCACCAGCGCGATCCAGGCCGCCAGGCCGGTCAGCCGCGCCCAGCGCCGCCAAGTGCCGCCGGGGCGCCGGGCCGGCCTGCCGGCGCCGGCCTCAGCGGGGGCCAGGCCCATCGGCTCCACCCCCTTTGACCGCCGCGGCGGCGTCGCGGGCTGGAACTGCCCCGGCGGCACCGTCTGGGGGAGCAGCCCCGGCGGCACCGTCTGGCGGCGATGCCCCGGCGGCGTCGTTGGGGGAAACAGCCCCGGCGGCATCGCGCGCTGGCACTGCCCCGGCGGCATCGCGGGCTGGCACTGCCCCGGCGGCATCGCGGGCTGGAACTGCCCCGGCGGCATCGCGCGCTGGATCTGCCGCAGCGGCATCCCGGGCTGGATCTGCCGCGGCCGCGGCGGCGTGGCTGGCCAGGGCCTCCAGGATGTATTCGCCCATCGCCAACTCCGACGAGCCGACGTAGTAGATGTTGTCCTCCATGACGGCCTTGATCTGGTCGCGCCAGGCGGCGGCCGAGGCGACCAGGTCGGTGGCGACCGCGCCGATCCGCGCCAACTCGTCCACGTCGAGCGAAACGCCGATCATATCCCGCAGGGTGATGTCCAGCGGCGGCGAGGCGATGTCTTGCCAATTCGGGTTCATCACCTTCATCGGCGTGTTGATAAAAATAGACGGCTTCAAGGTGGCGTAACTGAATTCCTGGGCGATGGTAGACCAGTCGGTGACAACCAAATCAGCCGTGTAAACAGTGAAATTAGAGGAAAAATCGGTTTGCAGCTCAAGCTGGCCGGAGGCGATCGGCTCCGCCAAAGCCGCCCGAATCTCCGCGATTCGGTTAGCAAACCGCTTGACGAACTCCGGGTGCGGCCGCACCACCACCCTGAAACCGGCCTCAAGCAGCGGTTGGACGGTCTCCGCCAGGCACAACTCCATAATGTTGTCAATTTGCCAGCTGGGCGCCACCAAGGCGACCTTCGGATTGTTCGCCTGCTCCGGCGGCAGGGCCGCCACCGAGTCCAGCAGATCATCCAGGAGCCCGTAGCCGGTGACCACAATGCGCTTGGCCGGCAAGCCCTTCAGCGCCTCGGTTTGGCGGATCTCCTGGACGTGGTTGGGGCCGTAGGCGAAGACGGTGTCGAAGTGGTCCAGGGCGCCGTCGCGCAGCATCAGGTGCAGGCTGGTCATACCGTGGTCCAGGTAGATGTACTCGGTGTCGCGCCGCACCAGGGAGCGTTTGATGTGGAAGGTTTCCAGGTCTGGCAGGGTCATGACCACCACGTCGACATCGAGCTTCATCATGAACGCGATCAGGCCGCGCGGCCCTATGTAGTAGGTCTTGAGCCTGGGGTGGTCGCGCTCGAAGACGCGGTCGGCTGGGTCGGAGGTGACGTAGTGGATTTCGATTTCCGTGTTGGCGAGCAGCCATTCGACCAGGCGGCGGAAGTATTTCCAGTACCCGGAGCTTTCGGAGTAGAACATCAGGCGCTTGCCCGGGGTGGCGGAGAACCGGGCCGCGTCGCGCCTCTCGCGGGCCCGGTTGGCCCGCCGCTCGGCCCGCGCCGCCGCCCGCTGCTCCCGGGTCAGGACCACGCGTTTGGGGATGGCGGCGAAGTCGACGTGCTTTTCCGGCCGGTAGACCACATTGCAGATCCAGACCACCGCGATTGACAGCAGGTTGCCGGCCGTCCAGTACAGGCCCAGGCCGCAGGGCAGCACCAGCGCGAAGTACCCGGAGAAGGCGACCATGAAAATGGTCATGGCCCAGTTCGCGGCCGGGCTTTGGACGCGGTTGAGCACGTAGTAGCGGTTTTGGTAGAGGCACAGCGCCAGCGCGCTGATGGCGGAGGCGAACGGCCACACAATGGTGGCCGAGCCCCAGGCGGGGACCGCGGCCAGGTCCATGCCGAGGAAGGCCATGTCGACGCCTTGGATGCGGGCGATGGCCTCCCCCGCCCCCGCCACCTCGGCGAAGGCCGCCGGATCGGCTTGGACTTGCTCCATGGCCCGCAGTTGGGCGCCGTAGCCGAGTTGGGCCACGGGCGTGTCCAGGATTTCCGAGGTGCGCAGCACCAGGTCCCGGATCAGCGGCGCCGGAATGCGCAGCAGGTGTTGCAGCGGCTTGTAGATGACGTTGATCAGGCCCAGGATGATCGGGATCTGGATCAGCATGGGCGCCATGCCCTTGAGCGACGAGTACCGCTCGCGCTTGTAAAGCTTCTTCTGCTCGTCCAGGATGAGCGTGTTGTTGCCTTCGAACCGCCGTTTGACGTCTTCCAGGAGAGGCTTGATCCGCACCATCGCGACGGCGTTCTTCTGCGCCAGCAGCGACAGCGGGAACAGGATGACTTTGGTGGCGAAGGTGAACAGGATGATCGCCAGGCCGTAGGCGGGGACCAGCGCGTAGCACCAGTCCAGCAGGTACCCCAGGGGCACGCCGAACAGCGCGTTGAAGAGTTCCACTTTCACCTTGCCGATCTTGTGTGGTGGCCGGGCCAACCCCGCGCGGTTGGACACTGGCCGACAGCTTCCCGAATCTTACCTGCACGCGGCCTTGGGCCGCGTCCCCCGCCCGGCGCCGCCGCCCCGCCTTGCCGCCTTGGCCGCTTTTCCCTCCGCTGCCCGGCGCCGCCGCCGCGCCTTGCCGCCCTGGTTGCTTTCCCCCCGCCGGACGATGCCGCCTGCCCGGTTGCCGGGTCGGCCCCGGACCCGGCCGCGCCCTGTTGGCCAGCGCCGATGCCTCCCCAGGCGGTTGGCCGCCCGGTAGTCTGGGCGGGTCCGCGCCGCAGCCGGCGGCAGAAGGAGGAACCACGAACAGCCAAGTGGGCGCCCGCCCGCCCGACCCCGCGGCCCCGCCTGTCGGCATCGTCCCGCTGGCCGGCCCCGCCGGCTCGGCCGGCGCCGCCGCTGCCGCGGCCCCGCCTGTCGGCATCGTCCCGCTGGCCGGCCCCGCTCCGGCGCCTGCCGCCCCGGTTGGGGGCGAGTTGGCCCAGGCCCAGCGCGCGGCCGCGGCGCTGTTGGGCGTCGAGCCGGGGAGCGTGCTGGGCCTGGCTCGCTTGCCGGGCGGGATGACCAACCAGTCGTTCTCCTTCCGCTGCGGCGGCCGGGCTTATGTGCTCCGGCTGCCCGGCCCGGGCGCCGGCGCCCTGGTGGACCGCGCGGCCGAGCGCGCCGCCTACCGCGCCCTGCGCGGCAGCGGCCTGGCGGATGAGGTGGTGGCGATGGACCAGGCGGGCCGCCGCGTCACCGTGTTCTACCCCGGCGCCCGGGTGGCGGACGCCGCCGATGACTCCGACCTGGCGGTTGCCATGGGGCTGGCCCGCCGCCTGCACCGGCTTGGCCTCCCGGCCCGGCCCCGCTTTGACCTTGCCGCGCAGGTCAGGCGCTATGAGCGGCTCGCCGCCGGGCCGCGCCCGGCCCCTTACCCGGACCTGGAGCGGCTCAGCGCCCGCACCGCCGAACTGCTGGAGTGCCACCGCCGGCTGGACGTCGCGGAGGTTTTCTGCCATTGCGACCTGAACTCGGACAACGTGCTGATCCTGCCCGGCGGCGGCGCCCGGCTGATCGATTGGGAGTACGCCGCCGGGGCCGACCCGATCGTGGATGTCGCCATGTACTGCCTGTACTCGTTTTTTGAGCGCGACCGGGCCGAGCTGGCTCTGCGCCTCTACCTGGGCCGCCAGCCCACCGCCGCCGAATTCCTCCGCCTCCACCTCCACTTGGCCATCTCCGGCTACCTCTGCGCGCTGTGGGCCCACTGCGTGGGCGAGGCCTCCGCCGGCCCCTCCGGCTACGGCGGCCGCACCTACGCCTACGCGCTCAACTGCTACCCGGTGGCCGAGTCCCTGGCCCGAAACCCGCCCCCCTAGCCGCCCCCAGCCGCCCCCGGCCTCAGCCGCGGCGGCCAAGCTGCGCGGGACGGGCCCGCTACCCGGCTCGGACCATCGCGGCGGCTTGGCGCGGACCATCGCGGCGGTTTGGCGCGCCGCGGCCCGATCCGCGCGGGCGGGCGGCGCCGGCCAGGGCCCGGTGGGGGAGCGGGGCCGCGGCCGCCGCCCGGAGCTCGCGGGGCGGGGCGGGCGGATGGTCTAGCCTGATGGCAAGTGCTTGACTGATTTCCCGCCGGAGGTGATCCCCAAATGCGTCGCCTGGTCCAATTGCTGGGATGCTTGGGCATCCTGGCTGGGCTGTTGTTCGCCTTGCCGCCCGCCCCCGCGGCCGGCGCCATCGCCGACGAGGTCTCCGAGATCAGCCACCGCGCCGCCGCGGCCGTTGAGTCATACCGGGGTTTGGACTTCGACAATCTGGGCGGCGACAAGATCGCATTGGAAACCGCCACCACTCAGACCGCGCTGGAGAATTACGCCGCCCAACTCGCAAGTTTGGCCGGAAGGGAGTCCGATGCCGTGCCCAGCGGGATGATTTCCGACCTCAGTTCGCTTGCGGGCGCCTTGGCCGAGTGCGTCAAGCAGTCCGGCGCCGCGCGTCTGGGCGGGGACCGGGCCGGCGCGGCCGTGGCCGCGGCCGAGATGGACACGGACCTGGCCCAATTGGTGTCCGCCACCAGCCAGTTCGAGCAGTACGCGGCGCTCAACCCGAGCTCGTCGCGCGGCGCCATGTGGTATTTCTGGACCGCCTTGTTTGTGTTCTCCTGCCTGTCCCTGGTCGCGGCTGTGGCGCTGTTCATCCACTCCGGCAGCGCGGCAGAGGAATTCGAGCCGCTCGCGGCCGCCCGCCGCAACCTGGTGATCTCGGCGGCGGCGCTGACCGTCGGGGCGGGCGTCCCGGCGCTCCAGTACTGGAACGTTGAGCCGGGCGGGACCGTCCAGGTTTTCATATACCCGCTGGCCCTGGGCGGGTTTTGCATCGTGGTCGCGCTGCCGCGATATTTCTCGGCCGCCCGGCGGGCAAAGCAGGCAGGCCGGATGGCGCCCAGATCTGGCCTTGGCGCCCAACTGCCGGCCGGCGCCGGCTTGGCCGGCCGGGTCCCGGATGGCCTGGGCGGCCGGGTAGTGGCCGGCCCAGGCCTGGGCCCCCAAGTCCCGGCCGCCCCTGGCTTCGGCGCCCAGCCGCCGGCCGCCCCTGGCTTCGGCGCCCAGCCGTCGGCCGCCCCCGGCTTCGGCGCCCAGCCGCCGGCTGGTCCTGGTTTTGCCGGCGCCGTCGCGGCTGGCGCTGCCTTCAACTCCCAAGGCGCGCCCGTTCCCGGCTACGGCGCCCAGCCCGGCCCGGTCCCCGCCTACGGCGCCGCGGCCGCGGCTGGTTCCAGCCCTCAGGTCCCACCTGATCCTGGTTACGGCGGGCAAGTCCCAACTGGCGCGGGCTACGGCGCCCAGCCCGGCCCGGTCCCCGGCTACGGCGCCGGGGTCGCGCCCGGCTACGGCGTCCAGCCCGGGGTCGGCCCCGGCTACGGCGCCCAGCCCGGTCCGGTCCCCGGCTACGGCGCCCAGCCCGGCCCAGTCCCCGGCTACGGCGCCCAGCCTGGGGTCGCGCCCGGCTACGGCGCCGCGGCGGCGGGCGGTCCGGGCTACTTTGAGCCGGGCCCAGGGGAGGGCGGCTGGCCGGGCGTTCCGCCGCCCGGGCCGCCGTTGGACCAGCCGATGCCGCGCCAAGGCTCTGCGCCCGGGGTGCGCGCCGCCGGCCGCGGCGCCCAAACGGGCTACCTTGCCGCCCCGGTGCCCTACCCGTCGCCGCCGCCCCCCGCAGGCCAGGCAGCCAACCCGAACTGGCCGGCCGGCCCGCTAGCCGGCCGGCCGGGGACCGGCGGATTGGGGCCGCGCCTGAGCCCCGCCGGCCGCGCGGCGCAACGCGGGGCGGGCCCTTGATTTGACTGCCGCCAGATCCAGCGGGTACGGTCGGGGCGCAGCCGCGTTCAGTTTGACGCTACGTAGCGCCATTGTGAACGCACCGGTTGCGCCGCGCATGTCTCTGGGAAAGGCAAACCATGCTCAACCACGCCGAGTTCGCCGTGCTCAACGCCCTGCGAACAGGCCAGGCCAAGTCGCAGCGGCAGATCGCCGCGGCCGGCGGCATCGCCCTGGGGGCGGTCAACGCCACCCTGCGCCGCCTCCAAGCCGACGGCCGCGCGGACGGGTTCCAACTCACCGAGCGGGGCCTGGCGGCACTCCAACCGCACAAGGTGGACAACGGCATCGTGCTAGCGGCGGGGATGTCGACGCGCTTCGCGCCTATCTCCTACGAACGGCCCAAAGGCCTGCTGGTGGTGCGCGGCGAAGTGCTGATCGAACGCCTCATCCGCCAGCTCCAAGCGGCGGGCATCGAAGACATCACCGTGGTGGTGGGGTACAAGATGGAGCAGTTCTTGTACCTCGAAGACGCCTTCGGCGTGCAAATCGCCGTCAACCGGGAATACGAGACCCGCAACAACCACTCGTCGCTGAAGGTTGTCGAACACCAGCTGGGCAACACCTACATCTGCTCATCGGACAACTACTACGTCGAGAACGTCTTCGCCCCCTACGTCTACCGCGGCTACTACGCCGCCGTCTGGCACCAGGGCCCCACCGACGAGTGGCAGCTCCAATGGGGCAACTACGACCGCATCACCCACGCCGCCCCAGGCGGGCGCGACTGCTGGGTCATGCTCGGCGAGGCGTACTTCGACCGGGCCTTCTCCAACCGCTTCAGGCCGATCCTGGACCAGGTTTACGACAACCCCGCCACCCACCCCAAATTGTGGGAGGCCATCTACGCCGAGCACATCAAAGACCTCGACCTGCGCATCAAACGCTACGGGCCGGACGTGGTCCACGAATTCGACTCGCTCGATGACGTGCGCGTCTTCGACCGGGACTTCCTGACCAACATCGACTCGTCGATCCTGGACAACATCTGCCGCATCCTGAAAGTCGAGCGGGACGCCCTGGGCGGCTTCGAGCCCATCCCGCTGGGCTTGTCCAACCTGTCCTTCCGCTTCGACGCCGAGGGCCGCACTTACGTCTACCGCCACCCCGGCGTGGCCGGCCAAGGCATCATCAACCGCCGCGCCGAGGCCGAGGCCGAAGCCGTGGCGCTAGGCCTGGGGCTGGACCGCTCCTTCATCCACCTGGACCCGGAGGCGGGCTGGAAGCTGTCGAAGTTCATCGACACCACCGAGCAGTTCGACTACCACAACCCCGCCCACGTGGCCCAAGCGCTGACCTTGGTGCGGCAACTGCACACCAGCGGCCGGGCCGTCTCCAACGACTTCGACCTGTTCGAGGAGACCAACAAGATCAAAGCCCGCCTCATGCCGGGCGGCCCGGAAGGGGCCGGCCACCGGCTCGGCTTCGCCGACTTCGCCGAGTTGGACGCCCGCGCCGCCAAGCTCTACCGCCTGGCCCAGGCGGACGGCATCGAACCGGTCTTGTGCCACGGCGACTTCTACGACCCGAACATTTTGCTCCGGGGCGGGGATATGTACCTGATCGACTGGGAGTACTCCGGCATGAGCGACTACGCGGCCGACTTGGGCACCTTCATCTGCTGCTCCGACTACACCTACGACCAGGCCCTCGAAGTCCTGGCCACCTACTTCGGCCGCCAGCCCGGCCCCGGCGAGCTGCGCCACTGCCTGGCCTACACCGCCCTGGCCGCCTACTACTGGTTCGTTTGGGCGTTGCACAAAGACGCCTGCGGCGAAGGCGTGGGCGAATACCTCTACTTGTGGTACCGCTCCGCCAAGGAATACGGCGAGCGGGCCGAAGCCCTTTACCAACCCGCCGCCGGCCGCCCGGCCGGCCAACTTGCCGCCAAAGGAGCCTGAAAAGTGGAAACCATCGGAACTGTTGTCGTCTACATCATCATGGCCTGCGCCCTGGTCGGCTGCGCCGCCTCGGTGGTCAAACCCTCCGGCGCCCTGGGCAAGGAGTTCACGGCCGGCATCGACGCCATCGGGCCGATCTTTCTGCCGGTGGCGGGGATCATGGCGGCCGCGCCGTACTTGACCAAGTTTGTCTCATCGGTCTTCGGCCCGGCTTTCAAGGCGGTCGGGGCGGACCCGGCCATGGCCGCGACCACCTTTATCGCGGTTGACATGGGCGGCTACCAGTTGGCGGACGCCCTGGCCCAAACTCGGGAGTCTTGGATCATGGCCATGATGACCGGCTATATGGCGGGCGCCACCATTGTGTTCACCATCCCGGTGGCCTTGAAAATGCTCCAGCGCTCAGACCAGAAGTACCTGGCGCTGGGCACCATGTCGGGGCTGTTGGCGATCCCGTTTGGCGTGTTGACGGCATCGGCCATTATCGCGGTGACCAACCCGATGGTGCGCGAGGTGGTGTCCACCACCGGCGCGGGCACATACCAATTGGGGCTCATGTGGGTCACCATTTTCCGCAACCTGATCCCGCTGGTGCTTATCTGCCTGGCGCTGGCTTTGGGGCTGATGTTCAAGCCGGACGCCATGATCAAAGGCTTCCTAGTGTTTGGCCGAGCGCTGGAATCGGCCTTGAAAATTGTGCTGGTGCTGGTGGTGGTGGAGTATTTCACGTCGCTGCCCTCCCAGGTGCTGGGCCAGTGGTGGGGCTTCGACCCGGTGATCGCGGACGAGGCCGATTTGTTCCGCGCCTTGGAGGTGTCCGGCGCGATTGGGATCATGCTGTGCGGCGCTTTCCCCATGGTTTACCTGATCAAACGCTATTTGGCGCGGCCGCTGGGGGCTGTGGGGCGGATCTTCGGGTTGTCCTCGGACGCCACCGCGGGCCTGCTGGCGGGCGCCGCCAACGTGCTCGCCTTGCTCGCCATGGTGAAAGATTTCAAAGCCAAGGACAAGGTCATTTGCTTGTCTTTCGCGGTTTGCTGCGCTTTCCTGTTTGGCGACCACCTGTCCTTCACGGCCAATTTCCAGCCGTCGCTGATTGTGCCGGTGCTGGTGGGCAAGTTCGTGGCCGGGATCATCGCCATAGTGTTCGCCTTCCTGCTGGCGGTCAAGAAGGCCGAGCAGTTGGAGCGGGCCGCCGCCCCCGCCCCGGACGCGCCGCCGGAGTTGGAGGCCGCCCAGCCCGCGCCCGTCGGAGCCTGACCGCCGCCTGAGCCCGCCCCGGACCCGCCCTGGATCCGCCCCGAAGCGCGGCGCCAGCGTGTTCCATCGGCCGCACGATGCCGCCCGGCGGAGATCCGCCTCCCGTCCCGGGCCGCAAGCAGCCCCCGGCGGCGCCCCGCCCCGCCCCGGCCAGCCCCGGCGCGCGCGGAGCGCGACATCCAGAAACTCCGCGCGCTGCTACAGGCTGGGGCCAGCCCCGGCGCGCGCGGAGCGCGACTCAAGATGAGACTGGCCGAGGCGCCCTGCGTAGTTGCGTGGCGTTGGAGGCATACAGTCGCAAGAAAGAGCTGAAAAGGGGCATTTTTGCGGGCAGCCGCCTCCAGGCGGTAGGTTTGGCGTTTTGCCCGTCCCGGCACCGGTTCGGGGCGGAGGGCGGTGCGCCAGCGTAGATGCGACAATCCGACCCAGATGGGCTCGTCGATCGATTAGAGGTGTGATGTGGGCGTGACCGCCATCCCCCGCGAACTGGCGCGACTCGCACGATAAAGCCTTCCCCGTCATCCTGCGGCGCTTCCCGAGCTGACACCGACAGCTGACACCGACCCCGCTTTGTGCCCGAGCGGCGGTGTTTTAGCTGATGGGAGCACTGAGCGGGGGGCGCGCGCCGGCAAGGCGGGCGGCCAGCAGGGGGGGCGGCGCGGCGGTCTTCTCCGGGCACGCCGCGCTCCGCGCCAGCTTGGACGGCTGATGCCGGCGCTGCCTGGGTGGTGGGGAATATTCGGGGGGGAGGCTTTGTTGGACCGGTCGGTAAGAAAGGCCGGCCCTCCCCGTTTCAGGCGGTCGCCGGCTCCACCCCCGTCGCAAGGAGTTCGCGGTTGCTCGCACCACCCAGGGCGCGGCGCGGCAAGATAGCGCCGCCCAATCGGCAGGCCCGCCAGGGCGCCGGCCGGCGCGCCATGCCCCGGGGGCGCCACGCCAGGCCGTCCCGGCGGCGCGGCCTTGTGGCCGTGCTGGCGGTGCTCGCCGCGCTGGGCGGGGGATTGGCGACTCTGGCGCTGTGGTCCGCGCAGGCGACGCAGGCCGGCTCGGCCATGATCGCGAGCGGTGAGTTGAAGGTGGCGCAGGGCGCCTTCGAGTGGTCGGAGACCACCAGCGACGTCCCCGCCGCCAACCGCCAGGGCAGCGCCAAGGGCGGTAATTTGGCGGATTTCCACGCCATGCCCGGCGATTCGCTGGAGTTGCGCCAGCCCTTCCAGATCTCCGCCCGGGGCAAGAACTTGGTTTTTGATGTGACCGTGGCGTGGGCCAGCGACCCGGCCACCCCGGCGCCGCTGGCGGCCACCTACCAGATCATCGATCAGAGCAACAACGTTTTGGCTGGCGGCGACGCGCCGCTGGCGGTGGGGCAAAGCGCCACCCTGACCAGCTTGCCCGCGGGCGACGCCACCTTGAGCGTGGTGGTGGCGGTGGTCTACCCGGCGGCATCGGCCCCGCTGTATCAGCCAAGCCCGGGGGTCGCGACCGCCGAGCCAGCCGCCGTCCCGGCCATCGAGGTGACGGCCGAGCAGGTCAGGTGGTCGCAATGAGCCGTTCCCGGTTCCGCTCGGCCGCCGCGCTGGTGGCGGGCGGCGCTTTGCTGGTGGCCGCGCATTTGGGCGGGGCGACCTCCGCTTTGTGGGCGAGCGGCGCCACCGCGCCCGGCCAGCAGGTGGCGGTGGGCCAGGTTTACGTGGCCGCCACCCGCGCCGGCGGCGCCCCGTCGGTGGCGGATGGCGCCAACCAGGCCACGCTCACCATGACAACGGACGATGCCGTCGCGACAGCTTCCGGCGGCGCCTTGATTGAGTTTTCCGTCACCTTGCGGGGGGAAGGGAACACCGGTGTCGACTACTACTTGACGCTCGGCCCGGCGGCCAGCCAGTCGATCGCCGCCAGTTCGAGGTTCGCATTCTACGAGCGGGGCGCGGCTGATTCTTGCGCCAACCCCGGCGATGCAACTGCCCGGTGGGAGCTGTCGCCGGGCCAAAAGGTGGGGCCGTTCGCCGGGCAGGACCCGAACGCGGCGAGCTCGGAGCCCGCGGTGGTGGTTTGGTGCTTGGCCGTCGAGTTGGACCCGGGCAAGCTGGCCTCCTTCGCCAACTCCGCCAGCGCCACTGGCACCTCGCCCGGTGGGGCGCAGGTGGGGGTGACGGATTCTTGGAGCGCCTTGGTTTTGCCGTCTGACCCGGCCGCCAACGGGCCGTACCAGATTGCGGTGGAGCCGGTTTTCACCCGCCCGGGCCACAGCCGCCCGCCGGCCGCGGTGGGGGCTGTCGGAGCTTGACCCGGCAGGCCGGCCAGGGTGCCATGAGCCCGGATTGGGGTGGGAATCAGCCGTTGAAAGTGGAATGAACGGACGCTGCGAGGCGTTCTATCTGATGGCGAAACAGCCGGACAGCAACTCGAGGCAGACAAGGGAAAGAGTTTGATGACAACAGGCCGGGCAAGCCGCTCCTCGGGGCGGGTCAAGGGAATTGTGGCAGGCGTGGCAGGCGTGGCCCTGCTGCTGGGCGGATCCACCTTCGCCCTGTGGTCCGCCAGCACCAAGTTCGAGACAATCGGGACAATCAACACGGGCCAGATGAAGGTTGAGCCGGTCGCAGACGGTGTCAAGGCCTATGACGTGAGCCCGGACCGGGCCAACAGCGCCGACGGCGTCGCAAATGAAATCGGGGTTCCGGGTCAAGGAATCGACCTGGCCACCGCCCAGATGGTCCCCGGCGACATGTTCGCCATCGCCCTGCCGTTCCAAGTGACCATGTCGGGCGACAACCTGGTCGGCCGCTTGAGCCTGTTCGGCACCAGTGAGAGCGAGAAGTTGCCGGGTGGGAGCTACCAGGTGGCGCTTTTCAACGGCACAACCCTTGGAGACGGGCATGATTGGACACCAGGCAGCACAGACCCGGTGACGCTGGGCCTGCTCGCGAAAGCCGGCGGCGAAGACGCCGGCCAAGGCTCGGCTGGCGGCGAGGTGACGGCGTTGCCGGAGGATGGCCAGATCAAGGTGGTCGTGTTTGTGACCTTCGACCAAGGCTTAACCGATAGCCAGCACATGAGCCTGAACAAGGTCCTAAAGGGCATCACCGTCCAGTTGGATCAGGTCCGCACCGTGAACGCCGGCGATGGCGAGACTGTGGGCCAGTTCCAGCCCAAGCCAACCGCCACTGCCACTACGGAGCCGTGACCGTTCGCACCACCCGTCGGCGGGGCCGGCCCCTGAGGCGCCCCGCCGCCGGGTCCTCAACCTTGAGGCAAGCCGCCCGGCCCGGCCGCGCCGAGCGCGAAGGCGGCTTCCTCCAAGGTTTCCTCTCAGTGTTCGCCACCGCCATGGTGTTAGCCCTGGCCGCGCTGGCGGTGGCGCTGGCCGTGGTCCCCCGGGTGGTGGGCGGCGCGGCCCTGACCGTGCTGACCGGCTCGATGCAGCCGGCTTTCGCCCCCGGCGACATGATTGTGGTCAAGGGGGTGGACAACCCGGAGGCGGAGATCGCCATCGGCGATGTCATCGCCTTCATGCCAAACCCGGACGACCCAACCCTGGTCACCCACCGCGTCATCGCCAAATCGATCAGCCTGGCGGAGGGCGCCTCCTACACCACCCAAGGCGACGCCAACACGGCGGCGGACTCCCCCATCTTGCCCAAGCAGATCAGGGGCAAGCTGATGTACACCGTGCCGTATGTGGGCCACGCCACCGCCTGGTTTGCCAGCAAAACCCCCTGGCTGGCCACCGCGGCCGGCCTGGGGCTAATCGCCTACGGCCTGTTTGCGCTGGTGCGGGGGGCTAAACGGCGCCGCCGCGAAGGTGTTGCGCCGGCCGCGGCGCAAAGCTTGCGGTTTAGCGCAAGCCTTCAGGCGCCACCGGCGCCAGATTACTCAAACGCCCGGCACGCCCCTGGCGACCGGTCGCTTAGACTGGCCGCAGCGGGCCGGTGGGCTCCGAATGGCCAGGTAGGCCAACCGGGGCTGGCTGGCCAGCCTGTGGCATATATAACCGAGCCGCCCCGCTTCTCATAGAAATCCCCGATCCGGCCACAACCGCACTTGTCTAAGGAGACATCTATGTCACGCCGCCCCAAAACCAATGGGGGCTTCCTGCGAGCCTTTCTGTCCGTTTTCGCCATCGCCATTGTTGCAACTGCCGCCGCCTTGGCCGTGGCGCTCGCCGTAGTCCCGCGCCTGGTGGGCGGCGCGGCGCTGGTGGTGGAGAGCGGCTCGATGCAGCCGGCTTTCGCGCCCGGCGACATGATTGTGGTCAAGGGGGTGGACAACCCGGAGGCGGAGATCGCCATCGGCGATGTGGTCGCCTTCATGCCAAACCCGGACGACCCAACCCTGGTCACCCACCGCGTCATCGCCAAATCGGCCAGCCAGGCCGAGGGCGCCTCCTACTACACCACCCAAGGCGACGCCAACGCCACCGCCGACCAGCCCATCGCGCCTGGGCAAATCCGGGGCAAGCTGATGTTCGCCGTGCCGTATGCGGGCCACGCGGTGGCCTGGTTGGCCGGCAAGGGCCTGTGGTTGGCCACCGCCGCCGGTGTGGCGCTGATCGCCTGCGGCCTGTTCGGGCTGCTGCGCGGCAGGCGGCGCGGCGCCCCGGCGGCCTCTCCGGCGCAGGCCGCCGGCCCGGCCCAGCCCGGTCTGCCGGCGCCAACCGCCGCCACCGCTTGGACGATGCCGCCGGGCGGCTTCCAGCCCGTCGAGCCGCCCGTTCTGGCTGGGACCGCCGCCATGTTCTCCCAGGCGCCTGCCCCGGCGGCGGCGCCTGCCCCGGCGCCCGCCTGGGTGGCCCCAGAGACTGTCACCGCTTCCGCCGTCCCGGTTGGCGCGCCCGCCGAAGCCCCTGTCAGGGTGTCGGTCCAACCGGTCGCGCCGGCTTTTGCGATGGCCGGCGCCCCGGCCGTTGATGCGGGCGGGCCTCCCCCCGGGTACGCCGCCGCGCCGGCCGGGTACGCCGACGCGCCGGCCCCCCGGTATGCGGCCGCGCCTGTTGATGGCGAGTCCGCTTTCGCGCTGGCCGCCGCTCCGGCCCAGGTCGCGGCGGCGCCGCTGCCCGAGTACGCGGCCGCGGCAGCGCCCGGGTACCCGGCAACGCCTGTTCATGGCGAGCCTGTCTTCGCAATGGCCGCGGCCCCGGCCCTAGGCGCGGCCGCGCCGCTGGCCGAGTCGGCGGCTGGTCAGCTTGCCGCCGCCGCGGCGGCTTCGGCTGCCGTCCGGGTCGGCTTCGACTACCCGGCAGGCGCCGCCGAGACGCTATTGCCCACTGCGGCCCCCGCCTCCCCGGCCTCCGAGTTCGCTGCCCCGGCCCCCGAGTTTGCCGGCCCGTCCTCCGAGTTTGCCGCCCCGTCCTCCGAGTTTGCCGGCCCGTCCCCTGAGGTGCCCCCCCCGGCCTCCGAGTTCGCTGCCACGGCCCCTGAGGTGGCCCCCCCGGCCTCCGAGTTCGCCGGCCCGTCCTCCGAGTTTGCCGGCCCGGCCCCTGAGGTGGCCCCCCCGGTCCCCGAGCTCGCCGGCCCGGCCCCCGAGTCGGCCGTTCCGTTCCCCGAGTTCGCCGCGCTGGCCCCGGCGCCCGCCGTCCCGGCCGCCGAGTTCGCCGGCTCGGCCCCTGAGCCGGCCGCTCCGGCCCCCGAGTTCGCTGCCGCGGTCTGTGAGCTTGGCGCCCCGGTCCCCGAATCGGCTGTTCCGGCCCCTGAGGCGGCCGTGCCCGCCCCCGAGTCAGTCGGCTCGGCGCCTGTGTACGCGGCGGGGCCGGCCTCGGAGCCGGATGCTATGCCCGCCATGGCCGCCTTGGTCACAGCTTGGATTGAGGCCCAGACCCCAGCCGCCGCGCCAGTTCCAGCGCCTGCCGCCCCCGAAGCCCCGGCCGCCCCAGCCGCCGCGGCGCCGGAGGCGCCCCAAAACGAAGACGGCCGGCCCAAGCGGACCAAGCCGGTCTCGACCCGCCAAGCGCCCCGGGTGGAAGACCTGCCCGCCCCGCCGCGCGGTTTCAACAACGTGCCGCCGCCACTGGCGCTGCCGGTGGCGCGGACAACCCCGCCCCGCGGCGTGCCCGCAGTTGGCCCGGCGGCCGCCCGCGGCGGCGCCCACGCTGCCGCGCCGCCCTGGGGCGAGGCCGGCGGGGAGGCCCCGGCCAACGGCCCCGCCGCGGCCGCCGGGGGAGGCAACCGCCTCCGGCCCGCCCCCACGCGGCAAGCTCCCCGCCCAGAGGACCTGCCCGCGCCGCCGCGCGGCTATCAGAACGTGCCGCCGCCGCTGGCCATGCCAGTTGCCCGCGCCGCCCAAACCCGCAGGCCGGCCGTGCCCAGGCCGGGCCAACTGGCGCCAGCCGATTTGCCCGCCCCGCCGCGCGGCTATGAGAACGTGCCGCCGCCGCTGGCGGCCGGCGCCCCCAGCCGGGCGCAGGCCTCCAAGTACGCGGTGTTGGGACCAGAAGCCGTGTTCAGCCCTCCCTACGCGGCTGCCCAGGCAGCGCCCGCTTGGGCAGTCCCCGCCCGCGCCTGAGCCCCCGGCGCGCCGCCCGGCGCCGGCCGCGGCCGCCCAGGCAGCGCCCGCAACCGCGGCCGGGGGAACTGGTACACTTTGCGGGACCGACCGCCGCCGCAGCCCAGCGGGCTGGGGTGGCGGGGCGTAAGCGGAGGCCGCGAGCTTCCCACCCGAGTTCCCCCCGGCGCCGCCGCGCCGGCCAGGGCGCCGGCCGCGAGTTAGACCGGTTTGGCGCCTTTTGAGGGAGCTGGGTATGGCAGGCTAGCTGAGCCTTCGCGCGCGCCCGCAGTGCCCGTCCGCGCGACCAAGGAGTGAATCATCAGCGAACCTCGTATCAACGACCGCATCAGGGTGCCAGAGGTGCGCCTGGTTGGCCCCGCCGGCGAGCAGGTGGGGATTGTCAAGTTGGAAGTCGCCTTGCGGTTGGCGGCCGAGTCCGACCTCGACCTAGTCGAGGTCGCCCCCGACGCCCGCCCGCCTGTCGCCAAGCTGATGGACTATGGCAAGTTCAAGTACGAGTCCGCCCAGAAAGCCCGCGACGCCCGCCGCAACCAAGCCAACACGGTCCTGAAAGAGATTCGCTTCCGCCTCAAGATCGACAAGCATGATTACGCCACCAAGAAGGGCCACGTTGAGCGGTTCTTGAACCAGGGCGACAAAGTCAAGGTCATGATCATGTTCCGGGGCCGCGAGCAGTCCCGCCCCGAGATGGGTTTGCGCCTGCTGCAAAAGCTGGCTGAAGAGGTGTCGGATCTCGCCACGGTCGAGTCCGCCCCCCGCCAGGACGGCCGCAACATGGTTATGGTGCTGGCCCCGACCAAGAAGAAGGCCGCCCGCCAGTCCGCCCGCAAACGGCCCCGCCCCACCGAGCGCCCCGCCGCGCCGCGCGCTTCAGCCGCTTCCGCCCCCCCGCTGGACGATGCCGCCGCCCTTGCGTTGGACGAGTCCGCCCCCGCGTCCGAGTCCGCCGGCGCCCCGGAGGCGGCCGAGTGGGTGGCCCCGGCGCCCGGCTCTCCGGCGGCTTCGCCCCCGGCGCCGTCCCCCGGCCCGGCGCGGTCCCCCCGCCCGGCGCCAGCCCCCGCGGCGGCTTCGGCCCCGGCGCCGTCCCCTCGCCCGGCTTCGGCCCCGGCGGCTTCGGCCCCGGCGCCGTCCCCTGGCCCGGCATCGGCCCAAGCGGCTTCGTCCCCGGCGCCGTCCCCCCGCCCGGCTGCTTCGGCCCAGGCAGATTCGGCCCCGGCGCCCGCGCCCGCCCCCAGTTCTGACCAATCCGCCCACCCGGGACCGCGCCCCGGCCCGTCCGGGCCCGGCCCCGCGAAACCAACCCCGTCGCGCGCGGCGCCCCCGCCCCGGCCCCGATCCGCCCGCGACGCGGCCGGCGGCCCAGAGGCGCCGGCCGCCCCCGCGCCCGCGCCGGCGGGACGCAAACCCGGCCCGCCGCCTGGCCGGCCCGCCGCCGCGCCGCGGCCGGGGGACGCCAAACCGCCTGCCGCCACCGGCCGCGCCGCCCGCCCGGCCGGCGCGGGGCGGGCTGGCGGGGCTGGGGCGCTGGGCGCGGCATCGGGCAAACCGGAGCCCGCGCCCAGCCCGGGCGCGGCCGAAGCGGCGGCGCCAACTGCGCCGATGCCCAAGCCCTCGCCGCGACTCGCGCCCAAACCGGGCGCCGCGCGCGGCGCCAAACCAGCCGGCGAGCCCCGCGCCCAGGGCCGCCGCGGCGGCGCGCCCCAGGCGCGGCGAACAGCGGCCCCGGGGCCGCCCAGACCAGTGGAAGAAACAACGAGGGAAAGCTAAGGCCATGCCTAAGAACAAGACGCACTCTGGTGCCAAGAAGAGGTTCCGGGTCACCGGGACCGGCAAGATCATGCACGAGCAGCCCGGCATGCGGCACAATTTCGAGTCGAAATCGTCGCGCCGGACCCGCCGCCTGTCGCAGGACAAAGTGCTGTCCAAGGCCGACCGCAAAACTGTCAGACGTCTGTTGGGCCGCTGAAAGGGGATTTGAGCCATGGCACGAGTCAAAAGGGCCGTCAACGCCCACAAGAAGCGCCGCACTATCTTGGAGCGCGCCTCGGGTTACCGGGGGCAGCGTTCCAGGTCTTACCGCAAAGCGAAAGAGCAGGTCCAGCATTCCGGCAACTACGCCTACCGCGACCGCAAACGCCGCAAGGGCGATTTCAGGCGGCTGTGGATCCAGCGGATCAACGCGGCCGCCCGCGCCAACGGCATGACCTACAACCGGTTCATGCAGGGTTTGCGCTTGGCTGAGATCGAGGTCGACCGGCGCATGTTGGCCGAGCTGGCGGTCAACGACCCGGGCGCGTTCGCCCAGCTGGTGACCTTGGCGCGGGAGGCGCTGCCCGCCGAGGCGCCCGCCCCGGCGGCGGTTTAGCTCCCCGGCGGCGGGCGTTGGCGCCATGCTGACGAACGCGGGTTCGGACAGGGTGCGGCGGGTGCGCGCCCTGGCCCGGCGCCGGTCCCGCTTGGAGGCGGGCCGCCTTCTGGTCGAGGGGCCGCAGGCGTGCCGCGAGGCCGCTGCCGCCGGTTTGGTGGAGGACCTCTATTGGACGCCCGATGCCGCCCGCCGCCACCCTCAGATCGGCGATGGCGTCGCCAGCGCCGGCGGGTACGCCCATTTGGCCTCGCCCGCCTACGTTGACGCCATCTCGGCTGACGCCCAGGGCGTGGTGGCCGTGGCCGAGGACCCGTGGGCTGGTTTGGACTTGGCGGCGGCGCTGGCCGCCCTGGCCGGCCGGGCCCGCTTAGGCGTGCCCCTGGCGGCGGTGTTTGAGCAGGTCCAAGACCCGGGCAACGCGGGCGCGGTGATCCGCTCAGCCGACGCGGCCGGGGTGGACCTGGTGTTGTTCGCGGACGGCTCGGCCGACCCGACCGCGCCCAAGGTGGTCCGGGCCTCGACCGGGTCCTATTTCCACCTGCCCGTCCTGAGCGCCGGGCCGGTGGCCGGCCTGGTGGAGTCCCTGCGCGGCATCGGCCTGCAACTGGTTGCCACTGACGGCGCGGGGGAGGCGGAACTGGGGGGCCCGGAACTGCCCTGGGGCGGCCCGGCGCTGGCCTGCGGCCAGGCCTGGCTGTTCGGCAACGAGGCCCACGGCCTGTCCGGCGCCGCGCTGGACGCCGCCGACCTGGTGGTGCGCCTGCCGATCTACGGCCGGGCCGAGTCCCTCAATGTGGCCCAGGCCGCCACCCTCTGCCTCTACGCGGCCCAGGCCGCCCGCCGCGGGCTCACGGTTCAGCTAGGCTGACCGTGATGCAAGTCACCCGGTCGCCGGCGGCTTCGATGGCGTCGCGCAGTTGCAGCAGCTCTTCTTCCGAGCTCACCACGGCGCACTCAACCCCGTCGGGGGGCAGGATCTCATCAGGCCCGGGGCACACAGTGGCCCAGACGTACTCTCCCGTCTCCGGGTCCAGGCTTTGCGAAACCACGCAGCCGTCAATTGACATGACATCCGACGGCCTGGTCGGCTCGCCCGCGTCGGAGTCGACTTCGATGTAGCCCTCGGGGATCGGCAAGGCCAGCAGGCCGGCTGGGTCGTCGGTCCTGGCCCAACGGTAGATGACTGGGCTGTCGGCGCAGGTGCCGGAGGCGTCCTGGTCCACCTTGGCCTCCTCCCAGCACCAACCGGCCAGCCACACATCCACCGCCAGCGTGCCCTCGAGGTTTTCGGCGTAGTCCTGGCGGATCGGCGCCCGGTCGAAGGTGAACACGGTGCGGGCCGGCATGCCATCATCCAAGTAGAGCCACAATTCGGCCGAGACGGCGAAGCTGGTCCTATAGGCCGCCGGCAGCAGCGCCTCCCCCAACTGGAGTTTGACCACATCGCGGCCGTCTTGCTGGTCTGGCCCCAGCACCGTCACACTGTCCGCAGCGGCCGGCGCGCTGGCCGCGGCCAGCAGCGATTTGACCCTCTGCCAGTATTCCGTCAGCTGGCCCATCCAGCCGGGCCCCTCGGGGTCGAGGTAGTCGACCCCGTTGCCGTATTCCTCCGGGTCGTTGACCTCGTAAAGCTGCTGATCGTGCATCAGGCGGGTCGAATAGGGTGTGCCGTCGTCCTTGACCGCGAACAGCAGATCCTCCGCGTCGCCCACCCAATCGGGCTCGCCGCCTGGGTCTTGCACCCAAAGCTGGTTCACCAGCAGCAGGTTGCCGGCGGCCGGGGCGGTCATCCACTCATCCGTCGAGGCTCGATCCGGCTGGCCCACAGTTTGGGCGCTGACAACCAGGTCCGGCGCGGCCATGGTGTCCAGCGCGCAGCCCATCACCTCTTGGGCTTGGGCCGTGGTCAACTCGGCCGCCGCCACGCCGGGGGCGCAATCGGCCGCCGGCGCGGTCAGGTCCGGGAAGTGGTTGACCCCCGGGACCGCCGTCGCGGCCGGCTCCGGCGGCTCGGTCTTGGCCATGGCCGGCTCGGGCGCTGTGGCGCTGACCGGGTTGGTCTGATCCACGGCGGCCCTGGGTTGGATGGCGGCGAACACCAACGCCGCCGCCGCGGCCACAGCGGCCGCCGCCACCACCCCGCCGGCCAGCAGGGCGCCGCGCCGCCGCAGCGGTCGGCCGAAGGCCCCCTGCGGGCCCCCATCCAGCCCGGCGTGCCGCCCGGCCGGCGCCGGGGAGGCGGCGGAATCGCCCGCCCCGGCCCGGCGCAAAGCCTCGGCCCAGACTCGGTCCCGGTCCATCGAATCGAGGCTGCCGCGCTGGTAGAGGCGCTCAAACTGGTCATTTTGGTCACTCATTAGCTGCTCCTGACTTCGCAGACCACCTGCCCGGCGGGCGCCGGAGCGGGAACGGGAACAGGACCATCCAATCTGGCCACCGCCTGGTCCAGCCGCGCCCGCGCGCGGCTCAACCTGACGCCGGCGGCCTTGGCCGAGCAGCCGAGCGCCAGCCCCAGGTCCGCCTGGGTCAGCGGCCCGGCCAGGGCCAGCAGCAGGATCTCGCGGTCGGCGGGGCGCAGCCGCGCCAAGGCGCGGTAGGCGGCATCGGACGCCAAAACCGATTCGGCCACGTCTGGCGCCACCCGGCCCGGCTCAAAGCCCAGCCTTTGGGCCAAAGCCCAATACCGCCGCTGCGACCGCGCCATGTTGGCGATGACGCGGCGCGCCACCCCCAGCAGCCAGGCCACCTGGGCTGGCGGGATCTCCTCGGCGCGGCGCAAGGCCACCACAAAAACCTCGGAGACGGCATCGTGCGCGTCTTGGGCCTCTAAGCGCAGGCGGCAGTAGCGGTAGACGGTGTCCGCGTGCTGGGCGAACAACTCCTCGATCAGCTGATGGCCTGGTTCGGCGGCGGGCTGCGTCACGTGGGCTCCGTTCCGGGGGCGGGTGGTCCGTTCAATGGGGTAGTGTCCGCCGCCCGCCCTCCTGCTACACCCCCCGGCTAAATTGGTCCGGCAGGCGCCGCCGCGCCGCCCGGGAGCGGGTGGCGCTCACCAGGCGTAGGCCCAGGGGGCGGTGGCGGCCTGGGCGGCTGGGTCGGCGCCGGAGCCCGCCTCGCCGGGGCCGGGGAACAGCTTGTCCAAGGCGGCCAGCAGGTCGGCGTCCAAGGTGATCGAGGGCACCGCCAGGGTCTGGTCCAACTGCTCCACCGAGCGCGGCCCGATGATCGGCGCGGTCACCGCCGGGTTTGCCAAAGTCCAGGCCAGGGCCACGTTGGCGGGGCTGTGGCCGGCCTCGGCGGCCAACTGGTGGAAGCTTTCCAAACGCTTGCGGGCGGCATCGTCCAAGCTGGCGCCGGCCTCGGCTGAGCGGGCGCCGCCTTTGCCGTCGAGCGCGTGGCCGCCCAGCAGCCCCCCGCCCAGCGGCGACCACGGGATCACGCCCAAGCCCAATTCGAGGGCGGCGGGCAGCACCTCAAGCTCCGGCTGGCGCGTCACCAGCGAGTATTTGTGCTGCTCAGAGACCAGGCCCAGGAAGTGGCGGGACTGCGCGGCGGCTTGCGCCCAGCACAGGTGGCGGGCGCCAAAGTTCGACGCCCCGGCGTAGACCACTTGGCCGGCTTGGATCAGGTTCTCGTAGGCGCCCCAGATCTCTTCCCACGGCGCGTGCGGGTCGACGTGGTGCATCTGGTACAGCTCGATGTGGTCGGTTTGGAGGCGGCGCAGCGAGGCTTCGACGGCCCGCTTCATTTTGTAGGCGGAGTTGCCGCGGGCGTCGTTGGGGCCGTCGAGGGCGTCCTGCATCGGGTTGTAGAACTTGGTGGCCAGCACAACCTTCTCGCGCCGCCCGCCGCCCAGGGCGAACCAGCGGCCGATGATCTCCTCGGTCCAGCCGTGGTGCGTCCCGGGTTTGTCGCCCCAGCCGCCGTAGACGTTGGCGGTGTCGAAGAACGTCAGGCCGGCCTCTAGCGCGGCGTCCATGATCTTGTAGGCCTCGGGCTCGTCGGTGTGGGGGCCAAAGTTCATGGTCCCCAAGCACAGGCGCGAGACCAGCAGGCCGCTGCGGCCAAGGTGGGTGTATTGCATGTCAACTCCCGGGGTCGGTGGTCGGTGGTCGGGTGTCGGGGCGGCCAGCCCAGCCTACTCCGCCGCCCCGGACCAGCCCCGCCCCCCAGTTGCCCGATGCCGCCCGCCCTCTGTTGCCCGATGCCGCCCGCCGGCTCCCAGCCCCGCCGCCCCCCTGCCCGGGCTTGCTGGGGCGCAATGGTGCCACATAGTCGCCGCACGCCATCTGGGCGCCTGCCGAGAAGAACCGGCCCCGCGAGCTGCGCGCCGCAACTTGGCGGACCTGGGCCCAGTGGCTGGCGAGACGCTTTGATCTACAATGGAGCACATGTTGCGTCCTGAAAGTTCTGCCAGGCTTGCGGGTGTGAGTCCCGTCCCGGTGGGGAGTGTGGGGATACGGGCCTTGAAGCAGAACGCATCCGCCGTGGTGGCGGCAGTGGCAGACGGCGCTTTGACAGTGACTGACAGAGGGCGGCCGGTGGCGCGGATCGTCCCGCTGTCGGCCTCGCCGCTGGCGGGGCTGCTGGACTCCGGCCGGGCCCGCCCGCCCAAACGGGACATCAAGGACCTGCCCGCGCCCGCGCCCGGCGGCGGCGTTTCCGGCGAGCTGGCCGCTATGAGGGACGCCGAGCGGCGCTGACATGGCCTACTACGTTGACACCTCGGCGCTGGTCAAACTGGTGAGCGCGGAGCTGGAAACGCCGGCCCTGCGAAGCTGGCTGGCGCAAGGCCGGGAGCTGGTGTCCTCGGATCTGGCGCGCGCCGAGTTGGCGCGGGCGGTGCGGCGGGCCGCCCCGGAGCGCATGGCCCAGGCGCGGGCGGTGCTCGATTCGCTCACGCTGGTGTCCCTGCCCGGCGCCACCTTCGAGGCCGCTGGCCGGCTGCCCCCGGACATCTGGCGGACTTTGGACGCGCTGCACCTGGCCGCGGCGCTTGAGTTGGGGGACGACTTGGACGGCATCGTCACCTACGACAGCCGCCTGGCAGCGGCAGCGCGCGCCCAGGGGATCGCCGTGCTGGCCCCCGGCGCGCCAGCGGACTTGGGGACTGGTTCGCCCGGGTCGATGACGTGACGGCCGGCGCCAAGCCAGCGACCATCTGAAAGTTGGGGTAGCGACCATTTGAAAGTTGAGGTGGCGACCATCTGAAAGATCGGGGCTTGACCAACTGGAAGCATGGTGCTTCCATGGGTCTGTGACCAGCCTAGACTTCAGCCCGGGCACAATTCCGCGGCGGGCTGCCGCAGTTGTTGGCGAGGCCTTGACGGACACGCGTGTTGTGTTGCTCCAAGGCGCGCGCCAAGTCGGCAAATCAACGCTGGCGCGCAGCATCTGCGAGCAGGCGGGCGGCCGGTGGGTCAGCCTGGACTTGCCGGACGCGCGGCGGGCCGCCGCCGCCGACCCGGTGGGGTTTGTCGAGGCGAAGGGTCGCCTGCTCGTCATCGACGAGGTGCAGCGGGAGCCGGAGCTGGCGCTGACAATCAAAGAACGAGTCGACCGGGAGCCCCGGCCGGGCCAATTTCTGCTGACCGGCTCCGCCAGGGTGATGGCGTTGCGGTCAATTGTCGACTCTCTGCCGGGGCGCATGGAGACTGTCGAACTATGGCCGCTGTCCCAAGGCGAACTCAGCGGGGGGAACGACCGCTTCATCGACGCCGTTTTCGAGGCCGGGCCGGACTTGGAGCACAGGTCGGCTCTCAGCCGCGCGGACTACGTCGAACGGGTCGCCCGCGGCGGGTACCCCGAGGCCGTCCGCCGGTCCGGCCGGCGCCAGGAGCGGTTCTTTGACCAGTACTTGACTGATCTGATTGCCCGGAACTTCATGGAAGCCGGCGAAGTCCGCCACCCAGAGCAGATGGTCGCGTTGGCCCGTATGGTGGCCGCGCGCTCGGGGCAACTCCTGGTGCCCGCAACGCTCGGCTCGGCTCTCGGGCTGCCCCATCCCACCGTGGCGCGGTACTTATCGCTGCTGGATCAGACATTTTTGATCAAACGAGTGTCCGCATGGACTCGGAACGTTAGCTCGCGGGCGGCAGCCACACCCAAGGTGGCCATGGTGGACTCCGGGCTGGCGGCGCACCTGACCGGAGTTTCAGCCGAAAGGCTGTCCGATGCCGCCTCGGCCGCCGCCGCGTCACAACTTGGGGGGCTGCTGGAAGGTTTCGGCGCGATGGAACTGGCGCGCCAGGCCACGTGGGCGCAGACGGCGGTCAGATTCTCGCACTACCGCACCAAGGACGGCGCCGAGGTCGACCTGATCTTGGAAGACCGCCGCGGGCGGGTGGTGGGGCTCGAGTTCAAGGCCACAGCGACCGCGCGCCCGGCCGACTTCAACGGCCTGCGGCACCTCCAAGACAAGGTTGGCGCCGACTGGTTGGTCGGCATCGCGCTGCACCTCGGCCGCGAGACGCTGTCCTTCGGCCCAAAACTCAAGGCCATGCCCCTGGCCGCGATCTGGGAGGTTTGAGCGCCGGCGGGGCCCAGGTCGGTCGCCTGGGGCGACGGTGGCTGGTTTGGCAGTGTCGCAACCAGGGGGATTAGGTGGGGGACCACTTGGTGGTTAGGCCTGGGGCGGTGGCGAAGGCTGGGTCCTTGGTCACCAAGACCAGGCCCAGGTCGATCGCCTGGGCCGCCAACAGGCGGTCGAACGGGTCGCGGTGCGCCCAGGCCAGCGACCCGGCGGCCAGGCACTGGCCGGGAGTCAAGTCCTCGCCGGATGCCCCGATCCGGCCCAGCGCCTCGCGCCAGCCCTCCTCCCGGCCCAGGCTGGCGGCCTCCGGCAGTTTGCCCAGGCGGATCTTGGTGGCCAGTTCCATGGCCGTGGCGGCGGAGGCCGCCAGGGCGGTGGAGGGGGCGGCCAACTCCGCCAGCAGGGCGGCCGGCAGACGGCTTGGCGAGCCCACCAACCACAGCAGCGCATGGGTGTCGATCAGGTATCTCACTCCCACCGCGCCAACTCCTCATCTGGCAGCGCCTCGAAAAACGGGTGGCCGGGCGGGATGTCAAAACCCCCGAACCCGAACTCGCGCCGGCGCGGCGGCGCCACGGGCACCAGCCTGACGGCGGGCTGGCCGGCCCGCGCCACGATCACCTCCTCGCCCGCCTCCGCCAGAGCCATAAGCCGCGACAGGTGGGTCTTGGCCTCCAAGGTGTTGACAACAGTCGCCATGGCGCGATGCTACCGTCCGCCTGGTGCTTGGTCAACCGGTTAGCCAAGCCGCGGCCAGGCGCAAGGAGCCCGCCGAGGCGGGCGGACGGCATCGGCCTGCCGGCGTGCAAATCCAACATCTGCTGTTGGATTTGCGCGCGGGCGCCGGCCCGGGCGCGGGGTTTGTAGGATTGACGGGCCGGTAGCCGCCAAACCTGGAGAGCCTCGTGACCGAACCGCCGATTGATTACCCGACCGACCGCCCAATTGACTACACAGCCCTGCCATTGGCGCAGGTGGACCCGGAAATCGCCGCCGTCCTGGAGGGCGAGTTGGAGCGCCAGAGGCGCACCTTGGAGATGATCGCCTCGGAGAACTTTGTGCCGCTCGGCGTGCTCCAGGCCCAAGGCTCGGTGCTGACCAACAAATACGCCGAGGGCTATCCCGGGCGGCGCTACTACGGCGGCTGCGAGGTGGTGGACATAGCCGAGAACCTCGCCATCGACCGGGCGAAAGCCCTGTTCGGGGCGGATTACGCCAACGTCCAGCCCCACTCCGGCGCCCAGGCCAACGCCGCCGCCCTGGCCGCCATGATGAACCCCGGCGAAACCCTGCTCGGCTTGGAGTTGGCCCACGGCGGCCACCTGACCCACGGCATGAAGCTGAACTTCTCCGGCAAGCTGTACAACGTGGCCAGCTACGGCGTGGACCCGGCCACCAACTTGATCGAGCCGGAGGCGGTCCGCGCGGCCGCGCTGGCCCACCGCCCCAAGGTCATCATCGCCGGCTGGTCGGCCTACCCCCGGCACCTGGATTTCGCCGCCTTCCGCCAGATCGCCGATGACGTCGGCGCCATCTTGTGGGTGGACATGGCCCACTTCGCCGGTCTGGTGGCGGCCGGTTTGCATCCCAACCCGGTGCCCATCGCCGATGTCACCACCTCGACTGTGCACAAGACCTTGGCCGGGCCCAGGTCTGGCCTGATCTTGTCCCGCTCCCAGGCCGAGTGGGGCAAGAAGCTCAACTCGGCGGTTTTCCCCGGCCAGCAGGGCGGGCCGCTGATGCACGTCATCGCCGCCAAGGCGGTGGCGTTCAAGATCGCGGCCGGCCGGGACTTCAAAGCCCGCCAGGCCCGCACCTTGGAGGGCGCCCAGCTGCTGGCGGAGCGGTTGTCAGCGCCCGATGTCGCCGCCGCCGGTGTCGCTGTTCTGACCGGCGGCACGGACGTCCATTTGGTGCTGGTGGATTTGCGGCGCTCGCCGTTGGACGGCAAACAGGCCGAGGACCTGCTGGAGCGGGTTGGCATCACGGTCAACCGGAACGCTGTGCCGTTTGACCCGCGCCCGCCCATGGTGACCTCGGGGTTGCGCATCGGCACCCCGGCCTTGGCCAGCCGCGGCTTCGGGGCGCGCGAGTTCGCGCAGGTGGCGGATGTGATCGCGACGGCTTTGAGGGACGGCCCCGAGGCCGATGTGGCCGCCTTGCGCCGCCGCACCGCCCGCCTGGCCGATTCCTTCCCCCTGTACGCGGGGCTGGCCCAATGACCGCCCCGCCCCCCGGCCCGGCCCGCATTTTGGACGGCCGCGCGGCTGCGGCGGACATCAAAGCCGACCTCAAGCGGCGCCTCGCCGCCCTCCGGGAGCGCGGCATCGTGCCTGGTCTGGGCACAATTTTGGTGGGCCAGGACCCCGGCTCCGTGATCTACGTCAACGGCAAGCACCGCGATTGCGCCGAGGTCGGCATCGCCTCGATCCGGGTGGATCTGCCCGCCAGCGCCGCCCAAGGCGAGGTGTTGGGCGCGGTCCGCCAGCTCAACCAGGACCCGGCCTGCACCGGTTATATTGTCCAGTTGCCGCTGCCGCGCCAGATCGACGCCGACGCCGTCATCAAGGCGATCGACCCGGCCAAGGACGCCGACGGCCTCCACCCCGCCAACCTGGGCGCGCTGGTCCTGAACGTGAACGCGCCGGTCGCCACGCCCCTGCCCTGCACCCCCAGGGGCATTGTGGACCTGATCCAGCGCCACGGCCTGGATCTCAAAGGCCAGCACGTGGTTATTTTGGGCCGCGGCATCACGGTGGGCCGCTCGATTGGGCTGCTGTTCACCCGCCGCGACCTCAACGCCACCGTCACCCTGACCCACACCGGCACCCGCGACCTGCCCGCGCTGCTGCGCCAGGCCGATGTCATAGTGGCCGCCGCCGGCGTCCCCGGCCTGGTCACGGCCGATGCCGTCAAACCCGGCGCCGTGGTGATCGACGTCGGCGTCTCCCGCCTGCCGGACCCGGCCACCGGCAAGCTCAAGATCGCCGGCGATGTCGCCCCCGAGGTGGCCCAGGTGGCGGGTTGGCTCAGCCCCAACCCGGGCGGGGTGGGCCCCATGACCAGGGCGATGCTCCTGGCCAACGTGGTTGAGGCGGCCGAGCGCGCCGCCGCGAGTTGGCAGCCGCCCGCCG
>JAITIG010000090.1 GCA_031279575.1 Bifidobacteriaceae bacterium
CTGGCCGGCCTGGCCGACCCGGTGGGGCAGGTGGTGCGCGGCTCCACTTTGCCCAACGGGCTCAGGTTGCGCCAGATCAGGGTGCCGATGGGCGTGGTCGGCATGATCTACGAGGCCCGGCCCAACGTCACGGTGGACGCCGCCGGGCTGGGGTTGAAATCCGGCAACGCCGTGATCTTGCGCGGCGGCAGCGCCGCCGAGCGCACCAACCGCGCCGTGGTCGAGGTGCTGCGCCGGGCGGTGGCCGGGGCCGGGTTGCCGGCCGACTCCATCCAAACCATCGACCAGCACGGCCGGGCCGGGGTGCGGGCCCTGATGCGCGCCCGCGGGCTGGTGGACCTGCTGGTGCCCAGGGGCGGCGCCGGCCTGATCCAAACGGTGGTGCGCGAGGCGCAGGTGCCCGTCATCGAGACTGGGGTGGGCAACTGCCACGTCTACGTCGACGGGGCGGCCAACTTGGCCCAGGCGCTCGGCATCGTGCTCAACTCGAAAACCCAGCGGCCGTCGGTTTGCAACGCGGCCGAGACGCTGCTGGTGGACCAGGCGGTGGCGGCCGGCTTCCTGCCCGGCGCCTTGCGGGCCCTGGCCGCCCGGGGCGTCAAGCTGCGCCTGGACCAGCCTGCCCAGGCGTTCGCGCCGCCGGGGGCGGTTTGGGCGCCGGCCGCGGCGGCGGACTGGGACACCGAGTACCTCGACCTGGAGCTCGCAGTGGGGGTGGTCGAGGGCCTCGAGGGCGCGCTTGAGCACATCCAACGCCACAGCTCAGGCCACACCGAGGCGATTTGCACCGAGGACCTGGGGCGGGCCCGGCAGTTCACCGAGCGGGTCGACGCGGCCGTGGTGGTGGTCAACGCCTCGACCCGGTTCACCGACGGCGGGCAGTTCGGGTTGGGGGCGGAGATAGGTATTTCCACCCAAAAGCTTCACGCCCGGGGGCCGATGGGCTTGGCCGAGTTGACCTCCACCAAGTGGCTTGTCTGGGGCGACGGCCAAATCAGGGAGAGGTAAACGGGCGCAAATGGCGGTGGGGCTTTGGACCGAATATCCACCAATGGGGGCGGTTTTGGTGGAAGACTGGGATCACTGCGATCCTGCTCGCCAGCCTGAAGGAGGTCTTGTGACCGGCACGTCTACGCGCCAGCGCATCGGCGTGATGGGCGGGACTTTCGACCCAGTACACCACGGGCACCTGGTGGCGGCCAGCGAGGCGGCCGCCGAGTTCGGCTTGGACCGGGTTGTCTTTGCGCCCACCGGCGAGCCCGTGTTCAAGCGCGACCAGGCGGTCAGCCCGGCCGAGCACCGGTATTTGATGACCGTGATCGCCACCGCCGCCAACCCGCGATTCACCGTCAGCCGGGCGGACATCGACCGCCCGGGCCCGACTTTCACAATTGACACGCTGCGGGATTTGGCCGGCGATTACCCGGCCGCCGAGTTGTTCTTTATCACCGGGGCCGACGCGCTGGGGGAAATCCTCGATTGGAAAGAGGCCGCGGCGCTGTTCGAGATGGCGCATTTTGTCGGCGTCACCCGGCCTGGCCACACCTTGCACGCCCGGGGCTTGCCCTCGGCCGATGTCTCGCTGCTGGAGGTGCCGGCCTTGGCCATCTCGTCGACTGACGTGCGCCGCCGCGCCGCGGCCGGCTTGCCCATCTGGTATTTGGTGCCCGATGGCGTGGTCCAATACATCGCCAAGCACGGCCTGTACCGGGGGGGTGCGCAGTGAGCCAGCCGTTGGACCCCGCCGGCGCCTCCCGCCCGGCGCAGAGTTCCGCCTTGGCCGAGTGGGCCGCCGCGGTGGCGGAGTTGACCTCGGCCGAGTGGTTCGCGGGCGGCGCCGGCCCCGCCCCGCAGGCCCCCTCGCCCGCTGCGGCCGCCGCGCCGCCGCCGGCCGACGCTCCCGCCCCGCCCAGGTCCCCCCGGCGCCGGCCGCGCCCGCCCGCCGCGCCGGCGCCCAGGCCGGAGGCCGAGCCGGGGCTCAGCCCCCGGCCCCGGGCGCGCCTGGAGCCCCGCCCCGCCTCGCTCGAGCAGGGCGCGGCGGATCGCGCCACCCCCGAGTTGTCGCTGCGCCAGTGGGCGGGGCAGCGCCCGCCGGCGGCGCCGGATGAGATCGCGGACCGGCCCGAGCCGGCGGCGGCCTGGGAGCCGGCGGCGCCGGGCGAGCTGGCGGCGCGGCCCGAGTTGGCGGCGGCGGGCAAACCGGCGGCCGGGGACGGCGTCGCGGTGGCCCGCGAATTGGCGGCGCCGGGGGCGGCGGCGCTGCCGGGCGGCGGCCCGGGCGCGGCCCAAGGCGGCGCGGGCGAAGCCGCGCCGCTGCCGGCCAGCCGCAGCCAGCGCCGCCGCCAGCGCGCCCTAACCGAAGCGCCGCCGGCCGGCGGCGCGGCGACTGGCGGCCTGACGCGGCGCGATCTCTACCCGGTGTCGCGGTCGGGTTTGCGGCGAGCCGCCGCCGAGGCGGCCGAGCTTGGTTTGCCGCCGCCCGGCCAGCTGCGCGAAGACGGATTCCCGGTCTCCCGGGGGGTCGGAGCGGCCGGCCGGCCAGGCCGTCTGCCCGGCTCGCCCGCCGGCGAGCCGGTCCCGCCGCCGGCCCCGCGCCGGGTGGCCGGGCCGGGCATCGCCGCCCGGCCCAGCGCCTCAGCCCTCCCGCTGGTGCCCCTGACCGGATCGACCGAGGAGTGGACCGGGTCGCAGGGGACAGCGGCCAAGACGGCTCCCTCCTCGGCCGCCGCGCCAACGCAGTACCCCTCCAGCCGCTCGCTGGCCGGTGGCCACCCGGTCAGCCGGCCGCAAGCCCGGCTGGTCTTGGACCAGCCGCAGGCGGCCGGCGCCGGCCAGGCGGTGGCTGGTTCTGGCGAGCTGGCGCCAACCGGCGGCCAACCGGTTTTCTATCCGCCCTCGGCTGGCCTGGCGGGCCGGTCCGCCCGGCCCGGCGAGCCGGCCGCGCCCCGGGCGGAAACCCGGCCCGGCGAGCCGGCCGCGCCCCGGGCGGAAACCTGGCCCGGTGGGCCAGCCGCGGCCGCCTTGGCGCCGCCGCCCGCGCCGGAGGCGCCGCGCTCGATCACCGTGCGGCCTCCGGCCCAAGCCCAGGCGAAGCTTGACATCACCGGGACGCTGGCGCCGATAGCGCCGGTCGAGGTGCCGATCCCAGCGCCTGACCCGCCCGCGGCCGGCCCCGGCCCGGCGCCAGCGGTGCCCGAGGGCTGGGCTGAGGCGGCCGAGATCCCCGAGGATTCCTTGTCGCCCGGCCTCGGCGCGGCCGCGCTGGCGGTCGGGGCCCAGGCCAGCCAGGCCAGCCAGGCCTCCTGGGCCCGGCCGCTGGAGTTGCCGCCGCCGTCCGCCGCTCCAGTGGGCGTGGCTCGCGTGTCGGTGGCCGAGGCGGCGGCCCGGGCCGGCCGCTCGGCCGGTCCAATCGAGGCCGAAGCCGGGCCGCGGCCGGCTGCGGCGCCCCAGGCTCCAGAGGCGCCCGAGGTCCCAGAGGCGCCCCAGGCCCCAGAGGCGCCCCAGGCCCCAGAGGCCCCAAGCTATCTGCCGATGCCGGAGGCGGCGGCGGATCAGGCCCAAGGCGCACCCGGCGCCTTCGCCTCTGGCCGGCGCCGGTCGCTCTTCGGACGGCAGGCGCCCGCCGCTCCCGGGCCGCCTGCGGCGCCGGCGCAGTTGGCCGCCCCTGGGCTGCCAGCCGCCCCTGGTCAGCCCGGCGCCCGGGGGGCGCTTGGGGTTTTTGGGCAGTTGCCCGGGCCGGGGGAGTTGGCGGCTGCTGGGCTGCCAGCCACCCATGGCCAGCCCGGCGCCCAGGGGGCGCTTGGGGTTCCCGGGCAGTTGCCCGGGCCGGGGCCGTTGGGCGGGGTGGCACAACTAGCGGCGCAAGCCGAAGCGGTCTCCAAAGACATGGAGTGGCTGCAGCCGCAGTCGGACGCCGAGCTGCCGCAATGGCCGCAGCCGGGGCCGGATTCGCGCTCGCCCCAAGAAGTCGGCGCGCTCGATTGGCCTGGGCCCGAGCTTCAGCGCCGGCCAACCAGAGCGCCGATTTTTGCCGGCCCGCTGCCAGCCCTGCCGCCCGCGGCATCCCCCCAGGCGGTGCCCGGAGCAGGCCTGGAGCCGCCGCCCGCCAGCGCGGCCGCAGGCGCGCTTGGCCAGGCGGCGCCCGGGGGCGCGCCGCGGGCGCCGCAGTTCGCGGCCGGCCCGCCGCCCAGCCAGTCAGAGCCCGGCGCCCCGCCAGCCGGGGTCGCGGCGGACTCCCCGGCCGGCGGCGACGGCCCGCCGGCCGCCCCCGCGCCCGCCTACGGGCCGGGCGCCGGGGACGCGCCCGCAGCGCCGCCCGTAGCCCAATCCCCAGTCGGGGCCGCGCCCGGCGCCCAGTTCCCCGCCGGGGCGGTGCCCGCAGCGCAGTTGCCGCCCGGGGCCGCGCCCGCAGCGCCGCCCGGAGCGCAGTTCCCCGCGGGGGCCGCGCCCGGCGCCCAGTTCCCCGCCGGGGCGGTGCCCGCAGCGCAGTTGCCGCCCGGGGCCGCGCCCGCATCGCCGCCCGGAGCGCAGTTCCCCGCGG
>JAITIG010000172.1 GCA_031279575.1 Bifidobacteriaceae bacterium
CCCGGCGCCGTAGTAGCTGCCGGCGGCGTTTACCGTGCCGCCAGCGATGGCGATGGAGCCACCAGCTTGGCCGTTGCCCCCGCCGATGCCGGCGCCATCCGTGCCGACACTCGTGTTGGCGGCGTTGAGGACGCCTTCGGCGGAGCCGTCGCCGGCTGCGCTCGTGATCTTGATTGCCGAGCCCTTCGGGGCGTTCAAGGCGGCGCCTTTGCCGCTAGACAGCAGTGTGTTGGCGCCGGAGATCTTGAGCGCGACCGTGGAGCCTGTGATATCGAAGGCGGAGGCGCCAGCCAGGCTCGTGGCGTCGATGCTGGCGTTGTCGAGGGTCACGGTGGCTGTGGCGGAACTGCTCACCACGACCCGGTTGGTTGCGGTGGCGCCGGTCACGGTCACCTCCGCGCTGCCGTCGATGGTGAACACGCCGCCGGCGTAAGACCAACCGTCCCCACTCGGGGTCGCCGAATCCGACAGGTCGATCACCGCGCCGCCGCTGTCCGCCGCGGCCGGGTGGGGGAGCAGCGCGGTCAGGCCGGCCACCACCGCCAAAGCCAAACCGGCGTGGCCCGCCCGCCGCAGGCCACGCCCCGCGCGGGCGGGCAGGCGGCATCGTCCAGCGGGCGGGCCGGCTGGGTCAGGGCCGGTGGCGGCGCCCAGGAGCGTCCCAAACCTGGTTTTGCTGGCGCTGTTCGCCCTGTTGGTTGTCATCGCGGTTGGCCCTTCTGGTCTGCGCGCGGCCCCTGGCGCGCCGGCGCCGCATCCCGGCATTGGCGCGGCGGCCGATCTGAGCCAGGGGATTATGGGGTCGATTATTCCACTGTTCAGGGCGGGCGGGTTTCCCGGCGGGCCGCGCCAAGGCCCGCCGGCGGCTCGGACCTGGGCCGACAGCCGCGCTATTGGCCCAGGCCCGAGGCTCAGGCGCGCCCCGCCCGAGATGCCCCCCGATGCCGCATGGGGCAGTGCGCGCCACCCGCCGCCACCCGCCGCCGGACGGCATCGGACGGCGCCGGACGGCTGGGGTCAGAACTCCTGGCCGGTTGCGCTCAGGCCTGCCAGGTAGCCGGTCACCACGGCGCGGCCCAGGCTCATGCCGGGGATCACCATGGGGTGCTCGAGGCCGCCAAACCAGTTGCCGGAGTTGTTGCCGGCCGCGTACAGGCCGGGGATGACATTGCGCTGCTTGTCGATGACCTCCATCTTGTCGTTGATGACCAGGCCGCCCAGGGCGCACAGCAGGCAGGCCTGGCGCAGGATGGCGTAGAACGGGGGCTTGACGATGGCCGTCAAACGGTCCGCCTGCTTGCCGAAGTCAAGGTCCTGGCCCAGGTCCACCAACTCGTTGTAGCGGGCAACCGTGGCCTGGAGGGCCTCGGCGGGCACTTCCATGGCGGCCGCCAACTCCTCGATGGTCTCGCCCTGGTAGACGTAGCCCTTGGCGATGGCGTCGTCGATGTAGGCCATCCCGAAGCCCGGGAAGGGCCCGTTCTTCTGGTTGCCCTGCCCCATCTTGCCGGCCAGCACGTCCTCGGCGTAGTTGCCGTCGAAAACCTGGTAGTGGATCAGGTCCGGCTGCATCATGTCTTGGGCGTAGAGCTGGCCATAGGAGGCGTCCTCGTTGCAGAAGCGCTCGCCCAGGGTGTTGACGTAGAGCCAGGGGCAGCCGGAGCCGGCGATGTTGTGGGCCGGGGCGACGCCCGGGTCGTAGTGCATGTTGCCGGCGTGGGGGGACTTTTGGATGTCGGCCCCAACCCACAGGCCCATCAGGTGCCCGTCGCCGGTGTTGCCGTCGCGCGAGTAGGACACCCTCATGCCCTCGATGTGCGGCATGTACTCGGCCCGCATGGCCTCGTTGTGGCCGTAGTCGCCGGCCGCCAAGATGACCCCTTTGGCGGCCGTGCATTTGATGTAGCTGCCGTCTTCCTTCTGCGCGATGACGGCGCTGACGCGGCCTGTGCCGTCACCGTCGCGCACCAGTTGGACCGCGGGGGTGTTGAAGTACACCTGGGCGCCGTTCTTGACCGCCTGGTTCAAGATGATGTCCGTGATGCGGTCCATGTGGCCGATCCCGTCGGATTCGGTCTCCTCCGGGTCCATCGCGCCCATCACAATGCCGCCGGAATAGGCGAAGTTCCACGGGTCGGGGTAGACGGTGCCGTAGCCTGGGTCGTACATGTAGAAGGCTGGCAGGCCTGGCGAATCGTCGGAGTCGATGGCGTCGCAGATGCGGTCGAGCGCCACGCCGGAGAACTGCGCCCAGCGATGCACCAGTTTGCGGTCGCTGCGGTACTCGCTTTCCCGCATCCAGCGGTTGATCTCCTCTTCGACGTCGAAGTCGGCTTCCGGCCCGAGGTCTTTTTGCAGGCGGGTGCCGTAGCCGGCGATGCCGCCGCCGTGGCAGAAGGCCTTCTCATACTTTTGGAACACCACCACGCTAGAAGTGGCCTCCGAGGCCGACCAGGCGGCGTTGCAGCCCGCCATCCCGGCGCCCACCACCACGACATCGGCCGCGATGGTCTCGGCGATGTCCGCCTCGGCGATGGGCTCGGGCGGGGCTTTGTAGTCGCCGCCGCCGCCCCCGCCCGCGCCGGGAGACCCGGAGGTCCCGCCGGAGGGGGTTTGCGGTGTGCAGGCGGCCAGCGAGGCCGCGCCGATGGTGGCGGCGGCGACGCTGCCGAACCCGAGGAACCGGCGCCGGGTCAGCTTCAGCCTCTCGGCGCGCTCCGCCCAGCGCGCGGGGGAGTCGTCTTGGTGCAGATTGTTTTGGTCCATGATTGTCCCTTCGGTTGCGGGGCCGGCGACGGTGCCGGCTGTGTCCCGTTGGTTTGGCGAGGTGGTCGCCATAGTGGGGAGGCGGCTCAATGCAACACTATGGTCCGTGTCAATAGGGCCGAGTCCGCCGCCGGCTGGGTTGGGGGTTACCGGGTGGCGGTCATTTGGCGGGCGCTGCGGGCCACGGGGCGGGCCGAGGCCAGGGCCAAGGCGGTGCCGAGCAGGCCGGCCGCCGCCATGGCGGCGAAGCCCGCCCGGTAGCCGACCTGGTCGATCAGCTGCCCCGCCAGCGAGGCCCCCACCGAGACCCCGACGCCGACCGCCGTGCCCACCCAGGCCAGGCCCTCGGTCAGGCGGTGCAGCGGCACCAGGGACTGCATCAGGGCGTTGAGGTTGATCATGGTGGGGGCGACGGCCAGCCCGGCCGCGAAGCCGACCAAGCTGAGGCTCAGCGGGCTGCCGGCGAACAAAATCGCCACGCAGGCCACCGAGAGCAGCCCAAGGCAGATCACCCAGCGGCGGGCCACCGAGCTAACCCAGTTGCGCGTCCCGTAGGCCAGCCCGCCTGCCGCCGAGCCGAGCGAGAACGCCCCCAGCGCCACCCCCGAAAGCTGCTTGACGCCCCAGGCCTCGGTCGCCGCCACCACGGTCACATCGCAGGCCCCGAACAGCGCGCCGACCATCGCGGTCACCAGCGCCACCGCCGCCACGCCGGGAAACAGCAGGATCAGCCCGCGCCGCCCGCGTGGCCCAGGCGCTCCGCCGCCTTGCGGCTGGACGGCGCCGCGCGCCGCCTTGGCGTCCAACACCGGCGGTTCGGTGGCCCGCAGGGAGTAGAACCAGAGCGCCCCGCCCGCCCCCAGGATGACCGGCGCGACCAGCCCGGCGCTGGGCGCGACCTGCGTCGCCAGGAAGGTGGCCGCGACCGGGCCGATGACGAAGCAGAGCTCGTCAAGGGTCGACTCGAGCGCGAAAGCGGTGTGCAGCTGGCGGGGGCTGCGCACCACCAGGTGCCAGCGGGCGCGGACCATGGCGCCGGGCGCCCCGCCGGTCGCCCCCGAGATGATGGCGGGGGCGAACAGCATCCAGGCGGGGGTCCGCAACGCGCCCAAGGCCACCATCACAGCCAGGGTGGCGGCCGAGGCCAGGGCGGCGGGCAGCATCACCCGCCGCTGCCCGAAGCGGTCCACCAGGTGCGACAAGACGGCGGTGCCGACCGCCCAGGCGATGACGTTGGAGGCTGAGATCGCCCCCGCCAGCCCGTAGGAGCGGTAGATTCCCGAGACCATCATGACGGTGCCGATCCCGGTCATCGCCCCGCCGCCGCGCGCCACCAGCGCGGCCGCGCAAAACGCGGCCGCCCCGGGGATCTTCAGCAGATCCAGATAGGCGCGCACAAACGAACCATCATACGGCCCCCGCCCCGCCGCCGCCCGCCGCCCGGCGCCGACCGCCCGGCGCCGGCGGGGGGCGCGGTTGCGCCAGCACCAGCAGAATCATCCCTTTGGACGACGCCGAAGCCTGATTTGAGCCCTTCAGACGACCGACCGCCCGGGGGCGCGGCTGCCAGGCTGGTGCCCAATCTCGGCAAACGTCCGCCGCCTGGGCGGACGCCATCCAAAGGAGGATGACAATGGGGCAAGTATCACGCAGGCAACTTCTGCAAGGCGCCGCGCTGGCCGGCGCGGGAATCCTGGGGGCAGGCGCGTTGGCGGCCTGCTCGCCGCTAAGCGCCGACGAGGCGGACGGGACCAGCCCCGCCGGCGGCGACGGCAGCGGCGCGACGCCGGATCTGACCGGCCGCGGCGACATCGGCCTGGTCAAAGACGCCGAGCAGACCGAGGACGCCGATATTGTGGTGGTCGGCTCGGGCATCGGCGGCTTCACGGCCTCGATGATCGCCAAAGAGCAGGCGCCTGAGGCGAGCGTGCTGATGCTGGAGAAGAACCAGGGCCTGGGCGGCAGCACCAACTTCGCCGAGTGCAACGGGCCCGCCGCCAACGTAGAGGAGCACGAGGCCCACCTCCAAGGGATGCAGCGGGCCGCCAACACCGGCTACATCGCCAACACCTTGCTGCACTACGAGCGCGTGCGCGAGCAGGGCGACAACGCCGACTGGCTGTTCCAGAAGCACGGCGTGGTCTACGAGCAGCCAGGCCCGGGGCCCTACTTCTACCAGGGCGGCAACGGCGCCAGCGCCATCGAGCATCTGACGCCCCAGGCCGAAGAGCTTGGGGTCGACATCCGCCGCGACGCCCGGGTGACCGCCTTGCTGACCAGCGACGAGCACACCGTGACCGGGGTGCAATACGAGACCAGCTCTGGCCAGGTGGTCCACGTCAACGCCAAGGCGGTCATCCTGGCCACGGGCGGGCTGTCGACCAACATGGAGCTGCTGAAGGAGTATTGCGGCCAGGAGGTCGTCCGGCTGACCGGCTGGGGGCAGGGCCAAGACGGCGACGGCCAGCTGCTAGTCGAGCAGACCGCGCACGGCCGGGCCAAGTACCTCTGCCTGGGCTCGCTGTTCAACAACATCGGCGAGGGCGACAACGGCGGCAACACGGTGGCCTACGACTCCCCGCTGGGCGTGGCCTGCGCCATGCAGTACACCAACTTGTACATCAACCAGGACGGGCTGCGGTATTGCGACGAATCCTGCGCCGGCGCGGCCGGCACGGAGATCAGCGGCAAGCTGGTCGAAAGCCAGCCTTACGTGTTCTCCATCGCCGATGCCGCCCACCTGGCCAAATACGAGGCCGGCGGCTGCACCCGCCACTACTCCGGGTTCGCCGACAAGCTGGTGGGCAACCCCACCGACCTCCAGTCTGACCTGGAGCTCTACGCCGGCCAGGACTACTTCTTCAAGGCCGACACGCTCGAGGACCTGGCCGCGCAGATCAAAGCCAAGGTGCCCTACTTCGACGCCGACGCCTTCTTGGCCTCGATCGCGACCTACAACGCGTATGCCGAGGCGGGCGAGGATTTGGACTTCGCCAAGCCGGCCGAATTCATGTGGCCCGTGGCCGAGGCGCCGTTCTACGCCTTCCAACTGGTCTCCGGGGTGCTGAACACCTGCGGCGGCATCCGCATCAACACCGAGGCGCAGGTGGTGGACCCGCGCGGGCAGGTCATCGACGGGCTTTACGCGGCCGGGGTTTGCTCCAGCGGCTGGGACGGGGAGATCTACGGCGGCGGCACCTGCCAGACGGTGGGCATGTGGGGCGGCAGCCGGGCGGCCCGGCACGCCATCGTACACAAGCTGGGCGGCAGTGTGGCGGCCGATTGGATGGGCACTGAGAAATCGATGGACCACCTGCCGCAGTGAGGCGGCCTGGAGCCCGGGCGGGCGCCGCTAGGGGCGGCGGTGGACCAAGTCGAGCAGCTCCTGCTTGGAGTGGACGCCGGTCTTTTGGTAGATGCGGCGGATGTGGGTCTTGACGGTGCTGGTGGCGATGAACTGCTGTTGGGCGATGTAGGGGGCGCTGCGGCCCTGGATGAGGTAGGCCAGGACCGCGCTCTCGCGGGCCGACAGGGCGTACCGCCCGGCCATCTCGGCGCTGATCTCGGCCAGCGCCGCAGGGCCGGCCGGGGCCGCTTGGGCGGGTTGGCGCTGCGCCAAAATAGCCGCCTGCACCGCCACCGCCAGCAGAAACGCCACCTTCATCACCAGGTCGACAACGCTGCCGAGGGCCCAGCCCATGAGCGGGAAGGCCGCCAACCAGCCCAGGAACACGGCCGCTGTCAAGGCCATCACCGGCCCGATGGCGACGCCCGGCCCCACTCCCAGGCCCAACTCGCCGCTGAGGCGCGCCATCAGCAGGATGCCGCACACCATGAGGGAGAAAGACGAGCCGAAAGGCCCCAGCGAGGCGACTTCCAAACCGGTCAGGAGCCAGGCGACCACCAGCAGCGCCACGCACAGCAGCGGCATCAGCACATAAAGCAGGCGCAAAGTGGGCGGTTTCGCCAGGCGCGCGGCCCCGAGCAGGACCAGGCAACCGAGGCAGAAGCCGAGACCGCCGGGCAGGTAGCCGAGCAGCGAGATGCCCTCCGCGCCCGGCTGCCCCAGCAGTTGGTCGCTCCAATGCCCCGCGGCGATGACAACGCAGAGCAGAAAACCGCCGATGACGGCCCAGTCGCGCGCCAGCATGCGGCGGATCACGGCCCCGGCTGGCTTGTTGGCCGGCGCGACGGCCCGGCCGCTTGGCGGGCCCGCTTGGGCTGCGAGGGCTTGGCTTGGCGGCACGGCGAGCGAGGCCAGCAGCAGGGCCGCCAGATAGAACGGCAAGGCGGCGGGCGCCAGCGCCACCGCCGCCACGGCCAAGCCTGAGGCGATCAAACCGCAGGTGGACAGCACCACCAGCCGCTTCTGCTCGTCCAGGGCGCCGAAGACGCGGCCCCAACGCGCCGCCAGCAAGGCTCCGCCCAGCATCAAGGCGGCGCTCAGGCCCGCTGAAACCCATTTGCCGAGGCCGAGCGCGGCGCCGCCGCGGGTCAGCAGCAGCGGCCCGGTCAAAACCACCAACAGGGCGGCGGGCGGGGCGCCGGCGGCCAAGTAGGCCAGCGGCCGCAGTGAGGCCGGCTTCGTCGCCAAGGGGGGAGTCATCAGTCAGTTCGCGAATCGTGGTGGAAGCCGGTGGGAGTTGGATAGCCGTGCCAAATATGCTACCCGCGCCAAGCCGATGCCGCAGGCGCGGCGGCGGCCTGGCGTTGGCGGGCTTGGCCGTATCGCCGCCCGGCGGCTTCGGCTTCGGCTTCGGCGCGGGCTCGGGCGGGTTTGGTGCTGGCGGTTGCGGTCATTGCGAGGCTCTTATCGCGCGGTTTCGCCGCTGCCGGGGGCTGTGGGCGGCTCCCCAGTGCCAACTCAGTGCCAACGGCGGCTTGCCGCGGTTTGGTGATTGTGGGTGTCTTCGCAGGTCAGGCCGTATTTCCTGAGTGTGGGCGATACTGGGATCGAACCAGTGACCTCTTCCGTGTGAAGGAAGCGCGCTCCCCCTGCGCCAATCGCCCGGGGACGCCGCTCGTCGAGCGGCGAGTCTAGATCATACCGGTTGGCCGGCGGCGGCGTCACACTTGAGGTGGGCCGGCGGCCGGGCCGCGCTGGGCGCGCCTGCGGCGAACTCCGCCTTGGCCGGCATCGGGAACTCGCTTTCCACCCGCCCAACCGCGGCGGGGCTCGCCACGCCAGGTAACGGCGCCCCGCATCCCCATCCGGGCAAAAACCCTGAGGCACAGGCCTCCGCTGCGCGGGCGTCAACTGCGAGTCTCGCCGGCGGCTGGACCTGGGCTGGTATTTTGGGTAGCCTCGTAGATCGCGCGTGGACGCCCAAAAGGCGCGCCACCGCAACGCGGATGTGGCTCAGTTGGTAGAGCATCACCTTGCCAAGGTGAGGGTCGCGGGTTCGAATCCCGTCATCCGCTCGGAACCCACCATCTCGGTGGAGTGGCCGAGAGGCGAGGCAGCGGCCTGCAAAGCCGCGCACGCGGGTTCGAATCCCGTCTCCACCTCAACCGCGATGGAGGTTTCGGGGCCGTTGGCGCAGGGGTAGCGCGCTTCCTTGACACGGAAGAGGTCACAAGTTCAAATCTTGTACGGCCCACCATTCCGAGACCACGTCCTCGCGCCGCCCGGCGTGGCGGGGCCGCGCCGGTGTCTCATCGCGCGGTCAAACCAGTTTGCGACCAATTTGAGCGCAACTTGGGGCCGGCCCCGCTCGGGGCGGGGGGTGTGCTGTGATCGGCCTCACAGCTACCCTTGAGGCGTGAGTATCGCAGCGCCCGCCGAGGAGTTCGTGGAGCTGATCGAGGTCGAGTTGAAGGCCAGGGCCGCGCGCTGGACCGAGAACTTGGCGCCGTACGGCCTGCCCGCGCAGATCGGGATCGAGGGTCTGCGCCGGGGCCATTGGGGCAGTTCGCACGTCCCGGGGCGCCTGCTGGGGGCCTCCTACCAGGCCCACGGCGGCGCGGCGGCGCCAGGGGCGTTCTCCGTCCAGCGCATGGTGCTGATAGGCGCCGCCGCGGAGCTGTTCATGGACGCGACCTTGGCCCATGACGATTTGATCGCCCGCTCCGACACCCGGCGCGGCCAGCCCTCGCTGCACCGCCACTTCGAGGATCTCCACCGCCAGGCCAGTTGGACGGGGGAGCCGATGCGCATGGGCACCGGGTTGGCGAGTCTGGCGGGCGACGCCATGCTGGCCGTCTCCGGGGATTTGGTCTTGGAGGCCACCATCGACGCCCCGCCAGCCCAGCGGGCCTACATGACGCGCCTGATCCAGTCGACCAAGTTGGAGCGCTTCTTGGGCCAGGCGATGGACGCGGTCTACCCGCATCTGCCGGACACCGACCACCCGGAGCAGATTGTCGAGCGCGCCATGGCCACTATCCGAGCCAAAACCGCCCGCACTTTGGCGGCCGCGCCTTTGGCCTTGGGCGCGGCCGGGGCGGGCGCCCCCCAGGCCGAGTGCGGCGCGATGGCGGCGATGGGCCTGCACCTCGGCGCCGCCTACCAGTTGCACGATGACGTCCAAGGCGCCTTGGGCAGCCCTGAGGAGACCGGCAAGCCGGCCGGGCAGGATTTGATCGACGGCAAGCGCACCGTCTTGGTGGGGTTGACTTTGAGCCTGCTGGGCGCCCAGGAGCGGCGCTCTTTCACCAACGCGCTGCAGCGCGGGGCCGCGCCGCCGGTCGAGGCCCGGGTGGAGCATCTTCAGGGGGTGATCCGCCGCTCCGGGGCGTTGGAGGCGATCGAGGTGATGATCGCCGACCGCCGCCGCCGCGCGCTTGACTGCCTGGCGTCCTCCGGCGTCGGCCCGGAAGGGCGGGCGGCCTTGGCCCAGGCCTGCGATTGGCTGCTGGACTCGGCCCGGATGTAGGTGCGCCGGGCTGTCACGCCGTAGACTCGCGCATGTGAGCCTGCCCCCGCCGGACCCGTTGCTGGGTCAGACTATCGACGGCCGCTACCTGGTGGTGGCGCGCCTTGCCCGGGGCGGCATGGCCACGGTCTACCAGGCCACCGATCTCCGGCTGGACCGGCCGGTGGCCGTCAAGGTGCTGCACGCCCACCTGGCCGAGGGGCGCGGCTTCATCGACCGCTTCCGCCGCGAGGCGCGCTCGGTGGCCCGCCTGGCGCACCCGGGCATTGTGGCGATTTACGACCAGGGCAGCTGGGGCGAGGCGCCCTACTTGGTGATGGAGCTGGTGGACGGCCCGAATTTGCGCACCATCATGGAGTCTTCCGGCCTGCCGCCGGTGGGCCAGGCGCTGGATTTGATGGCGGAGGCGCTGGCGGCCCTGGCCGCCGCCCACGCCGACGGCCTGGTCCACCGCGATGTCAAGCCGGAGAACATCTTGATCACAGCCAAGGGGCAGGTCAAGGTGGCGGATTTCGGGTTGGCCCGCACTGTGGCGGAGGTCACGGCCGTGTCTTCCGGCATTGTGCTGGGCACGGTGGCCTACTTGGCCCCCGAGTTGGTGGCCGATGGCGCGGCCGACCAGCGGGCGGACGTTTACGCCGCCGGGGTGGTCTTGTTCGAGTTGCTGACCGGCGCTCAGCCCTACACCGGCGACCAGCCCATCCAGGTCGCGTTTCAGCATGTCCACGCCCCCTTCCCGGCGCCTTCGAGCCGCGTCAAGTGGTTGCCGCAGGAGATCGACTCGCTGGTGGCGGCCTTGACCGCGAAAGCCCCTGAGCGCCGCCCGGCCGATGCCGCCGCCGCCTTGTCGCTGGTCAGGGCCGTCCGCGCGGCGCTGCCAGGCGAGGTGGCGGCCAGGGCGGCGCTGGTCGCCGTCCGCCCCGCCGATGCCGCCCAAGCCGCCCAGCCGGCCGCCGCGCCCGCGGGCGCCCCTGGCGGGCAACCCGGCGGCGACGGCGGCGCCGGCGCGCCCGCAGGCGTGGGGGTGGGCGGCATCGGGCAAGCTGGCGGGGGCGGCGGCGGGGACGCGACTGAGCGGGTGCCGCAAGCCGGGCGCGGCACCGGCGGCACCCACGCCCTGCCCCTGGCCAGCATCCCACCGGCGGGGCCGGCCAAGTCCCCGGCGGCCGGACCCAGGCCGAGGCGGCGGCGCCGGCTGGTGTGGGCGCTGGTGGCGGCGCTGGTGCTGGCGGCGGGGGCGGGCGGCGCCTGGTGGTACTTCGAGCGCGGGCCGGGCTCGCTGGTGGCGCTGCCGGAGCTGTCCGGGCAGACGCGCCAAGCGGCGGAGGCCAAGTTGGGCGAACTGGGGCTGGTCGGCAGCGTCGAACTGGAGCACTCGGACAGCGCCCCGGCCGGCCAGGTGATCCGCACCGACCCGCCGGCCATGGCGCGGCTGGGCGAAGGCGGCATCGTGCGGCTGGTGGTGTCCCAGGGCGTCAGGATGGCGACCGTGCCCGCGGCGGGGGTGGTGGGAGCGGCCGTCGAAGAGGCCGAGGCCGCCCTGGCCGCGGCCGGGCTGGACGGGGAGGTCGAGCGCCAACTCGAGTACGCCACCGCCACCCCGGCCGGCCTGGTCATAGCCGTCAAGCCGGCCGGAGGCGAGCAGGTGGCGCACAACCAGGCCATCGCGCTGGTGGTGAGCCAAGGCCCCGAGCCGGTCACCGCGCCCTCCCTGACCGGCTTGACCTTGGACCAGGCCCAGGCGGCGGCCGCGCCATGGGACCTGAGCCTGGTCGAGGCCGAAGCCGAGTACAGCGAGACGGTCCCCGAGGGCCAGGTCATAGCGCAAGACCCGGTGGCCGGCGGCCCCACCCACCGCGGCGAGCAGATCTCGGTGGTGGTCTCGCTGGGCATGCCGTTCGTCGATGTGCCGGCCGTGTCCGGCTTGAGCTGGGCGGAGGCGGAGGCGAAGCTGGCCGATCTGGGGCTCGAAGCCAAGCGGGAGAACCAGCTGGCGGGCATCTGGGGGCTGGTCTACAACACCGACCCGCCGGAGGGCACACCGGTGCGCAAAGGCTCCACCATCACGGTGTTTGTGGTCTGAGCGGGGGCTCCCCGCCCACGGCTGGCGGCGGCAGGACCTGGGCGGTCGGCTCGCGGCGGGCCGCGGCGCCGGTCTGGGCGGGGAGCCGCCGGCCGCCCCAGGCCGCCAGGCGGCCGCAGGCGGCGCCGAGCGCCGCCAGGGCGGCCCCCACCAGCAGGGCGTAGGCGAAGAAGCCCGGCTCGCAATAGCGCAGCCCGGTTTGCATGGTGCCGTTGGCGGCTTGGTAGACCATGCCGCCCAGCACGGCGCCGAGCGCCAGGTGGGCTTCGACCCGGTTCCAGCACACCACCAAGCCCACCGCCGCCAAGGCCCCGAAGACGATCATGATCTGGTCGTCCTGGGCGAAGGCCCCAAAAGCCCACTTGACGACGGCCCACAGGCGGCGGGGGGCGCGGGCCAGGGCCTGGCCCAGGGTGGCTGTGCCGGTCTGCTCCATCAACTGCGCCGCCTGGTCGAAGGGGTAGCGCACGGCCTGGTAAAGCTGGCAGGCGGCGCTGGCGCCGACAATGGTGGCGGCCGGCGCCAGCCACGAGTTGCGCCAGCGCCGGGTTTTGACCCACTCGCCCACGAACGCCAACCCCAGCGCGCCGGCCGGGATCAGGGCCGCTTGGCGGGTGAACGCGAACAAGACGATGCCCGCCGCCGCGCCGGCCAGCCACAGGGCGCGCCGCCGGCCGGCCCGCCGCCGGCTGGC
>JAITIG010000029.1 GCA_031279575.1 Bifidobacteriaceae bacterium
GAACGTGCAGGGAATGTCCAACGCCGCCGTCACCGCCGTGCCGGACGCCGCCTCGCTGCCGACCGGTTGCACCACGGTGAACCAGCAGGTGGTTTGCTCGGCGGGCGCTGACGTGGCCGCGGAGGAGACTTTCAGCTTCTACTTCCCGTTCACCATCGCGCCGTCCACGTTGCCAGGGACCTGGCCCGATTGCGGGCGGGAGCCGGACGCCAGCTGCGTTGGCGCCCCGCCTGGGGGCTGGGCCGAGGTCTCCACCTCCACCAATGAGACTGATTTGACGAACAACTACGACACGGCCGGGTTGGTGGTGGCCACGCCGCAGGCCGACCTCAAGATGACAAAGACGGCGCTGTCCACCATCCCCAACCCCAACGAGACGGCATCCGGCGCTGATCCGGCGCTGCCGCACCCGGCCTACATCGCCGGGGCCAAGTTCGGCTACCGGATCGACCTGTGGATCCCGGCGACCTGGGATGAAGACGAGGACTTCAACGTGCTGTGGGCGGACGCGACCAATGTGGTCCTGACCGACGCTTTGCCGGAGGGGTTCCTCGCCACTCAGGTCAACCCTGGGCAGGGGACCTGCGCTATCGCCGACCCGGCGACCTCGATTAGGTGCGACCTTGGCACCATCGCGGCCAGCGCCGACCACCTCAAGCCCCAGAAGGTCTCCGTCTACGTCTACGGCTCCATCGACCCGGGCACTGTGGCGGAGATGTCAGACCCCGACGGCGGCGCGCTCAACACGGCCACCGCCACCACCGACACCGCCAACGCCGAGAACAAGGACGACCCGGTGGTCGCCACCGCCAACACAGACGTGATCGAGCAAGGCGACCTAGAGGTCCGCAAAGCGGCCGATGCCGCCGTCAGCTACGCCGGGAACACAGTCGGCTACACCATCACCACATTGAACAACGGGCCCTCGGCCGCGCCCAACACGGTGATCACCGACACGCTGCCGCCCGGCCTGAGCCTTGACCCGGCCGGATCGCCCGGCTGCAAAGTGGCCAGCACCCAGGGCTCCGGCCCCTCGGCTAGCCAGGTGATTGAGTGCGTGCCGCAGGTCGGGGGCGAGGCGGCCGGGGTGATCCCGCCCAACCAGTCCGTCAACACGCGGATCGTGGCCACCACCAACCCGCGCGACCTAAGAGACATCAGCGCCCTGCCGCCCGACAATCTGCTGTCGGAGCACCCGCGCGACCTGTTGAACAGCGTCGAAGTGAGTTCTGACGCCATCGACACCGACGAATCCAACAACAAGGCCGCGGTCAACACCGAACTGGCGACGCTGGCGGACATCCAGGTGGCGGCCTCCGTCACCACCGACACGCCATCGGCCGGCACCGATATCACCTACACTCTGACCGGCTCCAACCTGGGGCCCTCGACCTTCGACAACCCGGTGGTGGTCTCCACCTTCCCAGCCGGATTCGAGGTCACCAGTGTCGAAAGCACCATGGACTGCTTGACCGACCACACGGGCGCCGGCTTGGCGGCGGTCTACACCGTCACCTGCACCGGCAAGCAGACGGGCGACTCGCCTGATTCGCTGCTGCCGGGCATCACCGTGACCGGCAATGTGACAGTCCACATCCCCGATGACATGCCCGTCGGCTCCTACGACGCGACCGCTGTGGCCTACTCCAAGATCCCCGGCGTCCCCAACCCGTGCCCCAGCCAAGCAGCTGGCACCTGCGAGGCCAACTACAACAACAACACGGCATCGGTCACCGTCAGCGTGGTCGAATCGGCCGACACCTCCCTGACCAAGACCTTGGTCGGGCCGGATCCGCTGGTGGCCGGCTCTGAGGTGGTCTACGAGCTGGAAGCCGCCAACGCCGGCCCGTCCATCGCCGCCGATTTGGTGGTGGCAGACGCCGTGCCAGACGGGTTGACCTACCTGTCAGGCGAGGTGGTCGGCGGGTCCGCCTGCCCCACCCCCGAAGAAGTCGACCCCAACCCGGGGGGCACGGAGGGGGAGGGGGACGGCGCCATCGGGCAGCAAAAAGTGGTCAAATGCGAGGTCGGCCAACTGGCCCCCGGCGCCAGAGCCACTGTGCGCCTGACCTTCCGGGTCGACCCCCACTACCAGGGCGAACTGTGCAACAAGGCGCTGGTCGGCTCCGGCGCGCTTGACCCGAACTCGTCCAACAACCAGGCCGAGGCCTGCGGCGACACCGAGCTGCCGCCCACCACCGATGTGGGCGTGACAGCCGCGGCGGACAACGCCAATGTGGGCCCGGCCGCCCCGGTGGGCTACACGGTGGTGGTGTCCAACAACACGCAGTGGGCCACCACCGGCGCCAGCGTCACCCTGAGCCTGCCAGCCGCGCTGGCCTCACCCAAGGTCGAGGTCACCGCCTCGAGCGGCGGGGCCCAGCCGGCCGCCTGCGCGGCGGGGGCCGCCAACCAGTACACCTGCCAGATTGGCGACTTCCTGGGCGGCGCCACGGTGACCTACCGGGTGACGGGCACATCGCCGGTGGCCATAGCGCCGCCGGATCTGGTGCTGCAAGCCAAATCGACCCACGACCGCGTCCCGGACACCAACCCCGGCAACGACCAAGCCCAGGCCACCGTCAAAGTGGCGGCCCAAACCGCCGATCTGTCGCTGACCAAGATCCACTCGGGGACGGGCGCGCCGGTGGCCGGCGGCCAGGTGGCCTATGACCTGGTGGCCTCCAACGCCGGCCCCTTCGCCGCCAGCGGCGTGGTGGTGAGCGACACAGTGCCCGCAGGCCTGATCTACGTCTCAGGCCAGGTGGTGGGCGGCGCCAGCTGCGCCCCGCCCGCCGCCGGCCTGGTCCGCTGCCAGGTCGGGGACCTGGCCAAGGACGCCACCGCCACAGTCAAGCTGGTGTTCGATGTGGACCTGGACTTCCGCGGCGAGATCTGCAACACCGGCGAGGTCGCCTCCGACGTCCAAGACCTAGGCCCCAACCCCAACTCGGCCCAAGTCTGCGGCCAGGTGACTGTGCCCGGCCCCACCGATGTCGGTGTCACAGCCGCCGCCGACCAGGCCAATGTGGACGCCGGGGACCCGGTCGGCTACACCGTGGTGGTGACCAACAACGGCGGTTCGCCCACCACCGGCGCGCAAGTCGTCTTGCAGGTTCCGGCCGGGCTGAAATCGCCCTCGGTGGTGGTCGCCTCGAGCACGCCCGGCGCGGACCCGGCCGCCTGCGTGGCTGGCGCGGACGGGGCGTACACCTGCGCCATCGGCGACTTCCTGGTGGGGGCGTCGGTGCGCTACCGGGTGACGGGGACGGCCGCGCTGGCCATTGTGCAGCAGAACCTGGTGCTGGAGGCGGAGTCCTCGCACGATGGCGAAGACCTCGATCCCAGCAACAACCAGGCCCGGGCCGAGGTGCTTGTGGCCGGGGAGACCGCCGATTTGTCGCTGGTCAAAAAGGCGGCCGGGTCCGGCTCGCTGATGGCGGGCCAGCAGGTGGTTTACAACCTGGTGGTGTCCAACGCCGGGCCGCACATCGCCACCGGCGTGGTGGTGGGCGACAAGGTGCCGGCCGGCTTGGCCTACGTTTCGGGCCAGGTGCTCGGCGCCGCCTCGGGCGGGGGCGCCTGCGCGCTGGCCGGCGGCGTTGTCAGCTGCGCGGTTGGCAACCTGGCGGACGGCGCCAGTGCCACCGTCCAACTGGTGTTCGGCATCGACTTGGGCTTCAAGGGCACGCTGAGCAACACCGGCACGGTCGGCTCCGATGTGCCCGATCCAAACCCGGATGACAACACCTCCACCACCGACGGCGACGTCAAGCCGCCTGTCACCGATGTGGGTGTGACGGTGACGGCTGATTCGGCCGAGGTCAAGGCCGGCCAGCCGGTGGGCTACACGGCGGTTGTGACCAACAACGGCCCGGTCGCCACCACCGGCACGCGGGTGGTGTTCACGGCGCCGCCCCGGCTGGGCTCGGTCTCGGTGGTCGCCACCGACAGCGCCGGCGGGGCCAGCGCCGGGGCTTGCCAGGCCAACGGCAACGTCTACAGCTGCGAGATCGGCCTGCTGCCGGTTGGGGCCACGGTGACCTATCGGATCACCGGCACGGCCCCGGCTGGTGCGACCGCGGCCGACTTGGCGCTGGTGGCGCACGTCACGCACGATGACGCCGACACCGACCCGTCGAACGACACCGCCGAGGCGGTGGTCCATGTGGACGGCAAAGCCCTGGAGTTCAACGGGTCGAACTCGACCGGCCCGCTGCTGCTCGCCGCCACCATGGTGCTCCTAGGCTCAGCCCTGCTGGCCGCCCGCCGCCGCCTGCGCGCCTAGCCGAACCCCAAACCACCAGCCCCCCAAAGGGCCTTGCCCCCAAGCGCCGCGCCGGCCTGGGCCAGGTCCCCAGGGGCGGCGGGCTACTGGCTACGGGTTGCTGCCTACGGGTTACTGTCTGCTGGTTGCTGGCTACTGGCGGGATTTGGCGTAGCGGAACAGCGCCGCCTCGCGGATCGACGCGGCGCCCGCCACGGCGCCCATGAGCGCCCCGACCAACCCCTGCCCCAGCACCAGCAGGGCGGCCGTCGCCGTCGCCCCCACCGCCAGACCCGAGCCCAATCCGATCACGATGCCGCTGGCGGCGCCGGCCAGGGCCACGGACACCGCCGCCCACCAGCCCGCCTCCAGCGCCATCAGCCCGATCAGCGCCAACTTGCCCACCCCGGCATGGAGATCGGAGGCCAGTTCCAGCTTCCGGCTGCGGACCGAGGCGAATCCCAAGATCCCGCAGCCGGCCAGAGCCACCAGCCAGGTCCAACGGCTGGTCCGCTCCGCCAAGCGCGCGGCGCCGTCGAACCGCTCCCCGAGGGTGGAGTTGAGCTGCGAAAGGGCGACGCTCTTGCGCGCTTCGACATCGTGGGGCAGCAGTGTCGCCGCCAACAGGCCGGACAGGTCCTCGCCCGCGGGCGCCATCCGCGCCCAGCACTCGTCGAACGCCCCCTCGGCCGCCGCCGGCTCCAACACCGCGTAGCCGAAGCCGCGGCGCCGCCCGTCCTGCGGCCAATCGAAGATCCCCCTGACGCGCACCTCGCCCGAGGTGGACTGGAACGAACCGCCCGCGCCCACGCCCAGCGCTTCGGCCGCGTCCAAGGAGACGAACACTCCCGCGCCCCCGGAGTCTGATATCACCGGCACCAACGCGAGCAAGCCCTCGGTGACCGAGTAGGTGGCCATCGGGCTCGAGGGCAGGACGGCCGCCGCGGTCTTGGCCGGCTCCTCGCGCAGCGCGCCCCCCTCGAGGAAGGGCTGCTGCCCGATGGCGGCGCAGGCGGGGCCGTCCACCAGCCGCTGGGTTTGGATGATTCGGACAGAAGCGCCAGCCTCCTCGAACTCGGCGGCCTGCCGCACCAGCGAGTCGATCTGGACCATGTCGAAGGCGGCGCAGGCCGCCATCACCAGCGCCGCCGGGCCCGCCCAGACGGCGCAGCGGGTGGTGCCGGAGACCACGTCCCGCCATGCCTCGCCTGGCACCATCACGTCTGATAGTCCATCAGGTCGATCACATCGGTGCACGAGGCCCGCGCCCCCGGGTCGTGAGTGGCCACGACGACTATGGCCCCGCGGTCCGCCAGGGCCCCCAGACTGCGCGACACCTGGGCCGCGGATCGCTGGTCGAGTTGAGCCGTCGGCTCATCCACCAGGCACAGATCCGGGTCGCAGGCGATGGCGCGCGCCAGTCCCAAGCGCTGCGCCTCGCCCCCGGACAGGTCGCGGTACAGCCGGCCGGCCAAAGCTCCTAGGCCGAAGTCGGCCAGCACTTGGGCCGCGCGCCTCTCGGCTTGCCGGCGGGGCGCGCCGCGGACGAGGAACGGCAGCGCGACGTGGTCCAGGGCCGTCCGCCTGGGAACACCGTGGGGATTCTGGAGGACCCACTTGACGGAGGCAATCCCGCTGAGGTCCACCCGGCCCTCGGCGGGCCTGAGCCAGCCCGCCAGGACCGCCAAGAGGGTGGACTTCCCGGACCCGGACGGCCCCACCAGACCGTAGACGTGGTCTGGTTCAAGGGTCGCTGTCAGGCCGCGGAACAGGGTGTTCCCGCCCGGGTAGGCGTGGCCCACGCCCTCCAGGACGGCCCTCATCTCGTGGCGCACGGCTCGGAGGCCTCCACGCCGGCCAGCACCCGGGTGACAGATTCGCCGCCGCCAACAACGACAAATGTCTGCCCCAGCTGGGATCCGACCACTTCGACCTCGATCTGCCGGCCGCCGGAATCCACACACCCCCTGGCGCCGTCCAGGCCGTGGACGGCGCTCGGCGGCACCACGGCCACGTTGATCGGCTGGCTTAGCGACAAGGTCGCGCCCACCTCGTAAAGCCCGTCTGCTTTGGCCTCCAAGGCGTCGAGCAGCCCCGAGCCGGCCAATTCCGCCAGAGCGGCCGGATCCGTCACCGCGCCGTCCTGGTCCAGGGGCGCAACCACGCCTTCGACCTCCACGACGCGGTCCCCCTGCAACAGGTTGGCCGGCGCGTTCGCGATCTGCGCGGAGTCCACCTGCCGGGGCGAGGCCCAAAGCTCCTCTCCAGCCTCGACGCTCGCCCCGGTCGCCGCCTTGCACTCGCCCACCTGGACCTCGGGCGAGGCAAGCCAGACAACCAGCCCGCGCTCGATCACGCCCTCGTCGAAGCTGCCGGCGGCCGCCCCCAGGCTCTTGAGCAATCCGCCGAAGGCCTGCGTGGTGGCCCGCGTCACCACGTCAGACGAGGGCGCCTCCAAACCCAGCCGCGCCAACTCGGCGTTGAGGGCGGCGGCATCGTCCCCTTTGTCCCCCGGGGCGAGGTCGCGCCACAGGGGCTTGGCGGTGGCCAGGTTGACCAAGGGCAAACCGTCCACCTCGGTCAGGGACTCGCCCGAGGCCGCGGGCGCTCCGGGCGCGCAGCGACTCGAGGTGACGGTCCCCGACTTGTGGCCCACCGCCGCCACCCCGTCCCGGGTGGCCACGCGCAGCATGACCTGGTGGGTGTCGGCGAACTCGGCGTTGACCACCGGCACCTCGCTGGGCAGGTTCGTTGGATGGGCCAACTGCGCGGGCGCGATGGGCAGTTGGCGCAGCATCATGGCGGCCGCGCCCAGGCCGGCCCCCAGGCACAGCGCCACCACCGCGCCGACCACGGCTGGGGCGCCCAGCCGCCGGGCCTTGGCCACGGCCCTAGTTGCCCGCCAGGGACCGGGGGTCCCTCATGCAACGCTGGAACACCGGGTCCTCGGCGCTAAACGGCCAGCCGGTAAAATCGTCGGCTTGGTACATGGCCTCGAGATCGTCCCCGCTGAAGCCTTCTTCCGCCAACCCCTCCTCCACCAGGCACGCCGCCGACAGATCCATCAGGTCATCGTTCCCCGGATTCACCAGAATCTGGTAGTAGAGGACCAACACGCCGCCGTCCGCGAACGAGCACTCGCCCATCACGGCGGCGCCGTCGTCGCTTCCCTCAGGCCCTGTGACCGTCTCATAGCCATACGGGTCCCACTCGACCGTGTAGCCCTTCGCGGCGTAACACTCGAGAATGATGCCGCGCGCCTCCTCGGCCTCCTGGTCCGAGAGCTCTGAGTCCGCTATGGCGGCGAGCGCAAAAGCCGAGTCGGTGTGATCCGCCAACTCCGCGAAGTCCGCCGCCCATGGCCCGCTGTACGCCCCAGCCGCCCCCGCGCGCGAATTCGGAGCCGTCTCCGCCTCGTCGGCGCCCAGGGCGCAGGCGCTGCCCAACGCGGCCGCTGCGAGGATGGCCGCGACCGCGGCCAAACGCCCCGGCCGCAGCCATCCTCCTTGCGCGTCAAAATGCACGACGTCCGATCCCTGCCTGTCAGTACTGGATCAAGTAGACCGGCTTGAGCCAGCAGGTGTGCGAGTTGTTGTAAGCATAGTGCTGCTTCGCCACCCACGGCCCGTCCCGGTAGATCGTATTCCCGGACTGGTGGCCGTAAGCCGCCCGGTAGCAGGTGTAGTTGTAGAACTTCGCCGAGTACAGGACACCAACCGAGCACGACGCTGGGCGGGCGGTTTGACCGGCGGGCGAATATGGGTTTGATCTGGGGGAGCGGGTGGGCCCCGTGGGGCTCGAACCCACGACCCACGGATTAAAAGTCCGCTGCTCTGCCAACTGAGCTAGGGGCCCTGGCAACCGGCGCGCCGGTCGCGGTTTCCCATTCTGCCAGCCTCGGGGCCTGAGGGCCAACAAGCGGCCGGACGGGACCGCCCAGCGCGCCTAGGCCAGGTGCTGAGCGCTGGCGACCCGCCGGTGTGGCACTCTGGGAGGGTGAGTCAACCAGCCCGCCCCAAGTTCCGCCGCCCGGCCAGGCTGGACCCGGCCGCCGCCGACCAACTGCCAGGCGGGCTCGACCCGGCCGCGCAGGCGGAACTGGCCCACGCCAGCGCCGGCGCCTTGGTGGCCCGGGCCAGAGCCCGCGCCGCCGAGGACCCAGCGCTGGTGGAGCGCCTCCTGGCGCTGGTGGAGACCGAAGGCGTCGACGTGCTGGCCACGCTGTGGTCCCAAGCCCCCGCCGATTCGCTGCCCGGCGCGCTGTGGCGCGTCTACATGCTGCGCGAGTGGGTCCGCCGCGACCCGGCCACCGTTTTGGACCGCTACAAGCTGGGCGTGCGCAGCCACCAGGTGGCCCGGGTGGTGGCCGGGGCGCAGCACCCGCCCGGCCCAGACGAGATGCTGGCCCTGGCAGACGCGGTGCTCTCCGGCGTGTTCACCGGCGAGCTGGACGTGGCGCTGAGCCGGGCGGCCGCGTTTGCCCGCATCCTGGCCACCGGCTCAGCCCTGGACGCCGACTGGATCGAGGAGCAGCGCCCGGCCGAGGCCGCCGCCGTCACCCGCCGGGCCTCCCAACTGCTGGCCAGCGCCGAGGCCCTCGAATCAGCCGCCCGCCAGTGGCGGCGGGGGACGCTGGAATGACCGCGCGCGCCCCCCAGGACGGCCTCGAACGCCGCCGCGGCGCCTTGGCGCCGGCGCTGCGCGCCCAAATCGAGGCCCTGGCCGCCCGCGTGCGCCAGTACGACGGCATCGAATCCCTCAGCGAGGCGCCCCTGCTGGCGCTGGCGGCCGGGGACCCCGGGCAGCGGCATTGGCTGGCCTGGCAGGACGGCCGCCTGGCCGGCTACGCGCAACGCGAAGCTGGCGGCTCGGCCGCCGAGCTGGCGGTCGACCCGGATTGGCGCGGGCGCGGCCTGGGCCTGGCCCTGGCCCGCGCCCTGGCCCAGGACAGCCCCGAGGCGCGGCTTTGGGCGCACGGGGACCTGGGCGCCGCGCGCCATGTGGCGGCCGCGCTGCGGCTGGCGCCGGTGCGCGAACTGTGGGAGTTGAGGTCCCAGCGCCGCGCCCGCCCAGCCGGCCGGGCCGGGGCAGGCATCCGGATCAGGGCGTTCGACCCGGGGCGGGACCGCTCGGCCTGGGTCGCGCTCAACGCCGCGGCCTTCGCCAGCCACCCCGAACAGGGCCGCCTCACCCTGGCGGACCTGGAGCAGCGCATGGCGCAGCCCTGGTTCGACCCGGCGGGCCTGCTGGTGGCAGAGCAAAACCAAACCGCCAGGCTGGCGGGGTACGTCTGGACCAAGATCGAGGCCAACGCGGGCGAGATCTACGGCATCGGCGTCGACCCGGCGGCGCAGGGGCGGGGGCTGGGCAGCGCCCTGCTGGAAGCCGGCCTGCGGCACCTCGAAAGCCGCGGCATCGGCGAAGTGCGGCTATTTGTGGAGGCGGACAACGCCCCCGCCATCGCCGCCTACCGCCGCCAAGGCTTCAAACTGGTCCGCCGGGACGTCCAATACGGCTTCCAAACGCCCGCGGCTACGGCGTGAGCAGGAAGTTCGTCTCGTCTGAGGCCACGCCGGCGATGGTCACCAACGCCTTGTAGGTCGCATCCCGGGCGCGCAGCGGCGTCTCGGAGGTCTCCGGGCAGCCCTGCTGCGAGCGGGCCACCTCCCAGGTGATCGGCACCTTGGCGGTCTGGCCGGCCGCCACCAAGACGGCCTGGCCGGAATCCTCCGGGACCTGGGCGGCGCAATCCGCCGAGTCGAAAATCCGGTCCGAGCCCGAGACCACGCTCAACACCACCTGGTGCGCGTTGTTGAGCAGCTCGCAGTCCTTGCCGCTGGTGTTCTTCACCGTGGCCTGCAAAGTCACCGGCTCGCCGGGGCCGTAGGCCTCCTTGTCCGACTCGAGCAAAATATCGGCGCCCTGGGCCTGCGCGCCGCCGGCGAACTGCTCCTTGGTGCAGGCTGGGACGGCCTGGGCGGTCTCGACGGCGGTGGGGCTGGCCGGGGGGGACTTGGGGCTGGGGCTGGCCTTCGGCTCGGCCGAACCGCCTCCGCCCGCCAGCGCCTTGACAATCATGATCAGAATCACGATGACGACAACCAACCCGCCCAGGACCGCCGCCCGGCGCCGCCAGTAGACGGCGGCCGGCTCGGGACCCACCGGGTGAATAAACCTATCCACAGTCGGAGTCTATTGACTGATCCGGCCACATCGCGGGTGCCACGCCGGGGTTTTGCCTCTCCGGGCGCCCAAAAAACCCGCGCCGGGCCCGCCGCGCCTCAAAGCTCAAGCAGCATGCGGGTGTTGCCGAGGGTGTTGGGTTTGACCCGGGCCAGGTCCAAAAACTCCGCCACGCCGTCATCGTGCGAGCGCAGCAGCTCCTCGTAAACCGCTGGTGTGACGGGGATGCCCTGGATTGGCCCGAACCCCCGCGCCGCGAAGAAGCCGACCTCGAAAGTGAGGCAGAAGAGCCGCCTCAGGCCCAGTTCGCGGGCCCGCGCCACCAGCCCTTGGACGATGCCGTCGCCCACCCCGCGCCCCTGCCAGGCCGGGGCTGTGGCCAGGGTTCTGATCTCGCCCAGGTCCTCCCACATGACGTGGAGGGCGCCGCAGCCGATCACGGCGCCCTGGGGGGTGGTGGCGACCAGGAAATCCGGCAGCGATTCGTAGTAGCTGACCGGCGCCTTGGCCACCAGCACGCCTTGCCCCACGTAGGGGGCGGTCAGGTCGCGGATGGCTTTGACATCTTGGGACCGGGCCGGGCGGACCCGGAAATCGGCGCACACGCCCTCGATTATGGCGCCGCGGGGGCGCGGCAGCGGGCAGAGGCCGCCGGGGGCTGACTTGCCGGGCGGCGCGGCGGGGGAGCGGCATCGGGCAGAGGCCGCCGGGGGTTGACTTGCCGGGCGGCGCCGCGGGGGCGCGGCAGCGGGCAGAGGCCGCCGGGGGCTGACTTGCCGGGCGGCGCGGCATCGGGCAAACGTTGGAGGGGGTTAAATGGCGCGGGCCCCGCCGGCGCTGGCGCGCGCCGGCGGGGCCTCGCGGCTGGCCTGGTCAGTCGACCGGCGGGAGGTCGCCGTCCTTGACGGGACCGCCGGCCAGCACCGGCTCCGGCTCGGCCGAATGCGGCAGGAAGACAAACTTGGCGTCCGGGCCGGCGCCGGTCGCGTCCACCTCCACCCGCTCGCCGCGGCGGATCTCGCCAAACAGGATCTTCTCCGAGAGCACATCCTCGATCTCGCGCTGGATGGCGCGCCGCAGCGGGCGGGCGCCGAGCACCGGGTCGTAGCCGCGCTCCGCCAGCAGCTTGCGGGCCGCCTCGGTCAGCGTGATCGACATGCCCTGGTCCACCAGGCGCTGGTCCAGCCGGGCGATCATCAGATCCACGATCTGCTCGATCTGCCCCTGGGTCAGCTGCGGGAACACAATCGTGTCGTCGACCCGGTTCAAGAACTCCGGCCGGAAGTGCTGCTTGAGCTCGTCTTGGACCTTGTTCTTCATCCGCTCGTAGTCGGTCGAAAGCGCGCCGCCGGCCTGGAAGCCGGTCATGACGCCCTTGGCGATGTCCTTGGTCCCCAAGTTGGTGGTCATGATGATGACCGTGTTCTTGAAGTCCACCACGCGGCCCTGGGCGTCGGTCAGCTTGCCCTCCTCCAGGATTTGGAGCAGCGAGTTGAAAATATCGGCGTGGGCTTTTTCGACCTCGTCGAACAGGACCACGGAGAACGGCTTGCGGCGGACCTTCTCGGTCAGCTGGCCGCCCTCGTCGTAGCCGACATAGCCCGGGGGCGAGCCGAACAGGCGGGAGACGGTGTGCCGCTCCGAGAACTCCGACATGTCGAGTTGGATCAGCGCGTCCTCGTCCCCGAACAAGAACTCGGCCAGGGCTTTGGCCAACTCGGTCTTGCCCACGCCGGTCGGCCCGGCGAAGATGAACGAGCCGCCCGGCCGCTTCGGGTCCTTCAACCCGGCGCGGGTGCGCCGTATCGCCTGCGACAGCGCCTTGATGGCCTCGTCTTGGCCGATGACGCGCTTGTGCAGCTCCGATTCCATGCGCAGCAGGCGGCCGGACTCCTCCTCGGTCAGCTTGATCACCGGGATGCCGGTCGACATGGCCAAAACCTCGGCGATCAGCTCCTCGTCGACCTCGGCCACCGTGTCCAGGTCGCCGGCCCGCCAGGCCTTCTCGCGCTCGGCCCGGGACTCGGTCAGCTTGCGCTCGGCATCGCGCAGGGCGGCGGCTTTCTCGAAGTCCTGGTTGTCGATGGCGGCTTCCTTCTCGCGGCGGGTCTCGGCGATCTGCTCGTCCATCTCCCTCAGCTCCGGCGGGGCCGTCATGCGGCGGATCCTGAGCCGGGCGCCGGCCTCGTCGATCAAGTCGATGGCCTTGTCCGGCAGGAACCGGTCGTTGATGTAGCGGTCCGCCAACTGCGCCGCCGCCACCAGGGCGGCGTCGGTGATCGAGACGCGGTGGTGCGACTCGTAGCGGTCGCGCAGGCCGCGCAGAATCTCGATGGTGTGCTTGACCGAGGGCTCTTGGACCTGGATCGGTTGGAAGCGCCGCTCCAGGGCGGGGTCCTTCTCAACATATTTGCGGTATTCGTCGAGCGTGGTGGCGCCAACGGTTTGCAGCTCGCCGCGCGCCAGCATCGGTTTGAGGATGGAGGCGGCGTCGATCGCGCCCTCGGCCGCGCCGGCCCCGACCAGGGTGTGGATCTCGTCGATGAACAAGATGATGTCGCCGCGGGTGCGGATCTCTTTCAGGACCTTTTTCAAGCGCTCCTCGAAATCGCCCCGGTAGCGCGAGCCGGCCACCAAAGCGCCCAGGTCGAGGGTGTAAAGCTGCTTGTCTTTGAGGGTCTCGGGGACGTCGCCGCGGACAATGTCCTGCGCCAGCCCCTCGACGATGGCGGTTTTGCCCACCCCCGGCTCGCCAATCAGCACCGGGTTGTTCTTGGTCCGGCGCGACAGAACTTGCATGACGCGCTCGATTTCCTTTGACCGCCCGATCACCGGGTCCAATTTGCCCTCGCGGGCGGCTTGGGTCAGGTTCAGCCCGAATTGGTCTAGCACGGCTGAGCCGGCCGGGGTCGACTCGCTTGGCGCGGTGCCTGCCATCTGCTCTTTGCCTTGGTAAACCTGCAGCATCTCAATCACCTGCTGGCGCAGGCGGCCCAGGTCCGCCCCCAGTTTGGTGAGCACGCGGGCGGCCACGCCCTCGCCTTCGCGGATCAGGCCGAGCAGAATGTGCTCGGTGCCGATGTAGTTGTGCCCCAGTTGGAGGGCCTCGCGCAAGGTCAACTCCAGGACGCGTTTGGCGCGGGGGGTGAAGGGGATATGGCTGCCCGTCGGCGCCTGCTGGCCTTCCCCGATGATCTCCTGGACCTGGGCGCGCACCGATTCCAAGCTCATCCCGATGGCCTCGAGCGCCTTGGCGGCCACGCCCTCGCCCTCGTGGATCAGGCCGAGCAGGATGTGTTCGGTGCCCAGATAATTGTGGTTGAGCAGCCGGGCCTCCTCCTGGGCCAGGACTATGACGCGCCGCGCGCGGTCTGTAAAGCGCTCAAACATTGTGCTCCTTCTTCAAGGTCGGCCCGGGCTGCGGCGGCTCCGCAACGTAGACTTCCCCCACTCAAACGACTGTAACCAATTCCCGGCGGGCGCGTTGACGCTGTTCGCCCACGGCGGAGTTCGGCTGGGCTCCAGCGCGCGGCGCGCGGGCCCGCCGCCTGGCTTGGTCTCGTCAATGGTCATGTTCCACTCTGGCTAACAGCGGCTGGCGGCGGCCCATTCCCGCTTACGCTTGGCGCTTGAGCCTGCCCGGCTCAACTGTGTCTGGGCGAGTCTATCGGGGCGGGCCGCATCCGGCGAAACCGGCGCGTCGGCGGTTGGGGCTCAGGTGTCGACTATCAACGTGACCGGGCCGTCGTTGGCCAAGGCGATGAGCATGTCCGCCCCGAACACCCCGCGGCCGACCTCCAGCCCGCACTGCTCCAGCGCCACCGCCACCTGCTCGACCAGCGGCGCGGCCTGGGCGGCGGGGGCGGCTTTGGACCAGGAGGGTTTGCGGCCTTTGCGGGTCTCGGCGTAGAGCGTGAACTGGCTGATCAGCAGCACGGGCGCGGCGGCCTCCAAGGCCGAGCGGTCGCCTCGCAGCAGCTTCAGCTGGGAGATCTTGCGGGCCATGCGCTCGGCTTGGGGCGCGGCGTCAGCGTGCGTCACGCCGAGCAGCACAACCAGGCCCTCGCCTTCGAAACCGCTGATCTGGCGCCCGCCCACCTGGCAGCGCGCTTGGGCCGCCCGCTGGATCACAGCCCGCATCTCACCACCCCCCGCCGCGGCTTGGCCCCGGGGGCGGCCGGCGCGAGCGGCGGACTTTGGGCCGCACGCTGACCAGGTAGACCAGCGCCGCCACCAGCGCGGCGATGGGCAAGATGCCGCCGAATCCGAGCCGGGCCAAGGGCGTCGGCAAGGACGCCAGCCCAATCACCGCCGCCGCCGCGGTGATGGCGACCCAAGCCGGTTTCCTCAAGCCGCCCGCCGCCGGGAACGCGCCCGCCGGCGCCCGCGCGGCTGAG
>JAITIG010000229.1 GCA_031279575.1 Bifidobacteriaceae bacterium
GCCAGCCCGGCCAGCCCGGCCAGCCCGGCCACCCCGGCCACTCCGGCCACTCCGGCCGCCCCGGCCGCCCCGGCGGCCGCCAAACCCGGTAGCGCCCCGCCCGCGCCCAAGAAGCCCGCCCCCCGGGTGCCGTGGAGAACCACCGGGGACAAATGACCGGCCCCGACCGCCCAGCCGGCCGCCGCAAACTGGCCGCGGCCACCATGGCCGTGCTGGCGGTCGGTTTGGCGACAGCCCTGTTCGCGGTCGGCAAAGGCGTCTCCGAGGTGCGGGCCGCGGCCGGGGACGCGGCCCTGGCCACCACCCTGCGCGCCTGCGACGCCGCCTTGGCCGCCCTGACCGGCGAACTGGCCGGCGCCGATGCCGCCGAGACCGACCAAGCCTTCGAGGCGGTGGCGCGCGCTGGCGCCAGCCTGGACCTCGAACGCCTCGACGCCGGCCCGGAAGCGCTCCAGCTGCTGCGCGACGCGCCGGGCGCCCTGGCGGGCGCCCGCGCCAAAGGCTCCGCCCAAGGCTCGGCCCCGGCGCTGCGGGCCGCCGCCACGGCGCTGGCCGGCGCCTTGGCGGACCGGGCGCTGGCGCAAGCCGCCAGCCGCTACGCGGCCCAGTCCAGCGCCGGCGCCACCGGCGGGGCGCCCGACCCAGACCTGGCCGAGGTGGCGGCGGCGGCCGAGTCGCTGCTGAGCGCCGCCCGCGCCCGCCTGCTGGTGGCGGCCCTGGCGGCCGGCGCCGCCCTGGCCGCCCGGGCCCTCTTGGCCTGGCGCCTGGCCAAGCAAGGCGGCCTGCCCTGGCGCCGGGCCAGGCCCGCCGCGCCGCCGGCCCCCGCCAGCCCAGATCCCGCCGCCCAGCCGCCAAGGGCCCCGGACCCGGCCGCGCCGCCCCCCGCCCCAGACCCGCCGCCGCCGCCGCCGGCCGCCCCGCCGGGCCACCTGCCGCTGGCCAACCTGCTGCGCGAGGCGCTGGCGCAGGTCGAAAGGCCGCAACTGGTGCGCTGGACGCTCGCCAGCGCCGCCACCGTGCCGCCCGAGCAAGCCGCCCCGCTGGCCCGCCTGGTGGCCCAAGTGGTCAACGCCGCCTGCGCCCGCGCCCCCGGCGCCGCCGTCCTGGTCAAAGCCGAGTCCACCGCCGCCGGGCTCGACATCACAGTGTCCGACGCCGTCGACGGCCCCCAGCGCGGCCAAATCCCCCTCGGCCCCGCGCCCAGGGCGGCCGAGGCCCTGGTCCGCTCGCTCGGCGCCACGCTGGCCGCCGTGCCCGGGCGGTCGGGGCACGGCACCGACACCAGCCTCAGGCTGCCCCTCGGGGCCGGCATGCACTAACGTTTGGCAGGTGACCAACAGCCTGCCGCCAGCCCCGCCCAGCGCGATCTTTGTGACCGATTCAAGCGGGTTGGTGATCGGCGCCAACCAAGCCCTCGAGCAGATCACCGGCCGCCAGCCAGAGCAGATCCTGGGCGGCCCGTGGGGCGCGCTGCTCGACCCGTCGGCGCCGCTGGGACTGCGCCGCCTCATCAACGCCCGCCTCGACCGGCTCTCCTACTCCGGCGCCTACCTGCGCTTGGCCGGCCCGGCCGAGCCCTCCGCCTGGCACCTGCTGGTCGAGGTGGCCTCCAACGAGACCCGCCTGGGCGTCGCCCAAGCCGCCCTGGCCGAGCCCGCCACGCGCGAGCTGGCCTCGATCTACGCCCAAGCGGCCAGCGCCGAGGCGGCCGCCGCCGCCACCGGCGCGGCGCTCGACGACGCCGCCAAAAAAGGCGCCGACGGCATCGTCCAAGGCCTGGCGGGGTTGGGTTTCGCGACCTACGACGAATTCTTGCGCAGCGCCGTGACAGCCGAGGCGGCGGCCGGCCCCGAACTGCCCGCCGAACCCAGCGACCCGGCGCTGACCAGCGTGTGGGCCTCGGCCGTCAACGTCGACCGGCACCTGGAGCGCCAACAGGCCGCCTACGCCAAGCTGATGGAGGTCTCCGCCCTGCTGGTGGGCGCGGCCGGGGACCTGGTGGGCCAGCTGGAGCCGATGGACGAGGCGGCCGGCCAAATCATGGGGGCGGCCCGCACCTTGTCCGCCTCCGCCACCCCCCTGACCGCGGCCCACCGCGTCCAAACCTCGGTCGACCAAACCGGCATCCGCTTGCGGGCGCTGGCCTTGGGCGTCAAACGCTCCCAAGAGCTGATCGCCACCCAACGCCTCCTGCTCGGCATCGGGCGGCGGGTGGGGCGGGCTGTCTTGGAGACCCTGTCGCAGTCTGGCGAACTCGGCCCACGCGACCTGGGGCTGGTGGTGCCGCTGGTCGGCGCCCTGCACGCGATCGCGCCGCCGCTGGCCATGGGGGCGGCCCGGGTCAGCGCCAACCTGGCCCGCCTGGCGCGCGAAAGCACCGAGGCGGCCGGGCGGGTGCGCATGCTGGACACCACCTTGACCAGCTGGGAGCTGCTGGCCAAACGCTTCAACCTGCCGGAATCGCTCATCCCAGGCGACCTCGACGCCAAAGGCGCGGCTCTCAAACTGGACGGCATGCGGGATCTGGCCCGCGCCGCCACCGCCCAAACCGGCACCGACGCGGGCGCCTTCTCGCAGGCCGCGGCGGGTGTCGCCCGGGCCTTGCGCTACGCCCCGGGCTTCAGCTTCGCGCTGTGAGCCGGCCCGCCGCGATCACCCGGTCGCCCTGGTAGAACACCGCCGCCTGGCCCGCCGCCACCCCCCGGACCGGCTCGGCCAGCTCGGCCGCCAGCAGGCCGGCGGCCGCCTCCCAGCGCAAAGCGCAGCCAACCGCCTGGCCGTGGGCGCGGATCTGGACGGCGCAGGCCACCGCCTGGCCCGCCTGGGCGCCGGCGGCGGCGGCGGCGTCCAGCCAGACCGGCTCGCCCGCCGCCAAGCG
>JAITIG010000023.1 GCA_031279575.1 Bifidobacteriaceae bacterium
TGGGCCGCCAGGAAGAAGGCGCACTGCTGCGAGACGCGCTGGGCTTGCTGCATGTTGTGGGTCACAATCACGATTGTGACCTCCCGCTGCAACTCGACCATGGTTTCCTCGATCACCCGGGTCGAGGTCGGGTCCAGGGCCGAGCACGGCTCGTCCATCAAGAGCACCTTGGGCTTGACCGCCAGCGACCGCGCGATGCAGAGCCGCTGCTGCTGGCCGCCGGACAAGCTGCCGCCCGGCTGCCGCAGCCGGTCCTTGACCTCAGCCCACAGCCCGGCCCGGGTCAGCGACGCCTCGACTATGCGGTCTTGGGACTCGCGCCCGGCGCGGCGCCCGGTCAGCTTCAACCCGGCCAGGACGTTGTCGTAGATGCTCATGGCGGGGAACGGGTTGGGGCGTTGGAACACCATCCCGACGTCCTTGCGGGCCGCCTGGATTTTGTGCCCGCGCCCGTAGATGTCCTGGCCGTCCAGCAGCACCTCGCCCGCCAGCGCGGCGGACGGCACCAACTCGTGCAGCCGGTTCAAGATGCGCAAGAAGGTCGATTTACCGCACCCCGAGGGCCCGATCAGCGCCGTCACCTGCCCGGCCGGCATGGTCAGCCAGACCCGCTCAAGCACCTTGTGGGCCCCGAACCAGGCTGAAACCCCGCGCGCCTCGATCTGCGACAGCGCCCGCCCCGGCCCAGCAGGCGCGCCCCCAAGAGCCGCAACCGCCGCCCGATGCCGTTCGGCCGGGGTCCCAGCCGCCCGATGCCGTTCGGCTTCAGCCCCAGCCGGCGCGGCCGTCACCCCGGCGCAGCCAATCTCCCCGGCGCCAAGCCCGCCGGCCGCGAATCCAGCGGCTACCGTTGCCGCGCCACCCGCGAGCTCGGCGGCCGCAAGTCCGGGGCCGGCCTGCGCAAATCCGGGGCCCGGGGCAAATCCGGCCCCAGCCGCCCCCGCGGCGAACCCGGGCCGCGCGGGCGCGGCGGGCGCCGCTGCCGGATCCCGCGGCGGGACTTCGGCGGCATCGGCGGGCGGGGAGGCGGGGAGGGCTTGGGTTTGGTCTGTCTCGGCAATGGTCATTTCGGTTCCTCCGCAGTTGGTCAGATCAGATTGGGCAAAGCGTTCATGGCGCTGTCGGCGCAGGCGATCCCCAGCGCCAGCAGCACCGGCAGGCCGATCAGCCAGGCCTGCCACCGGCCCCAGGAGCGCCACAGCCACCACACGCCAAAGCCGGCCCCGGCGCAGAACACGGCCGCAAAGAAGGCCGTGTACCAGGCGCCTTCGGCTTGGCCCATGGCCCGCTCGGCGGCGGGCAGGGCGGCGTAGGCCATGACTTTTTGCGACACCCCGTGGGCTTGGGTCACAAGCTCGGCATCGACGTGGAGCACACCGGAGGGGAACAGCGCCAGGCCGTCGCCGGTCATCAGCTCCAAGCGCGCCTGGCCCGAGCGCAGCGCCTCCGGCAGCGGGTCGCCGGCCCGGCGCAGCGCGAACACCTGGTAGGTGGCTTGGCCTTGGGCGGTGGTAACGGTGATGGCATCGCCGGGCGCCAGCCGGTGGAGTTCGCTGAAGACACCCCCGTAGGTGGCTTGGCGGCCGAGCACAACCGCCGTGCCAGGCTGCCCCGGCAGCACCGAATCGCGCCGGTGGCCGGCCCCGCCGCGCAGCACAGCGGCGGTGGTGCCCTCCAAGACCACCTCGCGCAAGCCGATCTTGGGGATCTCCAGCAGCGCCACCGGCGTGCCCAGGGCCACCATCTGCCCGTTCAGGTCGAGTTGGCCCGTTGGCGCCTCGGCTTTGGCCAGCGTGACGCGCAGTTCCTCATAGGCCAGGGTTTGCGCCCGCTGGTGCTGCAAGCCGGACAAGACGGCCGCGTGGGCCACAAACGCCAGCAGCAGCGCCGAGGTCGCGGTCACCACCGCCCCCATCCACCAGCGCAGGTCGCGCGGCGCGGGTTCCAGCGCGGCCGGCGCGGGCAGCGGCAGCCGGGCGGGGCGCCTGCCCCCTCTGGCCCGCCGGGTCGCCGCCGCCCCCCTGCCGCTTTGCCAGGTGGCCGTTGGCCCGCCGGGCGGCGCGGCGGGCGGAGCGGGATGGGCGCCTGCGGGGGGCGCGGCATCAGCGCCTGCGGGCGGGGCGGGAGGCGGGGCGGCATCGGCGCCTGCGGGGGGCGCGGCGGGGGTGGGGGTTCCGAGGCTGGTTGTCACGCTGCGACGGCCCCCGCCCCAGCCGCCAGCTCGCGCCGCCGGCGCAAGCGCTGGCGGATCAAGAAGAACAACCCGGTGAGCAAGGCCAGGACCAGCACCAGCCACCACCACCAAGGCCAGGCGGACTCGGCCGGGGCGGCGCCGGGCGAGCCGACCAGCACATCGGCGCGGGAGGTGACCTGGCCGCACCAACCCGTGAACTGGATGGTGTGGGTGCCGGGGGCGGCGTCATCGGCCACGGCGAAAACCGCTTGGACTTCGCCATCCTCGGAGGCGGTGAAATTCCCAATCAGGTGCGGGTCGGAGAACAGCACCAGCTGGACGTGCTCGCCGGGGCCGAAGCGGCTGGCCGTGGCGGTGACCTTGTGGCCGGGCAGATAGATGTCCTTGTCGACGGCGGCCGCCCAGGCGCCCTCGGCCGGGGTGAGCGGGATGGGCGGCTCGGACTCGGCGCAGGGGGCGGCGGTGGCCCCGCCTGGGGCAGACCCGCCGGGCGGGGCGCTGGCCGAGCTCCCGCCTGAGGTCCGGCCGGGGGTGGAACCCGAGGTGGGCGTGGTTGCGGTAGTGGTGGGAGTGGGGGCGGGCGGGGTCGAACTGGCTTTGGTTGGCGGCGTGGTGGAGAAAGTTGGGTCATCCAGCGGGTTTTCCCCCGGCCCCAGGGAGGTCGAGCTGGCCGCGGGCGGAACACTCAGGCTGATAGGTATGTCGCCGTCAGCGGCCGGGGCGGGCGGCGCCGCCAAGGCGATCCAGGCGAAGGCCAGCACCACCGCGCCGGCCATGATCAGCGCCGCCCCCACCACCCCGGCCAGCCGGGCGTGCGCCGGCGGCGCCAAGGGGCCCGCCTCCGAGCCCGCCGGCGCCGGGGCGGGGGCGGCGGGCGGGCGGCATCGCGGGGCGGGGGTCACGGGCGGCCCCCCGCGGTGCCGGCCAGGACGGCCTCGGTGTAGGCGGCCAACTCGGCCGCCAGTTCGCGGCGCGAGCGGCGGCGCTGCCACGCAAACAGGCTGCCACCGCCCCCCAGCAACGCCAGCAAGCCGAGCAGAGCCCACGGCACGGCCCAGGTGGCGGCACTGGCGGTGACAGGGGTCAGGCCCAGCTCGATCTCGTTGATGCCGCCGTCGCCGCCCTGGGGCGCAACCGTGACCTTGGCCCCGAGGTAGAACAGCGGCCACACCTTGGGCAAAGTGGCCTCAACGTGGCCCTTGCCGCCGGGCAGCAGGTTGGCCACCGGCTCCAACTGGGCGCTGCCCAAATGGATGCCGAACGGCCCCGTCAGGCGCACCTGCGGCGCCCCGGACAGGCGCACGTTGCCGGTGTTGGCGACATCGAAGCCAATCGTGGCCGCGCCGCGCCCAAACGGGTTGAGGGTGCCCTCGTAACTGGCGGTGACGCCGCTGACGCCGACCGCCGCCTGAAGCGGCCCGTCCACCCGGAGGTAGACGCGCGTCCCGACTCGCTGCTCCAGCAAGATCAAGGTGCCGTCCGCCTCGGCCGCCTCCTGCTCGAAGGCGGCCACCACTCCGGCGGCGTGGTCGCCGGGGGTGGCGTCTGCCGGGACGGTGATCACAACCGGCAGGGTTTTGCTCTCCCCCGCCCCCAGGGAGATGCGCACGCCCAGGTCGCGGGCGCAGGTTTGCTCGGCTTCGTTGTTGGTGTCGGGGCACTCGGCCGGGCCGCCGCCAACGCTGGTCCAAGCGCCCGCGTCGGTTGAGGCCTGCTCGGCGCCGATCAGCGTGTAGGAGGCGGTGTCGTAGTCGGTGGTCGCGTCCGAGGCGTAGACCCGGAAGTCGGCCGCCCCGGCCGAGTGGTTGGTGACTGTCACCCAGTCGCTGATCACCGTGCCCGGCTCCACGCTGTGCTCCAGGGCGGCGCGGCCGTCCGGCCCGTTTTCGCTGGACGGCTGCACCCCCCAGGTGACGTCGCTCACCTCGTCCGCGGCCAAGGCCCCGCCCGCGGCTGCGGCGGCATTTGCGCTGGCCGATGCCGCCGCCGCGCCTCCCAGCCCCAAGGCCAGGGCCAGCGCGGCGGACAGAGCGGCCCCCCGGGGGGTGCGGCCGTGTTCCATTTGTTGCCTCCTGGGGTAGTCGGTCAGATCAGGGTCAAGGTGAGGCTGGCTTTGTAGCTGCCGGCGGCCACACCGCTGGGCACGTTCAAGGCCAGGGCCGCGGTGACGGTGGTCTCGACAGCCTCATTGGCGGAGGCTTCGCCGTAGGCCAGGACTCGTTCGGCCGCCAGGCCGGCGCCCACGCCTGGGGCCACCGCCGGGCCGGCCGCGCCCGCGCCGGCCACCAGGGCCGGGGTCCAACCGAGGTTGGTGGACGGGATGACATCGGTGGTGGTGGGGCTGGTGAACTGGGAGACGCGGCCGTTCAAGGTCCAGCCGGGCGCATCGGCGTCGCGGCGGTCGTCGCTGACGGTGACGTTGTCAAGGGCGCCGGTTGCCTGCCAGGCTGTGCCCTGGACGCGGCTGACCGGGCCGGTCAGGGTGGTGGCGCCTGGTTTGACGGTGATCTTCAAGCCGGAGGGGGCGGTTGGGACAACCTCTTCCGGCACGTCCAGGTCGATATCTGACTCGGCGGCGTCAGACTGCTCCGGCGGCACAATCGCCTGCCAGCTGGTGTTGGAGCCGGTGCCGTAGTCGATGGCCAGGTCGACCGAGAAGTACAGCGAGGAGCCCACACCCGAGGCGATGGAGGGGGTTTCGCCATCGGGCGCGTCTCCCGGGTCGCAGGTGACCAGGTAGGTGGCGACGCCATCGTGCCCTGAGAAGTTGGAGACGGGGAACGGGCTGGCGCCCCAGCGCGAGGCGTAGGCGCCGGAGCGGGTGATGGGGCCGCCGTCGAGGCCGCCGCCGGCCTCGGTTTTGGCGATTGTCGGGGCCGGGGAGCCATTGAGCGTCCAGGTGCCGTCTGCCCAGATCAGGAAGACGCGCGAGGAGCGGCGGTAGCCGGCCGGGCAGCCCCAGTCCGTGGTCAGGGTTTGGGGGCCGCCGCCGATGGCGATGGCGCCGGAGGTGACGTCGAGGTGGAGATCGCCCAGGCGGTTGGCCGGGTCCAGGCCGGGGGCCAGGGCGAAGGCCGGGGCGGCCAGCAGCCCGGCGGCGGCGGTGGCGATGGCGGCCGCGGCGGCCAGGGCGGCGCGGGGGGCGCGCCGGGGCCGGGCGGGGGTTGGAGTGGGGGTTGACATGGTGTTGGTCTGCCTTTCGTTGGGTTTGGGGGGCGGGCCAGGTTGAAGCTGGCGCCGCGGGCCCGGTGGCGCTCCGGGCGGGGGAACAGTTGGGGGAAATAGTTGGGCGGGGAGGCCAAAGGGGGTGCTCCCTTTGACCTCCCCGGTTGGGCCGGTCCCCCGGCCGGCTGTCTGATCTGCGGTTTCAGCGCGGCCGGGGGAGCGGCTGGGAGGACGCGGCTCAGATAAGAGTCAGCGTCAAAGTAGCCGAGTAGTTGCCCGCGGCCACGGTGGCCGGGACGTCCAGCGCCAGCTCGGCGTTGACCGTGGTGGTCACGTCGGTGCCAGCGGAGGCCTCGCCGGTGGCCAGCGGCTTGTCGGTGGCCAGGCCCGTGCCGATGGCGACGGCCGCCCCCGCCGAACCGGCCCCGCCGACCTTGGCTGGCGTCCAGCCCAGGTTGGCGGCGGGGATGGTGTCGGTGGTGGAGGTGGAGGCGAAGTCGGAGACCTTGCCGTTCAGCGTCCAATCGGCGGCGCCGGCGTCGCGGCGGTCGTCATTCACGGTCACGTTGTCCAGCGTGCCGGTGGCGGTCCAGACTTGGCCGGTGGCGCGGGTGGCGGCGCCGGTCAGCGTCGCGGCGCCCGGCTTGACCGAGATCTTCAACCCGGTTGGCGTGCTCGAGATGGCCGTGGGCACACTCACGTTGATGTCAGACTCGGAGCTGTCATGCACGATAGGCCCGCCCAGCACATGCCAAGCTCCGCCGGCCTCAACCTCGATCATGATCGAGTAGTAGGGATGCAGCGACGGGTCATAGATTGACTCGACGTCATGGCAGGTGTGCCGCAGCTCGACTGTTGCACCGTTCTGGTACACCGTGGTCCACGGGAACACCGAAGACGTCAACCTGACACGGTCTCCGGTCCGGTAAACGGATGTCTCGCCGTCGTTGACACCACCCTGGATTCCGTCGCCGTAGTCGATGTCCTTCCGGATCACGCCGCCCACAGCGGTCAAGCTGACCTTGCCATCGGTGACAGCGTAGAGACCGGCGCGCTCGCGGAAACCGGCGGGGCAAACTTCGCCCTCGTTGGTCCAGGCCTCTTCCAGCCAGCCAGAGTGGTCAGCAGGGACGATTTGCCCACTAGTAGGCGACACCTGCAGGTTGCCGAGCTTCAGCGGATCGTCGTCGGCGAAGGCTGGCTGCGCGGCGACCACGATCGCGGCGGTTGCCACGGCGGTTGCAGCGATTGACGCCAGGGTTTTCTTTGCGGTTGCGTACATCATTTGGTTTGCTCCTTTGTTGTTGAACTGTGGTGGTTTGGTGGATGAAATGAGAGCCTCAGTTTGGTTGGCTCCCGGCCTACAGCGCGGCATAACCGCTCTTATAGGTGGAGGTGTCCCCGCAAGTGGGGATTGTGCCGAAGCCATAGCTGGCAATAACCGCGCCGGCCTGGCACACCGAGGACTGCGCCCCGGCGAAGGTGTTTTGGAGCAGAACGTCAGCTGCGGAAACACCGCTCAAACGCGAAGTCTGCACCACGTTGTAGACCAACCGCGTGATCGGGAAGGCCGGGTTTTGCGCACCGTCTTCGACCGCTGGGATGGCCCCGTAGAGGTCCTCATCGATTGCGCCGAGTGTCACGTCGTTGTCCGAGATGGTATTCGGCACGACGTTGTTGTTTTGAGCGATCCAAGAGGCGACAGAGAATGGCACAATCTCGCCAATCGCGTCTATGCCTGAACCGTCGTTTTCTTGCACGATGCTCGTGATCCAAGCCACATCGCTCTCAGCCAAACCGATCTGGGCGAGGAAGAAGCTCCTCGTTCCCGAGCCCGATTGCGGCAACACCGGCACGTAGGCGCGGCTTATTCCGTTCTTGTCGACGAAGCTGGTGCGGGTGCCGTTGTAGATGGCGGTCAAGTCTTCAATGGTCAACGCCGAGGGCACCGACGACTTCCCGAAGTCGGAGTAGGCGTAGCTCACCGCATCCTTTGCGAACGGGATGTAGGTGAGATCGGTGCCCGCTGTGGAAGGTCCGCTGGAAGACCGGGCAAAATCCAGTTGGCCGGTGATGTCCACGCCGCCCCAGGTGTAGGTGCCAGTCGGGTTTATCGAGGCGGTTAGGGCCTTGATGCCGTTCCCGGAGCCGTTGGGCCTGGGGAAGGAGGGCCCGTTTGCCCGGGTCTGAATCTGGGCTGAGCCGATCGCGTCGTACGATCCGATCACGCGGTCGCCTTGAACAACGATGGCCGCCGACAGCCCGTCCAACACGTACTGCGTGGTGTCACTCCCGGTGCCGGCCAGTGGCGGGTAGGTCCCGCTGGGCGGATCGGCCAGGGCCGGCCCACCCGTCAGAGCCAACGCGGCCAAGGCCGCGCCGACTGCGCCTAGGGCGCGTCTGCTACTGCTTTTCATCATCCCTCCTATAGGGTTTGATGGTTGCTCGGACGCCCGGATGGGCGCCCGTCCAGCACCCCCGC
>JAITIG010000034.1 GCA_031279575.1 Bifidobacteriaceae bacterium
GATGCGGGGCTACGGGGGCCCGACTGGTCAAATGGTCGTCACAATCCTGCCGCCAACCCCCGCCCCCACGCCACCAACCACACCGTCAACCACACCGACGCCACCACCGCCAAAACAAACGACCGTGGACACCCGGCGGCAACCCGGCGCCCCCAACAAATCGGACCATCGCGGCCAAAAACTCCGCCATGGTCCGATCCGGGCGCCCGAACCCTCCCAGCCCCGCCGCCCCCAACCCGCCGACCAGCGCAAACGCCCCGGCGGCGGCCCGGCGCCGGCCCGGCGCCCGCAACCAATCGGACCAGCGCGGCCCAAAACCCCGCCATGGTCCGATGCGGGCGCCCGAACCCGCCCCCCCCCGCCGGCGCAGGCACCGGGTGACGGGAGTTCTGACGTGTGGCGGTCCGTAAGCGACGCGGCGCCCCCAACAAATCGGACCATCGCGGCCTAAACCCCCGCCATGGTCCGATCCGGGCGCCCGAACCCGCCCAACCCCGCCGCCCCCGGCGCCTTGACCAGCGCAAACGCCCCGGCGGCGGCCCGGCGCCGGGGCGGCGCCCCCAACAAATCGGACCATCGCGGCCAAAAACCCCGCCATGGTCCGATCCGGGCGCCCAAACCCGCCCCGCGCCCCCGCGCCCAACCCGCCGACCACCGCAAACGCCCCGGCGGCGGCCCGGCGGCGACGCGGCGCCCCGAACAAATCGGACCATCGCGGCCAAAAACCCCGCCATGGTCCGATCCGGGGACCCGAACCTGCCCAGCGCCGCCGCGCCCACCCCGCCGACCTGCGCAAACGCCCCGGCGGCGGCCTGGCGGCGACGCGGCGCCCCGAACAAATCGGACCATCGCGGCCAAAAACCCCGCCATGGTCCGATCCGGGGACCCGAACCCGCCCCGCGCCGCCGCGCCCACCCCGCCGACCTGCGCAAACGCCCCGGCGGCGGCCTGGCGGCCGCAACAAATCGGACCATCGCGGCCAAAAATCCCGCCATGGTCCGATCCGGGCGGCCAAACCCGCCCAACCTTGACTGGGGTAGGTGGATTGAGCTACTCGGGGTTGGCGGCCGGAGGCGCCCAGGAGGGTGGTGGCCAAGGTGCTGGCGACGGCGGGGTTGGCCTTGTTGCGGTTGGTTTGGCCACGGCCGGACCGGTGCCGCCTACTCGGCCGGCGGCGCCCGCCGGAGTTGGCGCTGGCCTAGTTTGTCGCGGTGGGCTGGGGCTGCGGGGTGACTGTTTGGGTTATGGTGACAGATGGCGAGGATCCCGAAGGGTTGTACACGGTCACATCGTTGAACGGCATGAGCGGCGAAAGCCACGGGAAGAACCACACGAAACAGGCCGCCACCAGCGCCGTCGCCACCGCCGCCAGCAGCAGCGCGCGGACAAACCAGGGGCCGGGCAAATGCCTCCACAACCAGCCGTACACCGCTCGCCCCCTTAGCCTTGCGCCGCCGGCTCTTCGAGCGGGCCATCGGATTTGTCCACCCAGTAGGCGAGTTCGCCCCAGACTATGTAACGCTGCGCCGCCGAGTACATCGGGTGGCAGGTGGTCATGGTGATGATGCGCTTGGTCGGCTCGGCGGAATCGTATGGCACGCCGCCCGGCGTGGTCCAGGCCTCGTCCCCGCGCCGCGGCACCGCCTGGATCACCTGGATGTCCTGCGGGTAGACGATGTCGCTCTCATACACCTTGTAGACAAAGTAGTACTGGGCGGTTTCCACGATCAGCGAGTCGCCAGCCTGCAGCTCCGCCGCCAGGTTGTACGGCTTGCCGTAGGTGGTGCGGTGGGCCGAGGTGGCGAAGTTGCCGACCCGCCCCGGCCCCTCCGTGCCCTCATAGTGCCCGATCAGCCCCTTGTTCAGGATCTTCACCCGGTCGGTGCCCTCGACTATGGGCACGTTGTAGTCCAGGCCGAAGCGCGGCACATGCAGGGTGGCCCAGGCCTCGCCGAACTGCGGCGTGGCCAGCGGCTGGGAGTCGACCGGCGGCGGTTCGATGGCTGGGTCGCGCAGCGGGGCGTACTCGGAGCCGGCCTCGGGGATGACCCAGTTGGGCTGCTGTTGCACCACCTCGAGCACGGCGACCGCCTCTTGGTGGGCTTCGACATCGGTCCAGACCAGCTCCCACACAACGAAGAGCCCCAGCAGCACCCCCAGCGTTATAAGGAGCTCCCCAATCACCCCGACGATGACGCCGCCGACCCGCCGCTGGCGCCTCTCCCTCTGCTCGCGCCGGTTCGCGGGCGGCGCGGAGCCCAGCTGGTCTGCCTGGCCTGCCGCAGCTGAGTCCCCGCCAGCCGCAAGCGGCAAGACGGGTTGCGCCCCGGTCGCAGCCGCGGCGGTCGGCTGCGGGCGCGCCGCCAGGGCGGGCGGGGGTTGGGTGGTGCCGAGCGGCGGGGGTTGCGCGCTGGGGAGGTGGCCGGCGGGAGGGGGTTGGGTGTTGCCGAGCGGCGGGGGTTGCGCGCCGGGCAGGGCGCCGGCCGTGGCGGATCGGGCGGCCAGCCCCACCCGCGCCACCGGGCCGGGCGCGCTCTCGGCCGCCTCCGGCGGGCCTGCCGGGCGGGCGGCGGCGGACGAGACTGGCGGGAATGGGATGGGGGGAAACTCGACGGGCGGGAGATGCTCTGGGTCCATCACAGCCTGCCACGGCGCCAGCGGGGGCGCCGCGCGCCTGGCCGCGGCCGCCAACGGCGCGTCCCACTCCTGCGAAGAGGGTGCCGCCGATGGCGCCCCCCACTCCCCCGGGAATGGCGCCCCCCACTCTTGCGGGGAGGGCGCGGCCGATGGCGCCCCCCACTCCGCGAGCGCGCTGCCCCGAGCCGCGCTGAGCGGCGCCGGCTCGCCGGCGGGTGGCTCGGCTGCTCCCGCCGGGACGGGTGCTGACCCCTCTGGGAGCGCGCCGCCCCGAGGTTCGCTCAGCGGAGCCGGCCCCGCGAACAAATTCGGGGCGGGCGGTTCGGGCGGGGTGGGGGCTTGGTCCGGTGCCGCTGGTCCGCTGGCCGGGGGGGCGGGGTCAGCCTGGCCGGCGGTCCGCCGGGCGAGCGGGGCGAACGGACTGGGATCGGCTAGCAGCCCGGGCGGCTCGGCCGTGCCGGGCGCGGCGGGCGGTTCGGGCGGGGTGGGGGCTTGGTCCGGTGCCGATGGTCCGCTGGCCGGGGGGGCGGGGTCAGCCTGGCTGGCGGTCGGCCGGGTGAGCGGGGCGAACGGACTGGGATCGGCTAGCAGCCCGGGCGGCTCGGCCGTGCCGGGC
>JAITIG010000041.1 GCA_031279575.1 Bifidobacteriaceae bacterium
CCGGCGCCGCCCGGACGGCGGCCCCCATCTGCCGTCCGGGCGGCGGGCTCAGGCCAGGCGCTCCAGGATCAGCTGGCGCACCCGGGCGGCGTCCGCCTGGCCGCGGGTGGCCTTCATGACCGCGCCCACAATCGCGCCCGCCGCCGCCACCTTGCCGTCGCGGATCTTTTGCGCCACCTCCGGCTGGGCCGCCAAGGCGGCCTCGACCGCCTCCAGCAAGGCGGCGCCATCGGACACCACGGCCAAGCCGCGGGCCTCGACCACCTGCGCCGGGGCGCCCTCGCCCGCCAGCACGCCCTGGAGCACCTGGCGCGCCAGCTTGTCGTTGATGCGCCCGGAGCCCACCAAGGACTCCAGTTCGGCTACATCGGCGGGACCCACCGGCAGCGAGCCGAGGTCGTCCCCGCGCTCGTTGGCGACCCGCGCCAACTCCCCCAGCCACCATTTGCGCGCGCCCGCCGGGCTGGCCCCGGCCGCCACCGTGGCCTCGATCACCTCCAGGGCGCCGGCGTTGACGGCATCGCGCAGCTCAAGGTCGGTGAAACCCCACTCGGCTTGGAGGCGCCTGCGCCGGGCGGCCGGCATCTCCGGCAGGGTGCGCCGCAACTGCTCGACCCAGGCCCGCGACGGCTCGATCGGCAGCAGGTCCGGCTCCGGGAAGTAGCGGTAGTCCTCCGCCTGCTCCTTCGAGCGCCCCGGCGAGGTCGTGGCCGAGTCCTCGTGCCAGTGGCGGGTCTCCTGCGCCACGCTCCCCCCGGCCGCCAGCAGCGCCGCCTGGCGCCGGATCTCATAGCGCACCGCCTGCCCGATGGCGCGCAGCGAGTTGACGTTCTTGGTCTCGGAGCGCTTGCCGAACGGCACCGCCGCCTGCGCGGCCGGGCCGGCCGCCTTGGGCCTGAGCGACAAGTTGACGTCCGCCCGCAAAGAGCCCTGGTCCATGCGCGCGTCGGAGATGCCGAGGGCCACCACCACCTGGCGCATCGCGGCGACGTAGGCGCGGGCCACCTCCGGCGCCCGGGCGCCGGCCCCCTCGATCGGCTTGGTCACGATCTCGATCAGCGGCATGCCGCCCCGGTTGTAGTCCACCAGCGAGTAGTCGGCCCCTTGGATGCGGCCCGCCTGCCCGCCGACGTGCGTGTTCTTGGCCGCGTCCTCCTCCATGTGGGCGCGCTCGATCAGCACCCGGAACACCTCCCCGTCCTCCAACTCCACGTCCAGGTGGCCGTCGTGGTCGATCGGGTCCTCGTACTGGGAGATTTGGTAGTCCTTGGACACATCCGGGTAGAAGTAGTTCTTGCGGGCGAAGGTGCAGCGCTCGGCGATGCGGCAGTTCAGGGCCAGACCCAGCCGGATGGCCGATTCGACCGCCTTGTGGTTGACGGCCGGCATGGCGCCGGGCAGCCCCAGGCAGACCGGGCAAACCTGCGAGTTGGGCGCCGCCCCGAAGGTGGTGGGGCAGGCGCAGAACATTTTGGTTTTGGTGTTCAACTCGACGTGGACTTCGATGCCCATCACCGGGTCGAAGCGCTCCACCGCCGCCTCGTAGTCCATCAGATCGCCCGCCGCATCGCTGTTCAGGCCGCTGGCGGGGCCGCTGGCCAGGTCGCTCATCGGGCGCCTCCTTGGGGCAGGGCGGGGGCTTGGCCCAGCAAAGGCCCGCCCCACTTCGACTCCAGCGCCGCCTCCAGCGCCCCCGCCACCTGGTAGAGGTAGGCGTCCGCCCGGGCCGGCGCCAGGATTTGCACCCCCACCGGCAAACCGTCCTCCGCCAACCCGCCCGGCACAGAGATCCCCGGGATGCCGGCCAGGTTGACCGGGATGGTGGCGACATCTTGCAGGTACATCGCCAGCGGGTCGGCCAGCTTCTCGCCCAGCTTGAAGGCGGTGGTCGGCGCGGTGGGGCTGACCAGCACGTCGACATCCTCCCAGGCGCTGGCGAAATCTCGCTGGATCAGCGTCCTGACCTTCTGCGCGCTGCCGTAGTAGGCGTCGTAGTAGCCTGCCGACAGGGCGTAGGTGCCCAGGATGATCCGCCGTTTGACCTCCGCCCCGAAGCCGGCCGCGCGGGTCGCGGCCATGACGGTCTCAACTGTCACCGGGCCCTCGGCCGGCTCCACCCGGATGCCGTAGCGCATGGCGTCGAACCGGGCCAGGTTGGAGGACGCCTCCGAGGGCATGATCAGGTAGTAGGCGGGCAGCGCGTACTTGAACGAGGGGCAGGACACCTCCTGGACCAGCGCGCCCAGGCCCTGGAGGATCTCCAGCGCCTCGCCGAAGCGGTCCAGCACGCCCTGCTGGTAGCCGCGCCCGCCCAGTTCCGCCACCACGCCGACGCGCAGGCCTTTGACGTCCCCGGCCAGGCCTTGGCGGGCGGCCGCCACCACCGGCGGGACGGGCGAGTTCAGCGAGGTCATGTCCTTCGGGTCGTGGCCGCCGATGACCTCGTGCAGCAGGGCGGCGTCCAGCACAGTGCGCGCCACCGGCCCCACCTGGTCCAACGACGACGCCATCGCCACCAGGCCGTAGCGGCTGACCCCGCCGTAGGTCGGCTTGACCCCGACCGTGCCGGTGACGGCGGCGGGCTGGCGGATCGAGCCGCCGGTGTCCGAGCCCAGCGCCAAAGGCGCCTCGAAGGCGCCCACGGCGGCGGCCGAGCCGCCCCCCGACCCGCCCGGGACCCGGCCCAGATCCCACGGGTTGCGGGTTGGCCCGTAAGCCGAGTGCTCGGTGGAGGAGCCCATGGCGAACTCGTCCATGTTGGTTTTGCCGAGCACCGGCAGGCGCGCCTGGCGCAGCTTTTGGACCACGGTGGCGTCGTAGGCCGGGATCCAGTTCTGAAGGATCTTCGAGCCGCAGGTGGTGCGCAGGCCCTTGGTGGCCAGCACGTCTTTGACCGCTATCGGCACCCCCGCCAACTGGTGCAGGTCCTCCCCGGCGGCCCGGGCGGCATCGGCCTGGCGGGCCTCGGCCAACGCCACCTCCGGCAGCGTGCCCAAGAAGGCGCGCACGGCGCCGTCCACAGCTTCGATCCGGTCCAGGTGCGCCTGGGTCAACTCGACCGAGGAGATCTGGCCCGAGGCCAGCAGCGCCGCCTGGGCCGCCGCGCTGAGGCGGGTGACTTCCCCCGCGGCCGGGACGGCGGCATCGGGCGGGTGGGGGGTGTGGCTGGCGCTCACGGCTCCTCCCCCAAAATCTGCGGCACCTTGAACTGGCCGGCCTGGCGCGCGGGGGCCGATTGCAGCGCCTCTTCGACGCTCAAGGACGGGTGGACCACATCGGGGCGGAACACGTTGACCAGGGGAATCGGGTGGGAGGTGGCGGGCACGTCGCCGCCGGCCGCCTGGCTGACGGTGCGGACGGCCTCGACTATGGTGCTCAACTGCTCGGCCAGCTTGTCGAGTTCGCCCGGCTCCAGCGCGATCCGCGCCAGCCCCGCCACACGCGCCACCTCCTGGCGTGAGATTGCAGACATACCAGCCAGTCTAGGCAGTCGCCCCGCCCCCGTCTCCCCCCGATACCCCAGGATCAAGTCGAATACTTGACCAGGCGCGCAAAGACAAGCCCCGCGCCCCCAATCACCACCTCCCAAAGCCTTCCAGGGCTCGGCTGCCAGCGTTGGTGTCTTGCTGCCGCGGTTGTAGCGGCGTCCTGCCGAGGCGGCGCGTCCCGTGGACGTGGCCCACGCTGGTTGGGAGCGGCGCGGTCAGCGTTTGACCACCTGGACCAGTCCGGCCAGCATGGCCGCGTCGGCTTGGTCTCGGGTTATCAAGGCCAGCCCGCGGGCCAACGCGGTGGCGGCGATCATGCGGTCAAACGGGCCCCCGCTGGTCGGCTAGCCAGGCGGGGGTGAAGCCTGCGTCGGGTTCTGGCGCAGCTCGCCAACGCTAATGGTTTTCACGTAGACATTTTGGACGATTCACGCGGTAGCCGGGGCCGCGGGTTGCTGCCCGGGGGCGCGGCGGCGCTAGGCGGGGACCTCGGTGGCCGGGTCGCCGTCGAGGGCCGCCTCGAGCTGCGGCACAAAGGCCTCCAGCGCGTAGCCGATCGACGATGGCGAATTGGCGAAGAAGGCGCCCTCCAGGACCGAGTCGGTGATCCAGACGTGGCCGCCCTTCTCGGTCACGCCGAGCGAGGCGAACAGCGGCAGCCCCGTGATCGAGTCGTAGAGGGTCGGATCGGAGGCGACCTGCCACACGATCGAGTCGAGGCCGCCCAGCACGTCCAACCGCTCGGCGCTGATCGGCAGCCACTCGTCGCTCGCGCCCTCGACCGCGTCGACGTCGAGGCCGAGTTGGCCGAGGAACTGGTTGCGGGTGTCCGAGGAGGCGTACACCCCCGCCTGCCCCTCGTAGAAGAAGCCGACCGTCGAGCTCTTGCCC
>JAITIG010000047.1 GCA_031279575.1 Bifidobacteriaceae bacterium
GGGGGGGGGGCCGGGGCGGGGGCCGGGCCGGGGCCCGCGGCGGCGGCCGGGGTGGCGGCCGGAAAGGTGTCCGGGGCCGCAGCCGGGGGCATACCATGGGGCGCGTCCGGGGCGGCTCCCGGGTCGATGTCCGGGGTGGCGGCCGGGGCGGTGGCCGGGGTGGCGGCCGGGGCGGTGGCCGGGGCCGCATCCGCAGTGGCGGCCGTGGCGGCAACCGGGGACATGCCATGGGGCGCGCCCGGGGCGGTGGCCGCGGTGGCGGCCGGGGTGGCGGCCGGGGGCGTGTCCGGGCGGGCGTCTAGGGCGGCGGCCATGGCGGCCAGCAGGCGGGCCGTCTCGGCGCGGGCCAGGCTGTCGGCATCGGCGGCGGCCAAGTGCGCGATGCGGGCCTCGACCGGGCCCAAGGCCGAGTGCAACTGCACGTCAGCCAACCCAAGGCGGCGCTCCAGCGGGCCTTGGCTTAATTCGACGGCTTGGATGCGTCCGTGCGGCACAATCACCACCGACCGCCAAAGCACGCCGGAGCGCAACACCAGGCCCTCCTCGGTGCTGGCGTAGGCGTTGCGGCGCCAGCCAACCGGGTCCAGGCGGCGCGAGCGCCTGGGGGCCGAGACAAATCCAGGCGTTGGGCCAATCAGGGACATCGCCGCCGTCACCGCCTCCCAGGCGCCCGGCTGGGCCAGGCCGGGCGCCACGGCCCAAATCGCCTTGCGCACCGTCTCCGCGCCGGCCACCGGCACCAGCAGCGTCCGGTTTGACCGCCCCTGCCCCAGGCCGTAGCCGGCCACGTTCATGCGCGCCCGCCACCAGCCAAAACGCCGCCACAGGGGACCCTGGGTCAGCGACAGGGCCAGGATGTGGCCCGGCGGTATGGTCTGCGAGGTGCGGGTGGTCAGGCCGTGGCTGATGGTCAAGCCGCGCTCGGTCAGTTTGGCGCTGAAGCCGAAGTCGCTGACCAGCCGGTTCCACACGATCGGCCCAAACCCCAGGAAGGCTGGCAACACCACCGCCCAGGCGAACTCGCCGCCCGAGGCCAGATAGGTGGCCACCGCCAGCGCCGCCAAGGGGAGCACCATCCCCAACCCAAGCGACAGCGCCAGCGACCCAATCACCCGCGGGGTTGGGATCGCGAACAACTCGGGCGCCTCGGCGTCCGGGTCGCCCAGCAGCTCGCCAAGCTGCGTCTCAGTTGATTTCAACGGCCCCACGGCCGCGGCCGGCGCCTGTACCCCATGGGCCAGTTGACCGCCCACCACTGGGCTTTGGCCGGCCGGCGCCGCCTGGCCTGCCGCCGCGGCCTGGCCCGCCGCCGGGATTTGGCCCGCCGCAGCCTGGCCCGCCGCGGCATGGCCCGCCGCCGAAGTCTGGCCGGCCGCTGAAGTCCAGCCGGCCGCCGGGATCTGGCCCGCCGCCCGGATCTGGCCCGCCGCCGCGGCCTGGCCGGCCGCTGAAGTCCAGCCGGCCGCCGGGGGCTGGGCGGCCGGCGGGATCTGGCCCGCCGCCGGGGCCTGGCCGGCCGCTGGGGTCTCGCCGGCCGCCGGGATCTGGCCCGCCGCCGGGGCCTGGCCCGCCGCCGGGATCTGGCCCGCCGCCGGGGCCTGGCCCGCCGCCGGGGCCTGGCCCGCCGCCCGGATCTCGCCCGCCGCCCGGATCTCGCCCGCCGCCGGGGCCTGGCCGGCCACTGGGGTCTCGCCCGCCGCCGGGGGCTGGGCGGCCGCCGTGGCCGGGGGCGCTGCTTGGCGCCTGCCCCCGGCCCGGGACAGGATGACGCGGCGCCAGTGGACGGCATCGGGCAATTTGAGGTAGGCCAACTCGACGGCCGAATCGAGTCCGCCGGCTGACTCCACTTTCAACTTGACCAGCGAAAACAAGCGGGGAATGAGCGGGCGGACAACATCGACGGCCTGCACCCGGTCGAGCCTGACGTGGCGGCGCTGGCGGAACACGATTCCCCGCGCCAGCTGAACCGAATCATCCGTCACGCGGAAACGCGCGCAACGCCACGAAGCCCAGGAGAAAACGAAGACCGACACCAGCGGGGCAACCACCAGGGCGCCAATCCAAGAGATCGGCTCGGCCACCGTGATCAGGTCGGCGCTCCCATCCGGCCCGCCGCGCGGAAGCGCGTCCCGCAGGCCTAGCAGCAGGTCTGGCGCCGCCTCGGCGGCGCCGGCCAGGATGGCGGCGAACACCACCCAGGTCTTGAGCAGCGGCGTCAGCGGGTGGAAACGCGTCCAGCCGCCGCCCGGGCCGGCCTCGGCGGCTGAGCGCGGCTTGGTTCTCACAGGCCGGCCATCTGGGCGTTGCCGCGCTCGGCCAGGCGGTCGCGCAGGCGGGCGGCCTCGGCCGGCTCCAGGCCGGGCAGAGTGGCGGTGAGCGAGGCGGCCGCGGTGTTGAGTTTGAGTTTGGCCAGGCCAAAGGCGCGGTCCAGCGGCCCGGCCGCGACGTCCAGGTACTGCATCCGCCCGTACGGCACAATCTTCAGCGAGCGGAAAAAGATGCCCTTGCGGATGATCAGGTCCGCCTCCCGCTCCAGATAGCCGATGGCGCGCGCCCGCCGGTCCGCCAACCAGGCCGTCCAGACCCAGATTGCCGCGATCGCGGCGGTGGGAATAGCCAGGACCCAGAGCCGGGTGAGCGCTGTGCCGGCGATTCCGGCCAGCGCCGCCGGGCCAAACCAGAAGGCGGCGGTGACCTGCCAAACCCGGGCCAGTTTGGGGCTGATTCGGGTCCAGCAGATGTCCGCCGGGTCAAACAGCGCCTCGCCCCGGCCCTCCGCCTGGGCGGCCCGGGGCCTGGCCGGGGCAGGCCCGCCCGGCCTGGGGGCGGTGGCAGCGGCAGGGGAAGCTGGGCTGGTCGCAGGTTCACCGGTCACGGGCCCAATCCAAGCACAGCGGCCCGGATGGAGCCACCGCCGCCGGCCCCGGGCGGGCGACTTGACCTCAATCCACCGATCCTCGCCGGCTGCGCGGTCGCAGCCGGGCACGCTGGACGCCTTCGACCGGCCGGGCAGGCCGCCAGATAGGCGTCGCCAGCCAGGAACACCCATCGCACCCGTCTGGCGCCGCTGGCTTGGCCGCGCACCCGCGGCTGCGGGCGAAGGCGGCGGAACTGGGGGTGCGGCTGGAACGCGACGGGATCGACCTGGTCGAGCCGAGGCGGCGCCAATCGCGCCATCGGCAAGGTCAGGAGGAGAACGGGTTGAGGGTCGCGGCGCTTGACTGAGCGAAGTCCGCTGTGTTGCGTGTGACCACCGTCAGCCCGTGGCGAATCGCGCTGGCCGCGATGAAAGCGTCGCGGTAGTCCTGCGGGTCCGGCACATGCAGCCCGCCGGCTATGACGGCGATCTCGGGGTCGATGTCCAGTGTCCGGCTCGCGTAGGCCGCGCGAACCCGGTCGAACCAGCGGCGCAGGTGCTCACCGGCCGCGTGATCCCGCCGCTCGGTCAAGCCGACCCAGGTTGCCAGTTCCGAGATCGAGATGACAGACAGATACAAGTCGGCTGCGCTGACTGAAGCCGCCCAGGCGGTGACTCCCAGGTCGCGGCGGCTGTCGGGCTTGCGCAGCTCGCTGATGACATTGGTGTCGAGCAGGAGCCTCATGTCAGGTCCGTGCGCAGGGCGAGCCGCATTCGAGGCGGCTCGCCGAGTCTCGCCTCGTCTATGGCCTCGTCCATCGCGAACGATTCCAGGACGGTGGCCGGCCCCTGTGACGCGGGCACGAGTTGGCGGTATTGCGCCGCGTCAATGACCACCAACGAGTCAATGCCCCGGTTGGTGATCATCACCCGCCCGAAACGGCGCGCCGCGCGGCTGATCGCGCTCGGGTCCCGGTTGAACTGGCGGGCCGTGTACTCTCTCCGCAAAGCTGAGCCCAACTGATCCTCCTGACGACGGTACGTACCGTTCCAGTCTACAGACGGCTTGCGCGAGCGGCGCCCAGGGCGCGGCGGACGCGCTTTTCGCTGACCGGGTAGGCCGTTCCCAGCGGCTGGGCCAGCAGAGAGATGCGCAACTCCTCCAGCATCCACGGGATCTCCGCCAGGGCGGGCGGGGTGGGCGCCCCGGCCGCCGCCAAGGCCGCCTCATAGGTCTGCCGCAGGTCCCCCAGCAGCCACAGCGCCTGCTCCTCGCGGGCCCGCGCCAAGCCCAGCCGGGGCAGCCTGTATTCGTCGCCTTTGAGGTAGCGGCGCAGGTCAGCCAGCCGCGCCCGGCCCGCCCGGGTCAGGAAGCCGGCTCCCAGCAAGGCGGCCAGGTGGTCCTTGATGTCCACCACCGAGTTCAGCACGGCCAGTTCGCGCACCCGGCTGGCGTCCGCCTCGATCTGCCGCCCCAACGCCACCAAGCCCGATGCCGCCACCAGCGCCTGGTGCGCCTGGTCCTCCAACGAGTCGCGCAGTGCGGCGCGCAACTCCTGGTAGGCCGCCTGCGTCCGGGGCAGGCCCGCCCGCGCCACGGCCGCGTCCACCACCATCGCCTGCGCGTCGCGGGCCAGCGCCTCCACCGACGGGTAGCGGGAGGCCGCCAGCGGCAGGGCCACCGCGGGCGCCAGCCGGGAGGTCAGCCGGCCGGTGGGCAGCGCCAACTCGCCCAGCAGCAGTTCCCGCACCCCGACCGGGGTGGCCGCAGCCGCCTCGGCCGCGCTGGTCAGCAGCTTCAAGTCGACCCCTCCCGAGCGCGGCACCAAAGCCGGGTAGCCGCGCACCTGAAGCCCCGCGCCGGCCGAGTTCGCCGCCGACGCTTGATCTGCCGGCGCGCGAACGGCGCCCGGCGCCTTGGCCGCTGACGGCGCGCGCGCGGCATCAAGCGAGGGGCCGGACGGCGCGCGGACGGCACCGGGCGAGGTGGCGGCGGACGGGGGGCGGGCGGCATCGGGCGGCGCTTCGGCTGCGACCTCTGCGGGCAGATCCCCGAAATCCCAGGTGGTCAGGCCATCGCGGGCCAGTTGCCAGCGGGGAGGCGGGGCGGCCGCGCCGGGCCCAGGGGGCCGGGGGCGCTCGCTGGCGGCCACCACCCGCTGGATCGCGGCGCTCACCTCCGGCGTGGCCCGGGCCACCGCGGCGCGCAGGTCGGGGCCGGCCGCCATGACCCGCCCAGACGGGTCCTCAATTTGGAAGTTGATGCGCAAATGGGCCGGCACAGCCTGCGGCGCCCACGCCTCCCCCGGCACGCCAACCCCCCGCAAATCCGCGAAAACTTTAGTCAAAGCGCTGGTCAAAGGCATGATTTGACCGTCCGGGCCGAGCCAGTCGGCAGGCTCGCCAAGGCGTTCGACAGCCTGCCGGGCCGTGTCGCGGGCGGGCAGCAACTCAGCCCGGTGGGGCTTGGGCAAGCCTTTGATCAGCGCCGCCACCAAATCCTGCCTCAGGCCCGGCACCTGCCAGTCGAAGCCGGCCGGGCGGACCTGGTTGGCGTATTGGACCGGGATGTGGCAGGTGACGCCGTCCTGGGCGGCGCCGGGGGCGTACTCGTAGGTCAGGGGCAGCGCCAACGGGCCCTGCCGCCACTGGTCGGGGAAGCCCGCGCGGGCTTCCAAGGCGCCCTCGGCCAGCCCCTCGGCGGTCAGGGTGAGCAGGTCCGGCGTGGCGCGCCCGGCCTTTTTCCACCAGGCGTCGAAGTGCCGGGTGGAGACCGCCGAGTCTGGGATGCGGCGGTCGTAAAAATCGAACAGGTCTGGCTCGGAGATGGCGTGGCTGCTTGAGCGGCTGCGCGCGGCCAACTCCTCGACCCGCTCCAGCAGATCGCGGTTGGCCTGGTAAAACCGGTGGTGGGTGGTCCACTCGCCTTGCACCAGGGCGTGCCGGATGAACAACTCGCGGGCTAGGGCCGGGTCCACCGGCGCCAGCGCCACCACCCGGCCGGCCACCACCGGCAAACCGTAGACCAGGACGCGCTCGGTGATCACGCCCTGGCCGCGTTTGGCTGACCAGCGCGGCTCGGCGTAGGTGCGGCGGGCCAGGTGGGGGGCGGCCGCCTCGACCCACTCCGGGTTGATGGCGGCGCAGCCGCGGGCCCACAGGCGGGAGGTTTCGACTAGCTCGGCCGCCATCAGCCAGGCCGGCGGCTTGCGTTTGAGGGCGGAGCCGGGGTGGATGGCGAACTTGACGCCCCGCGCGCCCTGGTATTCGCCGCGGCCCTTGGGCGCGCCGGGGGCGGCGCGCCCCGCCTTCCGCCTGTCCGGCCCCTGGCCCCGCGCGTCTGCCGTCCGCAGCATCCCGATCTGGGACAGCAGCCCGGTCAACAGCGCCCGGTGGATCAGATCGGCCGGCCAAACCCGGCGCCACCCGGCCGCCCCGCCGGGCTGGTCAGGCGGGGCGCAGGGCGCCGCCTCCCCCGGCGGCGCTTTGGCCTTTTGGCCGGCAGTCCCCACCCGCGCCGCCTGCGCCGCCACCGCCGCGCCGCCCGTCCCGGCCGCTTTGGCCGCCTTGGCGGCGGGGGCCGCCTGCGCCGCCATTGCCGGCTTGGCCGCTTTGGCCGTTTGGCCGGCAGTCCCCACCCGCGCCGCCTGCGCCGCCACCGCCGCGCCGCCCGTCCCGGCCGCTTTGGCCGCCTTGGCGGCGGGCGCCGCCTGCGCCGCCATTGCCGGCTTGGCCGGTTTGGCCGGTTTGGCCCCTTTGGCCGGGCTCGCCGCCAAGGCGGCGCGGGCCGCTCGGCGGACCTCCTTGACCAAGTCCTGCCATTCCCGGATGCGCAGGTAATTGAGGTATTCGGAGCGCACCAGGCGGCGGAAGGCCGAGGAAGACCCGCCCGCCCGCTGCTCGCGCAGGTACTCCCACAGGTTCAACAAGCCCAAGAAGTCGCTGGCCGGGTCGGTGAAGCGGGCGTGGGCTTGGTCGGCTTGGGCCTGAGCGTCGAGCGGCCGCTCCCTGGGGTCCTGGATGGTCAGCGCCGCCACCAGGATCGCCACCTCCCGCTCCACCCCCAGCTGGGCCGCCTCCACCACCATCCGCCCCAGCCTGGGGTCCAGCGGGATGCGCGCCAAGGCCCACCCCACCTCCGTCAACTTGGTGCGCCCGGACTCGGAGGTGATGGCCGCCAACTCTTCCAGCAGTTTGACCCCGTCCGCCACCCCGCGCGCGTCCGGCGGCTGGACAAACGGGAACCGGGCCACATCGCCCGGCGAGCGCGCCACCCCCACCGCGATCATCTGCAGAATCACCGCGGCCAGCGAGGTCCTGAGGATCTCCGGCTCGGTGAACTCATCCCGGGCGGCGAAGTCCGCCTCCGAGTAGAGCCGGATGCACACCCCGCGCGCGATCCGCCCGCACCGGCCCGCCCGCTGGTTGGCGCTGGCCTGCGAGATCGGCTCGATTGGCAGCCGCTGCACCTTGGTCGCTTTGGAGTAGCGCGAGATCCGCGCCGTCCCCGGGTCGATCACGTAGTGGATGCCCGGCACGGTCAGCGAGGTCTCGGCCACGTTGGTCGCCAGCACAATCCGCCGCCGCCCGTGCCGCTCGAACACCCGGTGCTGCTCGGCCGCGCTGAGCCGCGAATACAGCGGCAGCACCTCTATCCCCCCCGGCGCGCTCCCAGCCCACCCCCGCTCCCGCTGCCCGATGCCGCCCGCCACACCGGCGGCATCGGGCGGGCCACCCTGCCGCCCGCTCGCAGCCGACCCCCGCTGGCCGATGCCGTCTCCCGGCCCGGCGGCATCGGGCGCGCCACCCTGCCGCCCGCTCTCAGCCGACCCCCGCTGGCCGGCGCCGTCTCCCGGCCCGGCGGCATCGGGCGGGCCACCCTGCCGCCCGCTCCCAGCCGACCCCCGCTGGCCGGCGCCGTCTCCCGGCCCGGCGGCATCGGGCGGGTGGCGCTGTTTGGCGGCCGCACGCGAGCCGCCTACCAGGGAAATCGCGCCCAGATCGGCGGCCAAGGCCTCGGCCGCGTCGCGGATCTCGCGTTCGCCGGAGCAGAACACCAAGATGTCGCCGTCGCCGGCGCGGAGCAGTTCGCGGGCGGCGTGGGCGATGGCGGCGGGCTGGTCCTCCGGCACGCCAGCGGCGCCGGGCGGGCGGTAGCGGACCTCGACCGGGTAGGTGCGGCCGGTCACGTGGACCACCGGGGCGGGGCGGCCCGGCGCGCCGAAGTGGGCCGCGAACAACTCCGAATCGATGGTGGCGGAGGTGATCACCACCTTCAAATCCGGCCGCTTGGGCAGCAGGTTCGAGATGTAGCCGAGCAGGAAGTCGATGTTCAGCGAACGCTCGTGGGCCTCGTCGATGATGATCGCGTCATAGGCTCTGAGCTGCGGATCTTGCTGGATTTGGGCCAGCAGCACGCCATCGGTCATGACTTTGAGGCGGGTGGCGGCGCTGGAGTGGTCGGTGAAGCGGACCTGGTAGCCGACCGGCCCGCCGAGGGGCGCGCCGAGCTCCTGGGCGATCCGCTCGGCCACCGAGCGGGCGGCGATCCGCCGCGGCTGGGTGTGGGCGATCATCCGCCGCCGCCCCGGGGCCGGGCCCCCGCCCGCCCGCTTGGCCCCGGCGGCGGCTCTGGACCCGCTCGCCCCTGCGGCCCCAGCCGCGGTCCCGCTCGCGCCCGCGGGCGCCACCGCGCCGCCGCCGTAGCCAAGCTCCAACAGGATCTTGGGGATCTGGGTGGTCTTGCCGGAGCCGGTCTCGCCCGAGACGATAACCACCTGGTTGGCCTCGATGGCGCGCGCGATCTCGGCCCGCTTGGCGCTGACCGGCAGCTGGGGCGGGTAGGCGATGCTCAGCGGCGGCCCGCCCTTCGGATTCGGCACCGAGCCATTGTCTCCCATCGCCGGTTGGACCTAGAACTCGCCCCCGGCGCCTGATCGCCGGCGTCAGGCAGATGCGGGCCAGGGGCGGCGGCAAGGGGCGCGCAAGGCGGCCCAAACGGGCCGTTGACCTGCGGAAACGCCAGTCCGGGCGGCGTCAGGCGCTGGGCGGGCCTTCCGGGGCCGGGGCGTCAGCCGGGGCCAGCGCTGGCAACTCGTCCCCCGCCTCGCCGCCCATTGGCGCCTCAGACTCATCTGGCGCCTCCCCGGATGGCGCGGGCGCGCCATCCGGGCCGCCCTCACCGGAGACAAAGGCGCGAATGGTGCCCGCCACCTCTTTCTCGTCGTAGAGCTTGTAGAAAATGAAGGCGGGGACGCAGACAATCAGCGCCACCAGGGCGGTGGCCCGCACCCCCGCCACCGTGGGCAGGTCATTGGTGGAGCCCAGATAGATCAGCAGGCCCACCACCGCCGGGATCAGCGTCCCGGGAATGGCCAGCATGATGCTTTGGGCGGCGGCGAAGATCCCGGCGCGGGTGCGCCCGGTGCGGATGGTGTGGTACTGGGTGATGTCCGTGAACGTGGCGTGGAGAAGGAGGTTGATAGAGGTTATCGGGAAGCCCAGAATCAAGGCCAGGATTAGCATCAAATTGACGTAGCCGCTCATCGCGCCCTCGCCGGCCAAGCCCGCCCAAAACTCCCCCACGGGGGCGGTCCCCAGCAGCTTGCCGACCGGCTTGTAGAAGTAGAGCAGCAGGTAGGCCGCGGCGCACACCACAACAGACGCCAGCATCAGCTTCTTCTTGCCGATGCGCCGCGAAACCATCAGGACAGGCGGGTAGAACAAGAATGACACCACAATCATCAAAATAAGGAAGAACGAGCTCATGCCGCCCTTCATGCCGAACAGCACATCGACGTAGAACTGCAGGGTGGTAGTGGTGACGCTGGCCGCAAAGGACAGCAGCACCGCGCCGGTGACCAGCATCAGGAACGGCCGGACGCCCAGGATCTCGCGCAGGCCCTTGAACAGCGGGGTGCGCTCCTGCTCGGGCGGATTGGCCGGCGCGAAGTCGGTCTCCCGTATGAACAGCGCCGGGGGCAGCATCAGCAGCAGCGCCGCCAACGGGAAAACGCTCAGCAAGATCCGCCAAGCGGCGATCGGCTCCGCGCCGCCGGCCCGCATTCCCTCCACCAGGCCGGGCACCAGCGACAAGACCATGGTGCCGGCCAAGCCCACGGCGGTGCGGATGGCGAACACGCGCAGCCGGCGGTGGCTGTCCGCGACCACCTCCGGGATCAGCGCCTGCAGGTTGATGTCGTAGACCGAGCGGGTGAAGGAATAGGCCAGGAACATCACCAGCACCCACAGCGCGTTGAACCAGCTGACAGTCGGCACCGGGGCAAAGAACACCAAAATCGCGAAGACCACGGCGGGCAGGAGGGCTCGGCGCATCATCGGGATGCGCCGCCCCTTGGGGTTCTTCGAATTGTCACCCCAGGAGGCCACCACCGGGTCGATCAGGAAATCAAACAGCAGCGAGAGGCCCTGGATGATCCCAATCCAACCGATCGGAATCAATAGCGGCAGCCCCACCTCTTCTGTGGGGGCGAAAAAACGGAGCGTGTAGAGGCCAAAACTGGAGGTCATCAAGCCAGGACCAGAAGTCCCGACGGCGATCATGATCAGTTTGCCGGTGCTGAGGCGTTTCATTCTGCCGATAGTAGTGAGTTCCCCGGCCCCGCGGTAGACCGCGGCGCAAACCCAAGCGGCCCGATTTTCGCCGCCGCCGGGGCGGCTAATCCGCCTCGGCCGGGGCCACTCGCTCAAACCGGATCGGGTGCTTTAGCTCAGGCTCGAGAAAGGCGCAAAAGGCCGCCCCGCCCTCGAAGTAGCTGGGCACCGCCAGCGGCACGTCCCCGGAGTCGATCGCCCAGTCCGCCGCTGCCCCCGGGCGCAGGTGGTAGCTTCTGCCGCCAGCCCGCAGCCGCGGGCCGTCCGGGCCGCTGGCGATGCGCACCCGCCCGTAGCCGGGGTGCTCGTAAACCCCGGCGCAAGCGGCCGGCAGGGGGCGGGCCTCCTCGGCCACAGCCTCGCGGTACTGGCGCAGTTCTTCGGCGGTCCGCTCGGCTTGGCGCGCCAGGTAGAAACCCGGCCAATCGTGCATCTCGCCGCCCAGGACGGCATCGGCCATCTGGCGCAGCAGCAGCATGGGCGCGGGCGAATCGTTCTGGTTTGCCAGCACCGCCACGGCCAGGCCGTGTTCCGGCATGAAGCCGACCATGCTCTTGAAACCCCGCAGCGTGCCGCCGTGGTGGATCAGCACCGCGCCCCGGTGGCGCTCCACAAACCAGCCCAAACCGTAGGCCTGGGACTGCGTCAGCGGTGTCTCGTAGGGGGCCATCTCGCCTGGGCCGATAGGCATTTGCGGGCTGTGGAGCGCGTCAACGGCTTGGGGGGACAACGCCAGCGGCCCAGCCGCCGCGCCTTTCCCCCGCCCGGCGCCGTGCAGCGCCAAGTTGGCCCGCCCCCACGCCAGCAGATCGCGCAGGCTGAGGCTGAGCGAGCCGGCGCAGGCCAGCGAGTCGGTTGGGATCGGTTCGATGGGCTGGGCGGTGGCGCCATGGGTGATCAGGGGGCGGGCGTAGTTGTCGTCGTAGCGCTCGTATTCCCGCCAGGCGGTGTAGGCGCGGGTCAGGCCCAGCGGCGCGAAGATCCGTTGGCGCACCACCGCGCCCCAGGGTTGCCCGGTGAGGCGCTCGACCAGGCGGGAGGCCAGGGCGAACATGTGGTTTTGGTAGCCGAAGCGCTGCCTCAGCTCCCAGGCTGGCTCCAGGTAGCGCAGGTAGGCGATGGTTTGGGGCAGGGTGGCGTCCGCCCGCGTGAACTGGGTGACATCGTGCCGGGGCAGGCCGCTGCGGTGGGTCAGCATGTCGCGCGCGGTCAGCTGCTCGGTCAGCGGCTGGCTCCACAGCTCGAGCTCGGGCAGATGGCTTTTGACCGGGGCGTCGAGTTCGAGGCGGCCTTCATCGACCAGCATCATGACGCAGGAGGCGATGAAGGCTTTGGACGAGGACGCGATGGGGTAGACGGTGTCCGCGTCCGCCGGCCCCGCGCCCAGCCCGCGCTGGCCGGCGCAGTGGTACCACACCTGGCCGCCCCAGGCCGCGCCCGCCGCCACCGAGGGGGCGTTGGACACCTGGCGCGCCTGGTCGACCATGTTCTTGAAATCAGCCTGGCGCACAGCCTGCTCCTATAGCGGTAGATCCGGAAAAACGCAGCCGGCCCGCCGCCCGATGCCGCCCCCCTCGGCCCGGCGCGTCAGGGCCGCCTGCTGGCCGGGTCGATTATAGTCAACAGCGAAAATGGTGCGCCCCGGGCGCACGGACCGACGCGAAGGCGCTGAGCGATGCCGAAACCCGAGTATTTCGAGGAGTATCTGACCACCGAGGCGCCGCAGTATCTGCTGCACTTCCCCGCCCGCCGGCCGGCAGCCCCGGGCGGGGGACCGGCGCCGGTGGTGTTGTTTGTCCACGGCGGGCCTGGGTTTTCCCAGACTTTCATGGGCTACCGGATCAAAGAGCTGCTGGGCGAGGCGGCCACCCTGGTGTTCTGGGATCAGCGCGGCGCCGGCAAGAGCCTGGCGGCGAGCACTTGGCCCGTGCCCTACACCATCGCCATGGCGGACGTGAAACGCGATATGGAAGCGGTGGTGGCCCACCTCAAACAGCGCTACCGCCAGGACAAAATCATTGTCATGGGGCACTCGTGGGGCTCCATCCTGGGCAGCCTCTACGCCCTTGAGCACCCCGCCGACCTGCTGGCCTACATTGGCATTGGCCAGGTGGTCGAGATGCGGGAGAACGAGCGCCGGGCCTGGCTGGAACTGCGCGCCCGCATCAGCCGGGCGGGCAACCGGAAAGACCTGGCCGCGCTGCCCGCCTGGGACAGCCTGGCCTACCCCGTGGGCCCGGGCAAGCCGCCGCCCAACTGGCAGGTGTTTTTCCGGTTGCGCCGCAAGTATCAGATGGTTGTCCAGATTGGCTGGCGCGATGTGCTGACCTTTGTGCGCAATCCGGTGTTCGCGTGGTCGGATTTCTCGTTCTTGCGCGGCCGGGTGGAGCGCTTGCGCTGGGACCTGGTGCGCTACTTGGAGGGGTTTGACCTGCGCCGGGAGGGTTTCGACTACCAGGTGCCGGTGGCCTACATCTTGGGGGCGGATGACACGGCGGCCTCGGCCAGCTTGGCGGCGGAGTACTTTGAGCAGTTGCGCGCCCCCGCCAAACTGCTCACTGTTATCCCGGACAGCGGGCACAATCCCTTCGGCCAGGCGCCGGCGGCTTTCGCGGCCGCCTTCGGCCAGGCGCTGAAGCTGATTGGGGAAGCTTGAGCGCCGCGGCGCCGGAGACGGCGGCCCTCATCCCGGCGCCGGACGCGCTGGCGGGGGCGTTGGCCCCGGGGGCATTGGCGGCGCTGGTGGTGGTTGGGGCGCTGGTGGCGGCCGCGGCCGCCTTGGCGGCGGTGGTTTTGGCGCGCGCCTGGCGCTTCCATCCGCCCGCCGCGCCCCCCAGCGACGCGGCTGATTTTGACCCGGGACCCGTCCCGCCGGCGGCGCTGGAACGCCTGAGCGCGGCGATCCGCATCCCCACAGTCAGCCAGCTCGACTACGACCAGACCGATTTCGCCCCCTTTGACCAGTTCAAAGCCTTCTTGGCGACCAGCTTCCCGCTGTTCCACCAGCACTGCGAACTCGAAGTCGTCAACGGCTACGCCCTGGTCTACCGCTGGCCAGCCGCCCCTCAAAACGACCCCCCCAGCACCCAAGCAGCCAGCGCCGGCGCCGGCGCACCCAGCCACGCTCCCGCCAGCGCCGCCGATGCCGCCCCCACGGCCAGCCGCGTTGCCTCCAGCGCCGCCGCCGCCGCCGCACCCAGCCACGCTCCCGCCAGCGCCGCCGGCGCCCCCGCGGGCGGCGACCTTGACGGCATCGGCGCTCTTGCGGGCGGGCCAAGCGGCGGCATCGGCGGGCGGGGGCTTGAACCGATCGCGCTGATGGCGCACTACGACGTGGTGCCGGTCGAGGCCGGCACCGAGGCGGCCTGGCAGCAGCCGCCCTTCTCCGGGGCGGTGGTGGACGGCATCGTCTGGGGGCGGGGAACCCTTGACATCAAAAGCCAGCTGACGGCGCAACTCGAGGCCGCCGAAGGCCTGATGCGGGCGGGCTTCCGCCCCCGCCGCGACGTCTACTTCTGCTACGGGCACGATGAAGAGACCGGCGGGCAGCGCGGCGCCGCAAAAATAGTCGAACACCTCAAGCGACGCGGCATCCGCCTGGCCGGCGTGCTCGACGAGGGCGGGCTGGTGCTCAGCGGCGCCCTGCCCGGCGTGGGCGTGCCCGTGGCGCTAATCGGCGTGGCGGAGAAAGGCCTCAGCAACTACCGCTTCCGGGTCGAGGGCGCGCAGGGGCATTCCTCGACCCCGCCGCCGCACACCTCGCTGGGGTTGGCCGCCCAGCTCATCAGCCTGATCGAGCGCCACCCCAGGCCGGCCCGGCTGATCCCGCCGGTCGAGGCGATGCTGCGCCAACTGGCCGGCCAGATGGGTTTCGCCACCCGCCTGGCGCTGGCCAACCTGTGGCTGTTCCGCCCGCTGCTGCTGCGCCGGCTGGCCGCCACCCCCGCCACCAACGCTTTGGCCCGGACCACCTTCGCCGTCACGATGTCGTCCGCCAGCCAGGCCGCCAACGTGCTGCCCAAAACCTCTCACTTCACGCTCAACGCGCGCATCCTGCCCGGTGACACCCCCGCCGGGGTGCGGCGGCACTTTGAGGCGCTGATCGCGCGGGCGGGGATCGACGCCCGGGTCGAACCGATTTTGGAGCAAGAGGCCTCCCCCACCTCGCCGTCAGATTCCGCCTTCTACCGCTCGGTTGAGCAGTTGGCCCGCGAGTTTTACCCGTCCGCGCTGGTCGCGCCCTATCTGGTGGTGGGCGGCACCGACGCGCGCAAGTTCCACGCCCTGGCGCGCGACGTGCTGCGCTTCACTCCGATGCGCCTGACCGACGCGGACCGCCAACGCGTCCACGGCGCGGACGAGTGCATCAGCCTGGCCAACTACGCCCGCATGATCGCCTTCTACAACCGCCTCCTCAGCCAGCAATAGCCGGCCCGGCGGTCAGGTGTGGGATTCGGCGAACTGAAGTTGGTACAAACTAGCGTATAGACCGCCCTCGGCCAGCAACTGGCGGTGGGTGCCACGCTGGACAACCCGGCCCTGGTCCAACACCGCGATCAGATCCGCCTCGCGGATAGTGGACAGCCGGTGCGCGATCACCAGCGAAGTCCGCCCCTTCAGCGCCTCCGCCAAAGCCCGCTGGACCGCCAACTCGGACTCGGCGTCAAGGTGGGCGGTGGCCTCGTCCAGCACCACTATCTCAGGGGCCTTCAGCAGCAGCCGGGCAATCGCGATGCGCTGCCGCTCGCCACCCGAGAGCCGGTAGCCCCGGTCCCCCACCAAAGTGTCCAAGCCCTGCGGCAAATCCGCCGCAAACCCGGCCTGGGCCCGTTCGAGGGCCTCCCACAAAGCCGCGCGGCCGGCATCGGGCTTCGCCAGCAAGAGGTTCTCCGCCAGCGAGGCGTGGAACAGGTGCGCGTCCTGGGCAACCACCCCGACAAGGCGGCGGATCGAGCGGCCCGCCAAGCCGCGGACGTCTTGGCCGCACAACTCCACGGCGCCGCGGGTGGCGTCGTAAAGACGCGGCACCAGCAGCGACGCGGTCGACTTGCCCGCCCCGGACGGCCCCACCAAAGCCACCATGGCGCCGCGCGGGACCTCAAAAGACACATCGGCCAAAGTCCAAGCGGGCGCTTCCTCGGCGATCTCCCCGCCTTCCAGCGAGGCCAGCGACACCTCGCGGCCCGCCGGGTAGCGGAACCAAACCCCCGCGAAGCGGATGGCCGGGGCCGGGGCCGGGGCGGCGGAACCGGCCGACCAATCCAAATCGACCGCCGCCGGCGCGTCCCGCACCAGCGGTTCCAGATCCAGCACCTCAAGCACCCGCTCAAAGGAGACCAAGGTGGTCATGACATCGACTTGGACGTTGCTCAAAGCGGTGATCGGGCCGTACAGCCGGTTCAGCAGCGTCACCAAGGCGACCACCACGCCCACCGTCAACTCGCCCTGGATGGCGAGCGCCCCGCCCAAGCCGTACACCACGGCCACCGCGATCGACGCCACCAGGCTCATCCCAATGCGGAAGGCGCTGCCGTAGAGGGCGGACTTGACCGCGATCCGGCGCACCGCGTCCGCGTCCGCCGCGTAGGCGTCCGCCTCGCGGGCCGGGTCGCCGTAGTTCTTCACCAGCGCCGCCCCCGCCACCGAGAACCGCTCCGTCATGGTCTGCGACATCCGCGCGTTCAAGTCCATCGACTGCCGCGCGATGGCGGACAGCTTCCGCCCCACCCACCTGACCGGCGCGATGAACACCGGCAGCAGCACCAGCGAGACCAAGGTGATCTTCCAGGACATAGACACCATGGCGGCGATGACAAACACCACGGTCAAAGTGTTGGACACGACCGATGACAGGGTCGAGGTGAAGGCCCGCTGCGCCCCCATCACGTCCCCGTTCAGCCGCTGCGTCAAAGCGCCGGTGTGCGTGCGGGAGAAGAACGCCAGCGACAACTCCTGGACGTGGTTGAACACCTTGGTGCGCAGGTCGTAGATCAGCCCCTCGCCGATTTTGGCGCTCAAATACCGCTCCCCCAGCCCCAGGCCGGCCGCCGCCAAAGCGAACCCGGCCAGCAGCCCCGCCAGCCCCAGCACCACGCCCAGGCGCCCCGGCGTGATCCCCCGGTCGATGATCGCCCGGTAGACCAGCGGCGTGACCGCTCCCAGCGCCGCGTCCACCGCGATCAGCGCCAGGAACAGGACGATGGCCCGCCGGTACGGCCGGGCGAAGGCGGCGATCCGCCGCAGGGTGCCGCGGGCGATCTTTTGCCGCGTCACCGCCGGGTCCTGGCGGAAGGACCGGAACATGGGTCCGCCAATGGGCATAGACATGCCGTCCAGCATGCCAGCGCCCGCCCGCCCCCGGCGCCGCCCCCCGCCCCGTCCCGCCCCCCGGCGCCCCCGCTACCCCCGGCCCAACCGACCGCAACGGCCCTGCAGCCCTCGTTCCGGTCGGTTTGGCCGCCTGCCGCCTGCCGCGTGGCGCTGCCCGATGCCGCCGGCGGGGCGGGCGGCATCGTGCCTGGTTGGCAGGCGAGTGCCGCGGGTTGGGCCGGCGGGGCGGGCGAGCCGGGCTCAGGTTGGGGGGGATGGGGGTTTGCGCCAGCGGAAGCCCAGGCCACGGACTGTTTCGATGCGGTCGGCGCCCAGCTTCTTGCGCAGATAGCTGAGGTAGACGTCGACCACGTTGGAGCCCGGGTCGTGGTCATACCCCCAGACCAAGGACAGGATCTGGCTGCGGCTGAACACCTGGCCGGGGCGGCGCATCAGGGTTTGGGCCAACGCGAACTCGCGGGCCGACAGCGCCACTTCGCGGCCCTCGACGAAGGCCCGGCGGGTGGCCAAATCCAAACGAACCGGGCCGACCTCGAGAACCTGCCCTACGGCCTCGGCGGCATTGGCCTTCTGGTCGGAGGTGGGGCGCAAACGCAACCGCACCCGAGCCAGCAACTCGGCGAAGCGGAACGGCTTGGTCATGTAATCGTCGGCGCCGCCCTCCAGTCCGGCCACCGTGTCGGTGACCCCGGCGCGGGCCGTCAGGATGATCACAGGCGCCCTGGCACCCGCCGCCCGCAGGCGCGCAAGCACTGCCATACCGTCCATGTCCGCCAGACCCAAGTCAAGCAGCACCAGGTCAGGCGGCTCGGCCCGGGCCAGCGCTAGAGCCTCGGCACCGGAAACCGCCCAGGTCACGGCGTAGCCGGCGCCATTGAGGCCCTTGGACAAGAAGGCGGCTATCCGCTCCTCGTCCTCCACAATCAGGATGCGAGTCACGCGGTGCCCGCCTCCTGGCGCGGCGGCCGTTCGGCTGCGGGTCCCGCCGCGCTTCCCGCCGCGAGTGCCGCTGGGCCGCCCGCCGCGCTTCCCACCCGGCCGCCGACTGCGGGTTCCGCTCCGTCCGCTGCCAGCCGACCCGCCGCGCTTCCCGCCGCGAGTGCCGCTGGGCCGCCCGCCGCGCTTCTCGGCCGGCCGCGTGCTACGGGTCCCGCCGCGCCGCCGGCTGCGGGTCCCGCTCCGTCTGCTGCCGCATTTCCCGCTGCGCCGGCTACCGCGCTTCTCGCGCCGCCGTTTGGGGCGCGGTTCAGGTGGGCGGGCGAGCCGACGGGGGGCGCGATGGCCGGCAGCACCAGCGTGAACACGGAGCCGGCGCCGGGGCTGGAGGCGACCTCTGCCCGCCCGCCGTGGGCGGCCGCGATCCTGGCCACAATGGCCAGCCCCAAACCGGCCCCGCCGTCGCGTTTGGCGCCGCTGGCGCGGGCGAACCGCCCAAAGATCCGCTGCTGGTCCGCCGGGGCGATGCCCCGGCCCTGGTCGCGCACCGCCAGTCGGGCCCAAGGCCCGTCCCAGCGCAAGGCGAACTCGATGGTTGAGCCGTCTGGCGAATACTTCACAGCGTTGGCGGCCAACTCCAGCATGGCTTCCGTCAGACGCTGCGCATCGGCCGCCACCCAGACGGCATCGTGCGCCGTCACAACCCACCGGCGCTCGCCCAAAGCCCGGGCTTTGCCGGCCAAATCCTCCAACCACGGCCCCAGCGCCAAAGGCGCCAGCTTGGCGAAACCCGGGCCGTCCGCCGCGGCCAGCGTGACCAGGGAATCTGTCAGCCGGCGCATCCGCGACAGCTCGTCCAAGGCCAGCCAGCGGGTCGCCGCCACGTCGGCTGGGTCGTCTTGTTCCATCAACTCCAAATGCCCCTGGATCACGGTCAACGGGGTGCGCAACTCGTGGCCCACGTCGTCGAGCAATTGGCGGCGGGAGTCGAAGGCGGCCTGGAGCGAGTCGAGCATGGTGTTCATCGCGCCGGCCAGTTCGCCCACCTCGGCCGGCCCGTCGGTGGCGAGGCGCCGGCCGATGTCCGGGCGCCCGCCGGCCCCGGAGGCGATTTGGCTGGTGGTGGCCGCGACCTCGCGCAGAGGGCGCAAGATGCGGCCGGCTGCCGCCCAGCCGGCGGCGGTCACAAGCGCCACCGCGCCCAAGGCCACCGGCAGGTAGCCCACCAGGTAGGACCGCGCCACCTCCGCCCGCTGCGCGCCGCGGTCGATCACCGCCGCGTAAACCCCGCCCGCCTCGGTCCCCGCCGCCGGTTCGGGGATGATGGGGACCGCCACAAAGGCATATTTGCCCAGGTCGCCGGTGAGGTGCTGGACTCGCACGGCTTGGTCGGCGGCATCGGCGCTGGCGGGGGCGCTGGTGGTCGCGGCCGTGGCGACGGCGCCCAGCGGCGCCATCAGTTGCCCGTCCGCCAGGACTTGGCCGCAAAAGGCCTGGGCGCCGGCGTTGGTCCAGGCGCCGCCCGCGCCGGCGCGCCCCAGGGTGCATTCGTCTTCCGCGTTGAGGGAGCGGGCGACGGCCCCGTCCACCAGGGATGGCAGGTCCGCTTCAGGGTGCTCCTCGACGTAGCGGTAGAGCGATTTGGCGGCGCGCTGCAAAGAGCCCGCCATGCGGGCGTCCGTCCGGCCGAGTTCCACCAGGTAGGCGATGGCCCCGGCCGCCGCCAAACCAAGGGCCGCCAGCAAGGCGATGCCGGCCGCCAGCCGCAGCCGGAAGCTGGTCGGTGAGCGCACTTGGCGGGCTCCTTGCTTTTCGCTGGGCGGCCGGACGGCCGGCCGGGTTGGCGGATCGCCGGCCTCAGTCGAGGTCGTCGACTTTCCATTTGAGTATGGCGCCGGTGATGGCGTCGATCTCGAACTCGTACTCGAGCCAGCCGTGGATCATCTCGCCTTCGTATTTGGCGTGGTTCTTGTACCGCTCGAATTCGAGCCTGATCGAGGTCGCCCCCGGCACCTGCGCCAAGGCGATCTCCTTGGCCTGCTGCTCGGTGATGAACTGCGGGGCCGCCGGTGCGGCTACCCCGCCTCCGGTCGCAGCGCCCGATGCCGTCTGCCCGCCCGCCGTAGCGCCCGAAGCCGTCTGCCCGCCCGCCGTAGCGCCCGATGCCGCCGCCGCGCCTGCTGCGGCATCGCCCGTCGCCGCTGGGGCGTTGGCCGTCGCCTCCGGCGCGGCTTCGGCGGCTGGTTGCGGGGATCCGGCGCCGGGTCCGGCGGTGGCGTCCGCGCTTGGCGTGGCCGCGATCGGAAACCGGATCGGCTCGCCCACCACCGGCCCGGCCTTGGCCCGCCCGTCGCCCATGATGGCCGCGGTGCCCAAGGCCCCCGCGGCCGCCGCCAGGATCAGGCCAACCGCCGCCACAGCCGCGATCCTCCCCCGCGACCAACCCCTGCCCCGCCCCGGCGCGGCCCCGCCGCCCCCGCCCGGCGCCCCGGCCGCCATCCCCGTGGGGACCCCGCCCGGCGCCCCAAGGATTCCGCCAGTAGATGCCGAGCCCGGTCCCGCCACTGCCCATGGCGCCGGCCCGGCCGGCGGTCCGGGGGTTGGCCCGGTAGACGGCCTCGCAAACGGGCCTGGGGGCGGTCCCCCGGCTGGCGCCTCCGGCGAACCGGGTGGCGGGCCCCCGACCAGCGCAAACGGTGGTCCTGGGAGCGAGCCCGGTCCCGGCCCGGCCGGGGATCCCAGCGGCGGCGCTCCGGCCGGTCCGGGCGGCGGGCCGCTGGCCGGGTAGTTGGGCTGGTCCGAGTCTGGGTGGGGATGCTGCTGTGCCATGCCCTCCATCATGCCCAGCCCAATTAAGCCAACCGTTAAACCCGTGTGAGAGTTTCCTAAGAACCCCGCGCCCCGCCTGCCCTCCGTGGCGCAAAAGTAGCTGCGCTTGCTCTCGTCTCGCGAGCAGTCTAGCGGTTCGGCCAGCGGCTTGGGGGTTACTGTCAAGGGCTCGCCAGTGGGGACGCTGATTGTGAGGGCAGCCTTGCGGCCGGACCTGTCGAAGCCGGGGCCTATGGCTTGGCCTTTGGGGATGGCTCATTTGGCGGCCTTGATCTCAGCCATGGCGCTGCCGCGCCATCAGCCCTCCCAGAGGCTGGACACAGCCAGGCAAAACGGGGACTTGGGAGACCGACTCACCCGGTGAGACCTAAGTCCCCCGGACCCGCAACGGCAGCAGTGTATCCTCGGCCCTGCCGTTGCCGCATGACCGTACGGCACCGCCTCGCTCTGGAGTTGCCCCCGAAAGGAGTTCCAACGAATGATTCACTTCACAGCTACACAATTCAAGCGAGCCCTGGCAGCGTCTACGCTGATCGTGGTAATTTCTGTTGGATCAGCGGCCCAGGCATCCGATCCGACGATCGACGAGATCTGGCCTGACTCAGAAACTAATCCAGTCGACTATGAGGTAACCCCCGACGACCAGCGTGAATGGAGGCAAATCGAAACCAAGGACGAAATGATAGAGGCCCTTGCCGTGCCACAGGCCGAGTTGGATTCGCTCGGTGCAACCGATGTCGTGGATGCTGCCATGAACTATCCGCAATGGATCGACTTTCTTGCCTACTCCAGCCCCCAAGACGGCATAGACGCGGTGCGAGCCGAATCGCAGGCCGTCCAAGAACTCTTCACGCGCCCGGACGCCGTACGCGCGCTAGCGGGCATTTACGCTCAAGTCGATCTCGCCGAACTGAATGCAGCGGATCCGGATGCTAGCCTCAGGTTCCTCTTTATGGAATTGCTGCTCGCTCAGGACGAAGCGCTCAGGACGCTGTCTTCCCCAGAACGGGCCACGCTGTTGGAAGAGGCGCTGGTCAAGTGGGACGACAGGTCAACCCGTGTGAAAGGCGTCTTTTCGACGTCTTCCGCCGTCTTGCTGTGCGGGCGCGTCTTGCTCTTGGACGATGTGGCCTTCTCCCGGGAGGCCAGAGCCGTAGAAGGGCTGAGTGATTTCTTCGCTACTGGGGACACCAACGCGGTGCGACCCGAAGCCTGGCCAAAGATCGCCAGTCTGATCGCGAAAGCCGCAAGCCCGTTGGTGAGCGTCGGCATCAGTGGCGAACTGGATATCAACTAGTCGTAATCGGAAGCGAGGATGGCATAATGACTGCAACCAACGAAACCAGCACCTTGAGCCGATTGAGCCGCGCCGCAGGATCCCTACTGCTAACTGCCGCTCTGACGGTTGCAATGTCCGGCGCGGCACTCGGTATTACGTACATCGGCACGAAGGTGTACACGCCGAATCATAGCGAAGTCAGGGCCCTATCTGTGTCCGGGGATCTGACAAGCGCCCAGAAAACCTCTCTCAACAACCAGATCAAGAAGAGTTACCCCAATGCGACCATGATTTCGGGATCCACAGCGCATTACAATTGCCACAGCTACGCTTGGTATTCGCAGAGCACAGGGTCGACGATCTGGATCAATGAGCCATACCCCTACTGGAAGGACGGAAGCTACAAACTTCAGAAGTCCACTGGCTACACCAACTCCATCCCCTCGGGCGTCGCAAACGGTGCCAAGGTATACTACGACGACGGCGCCACCTACAAGACCTATCACTCGGCAATCAAGTTCTCTTCGACGAAGTTCCGCTCGAAGTGGGGACAGGGGCCGCTCATGGAGCACAGTCCGACGTACACCCCGTACGGCGCCACAAAAAGTCTTCTTTACTACAAGAGATAGGGGGACAGGAGCCCGTGTCTGATCGAGCTGAGCCACGCGGCCCCCGCCACCGTCTCCAGGTGGCGTTGATCCGTAGCTTCGCAATAATAGCTGGCTTTGTCGCTGTGGGAGTTGCATCAGGCTGTGGTGTGCCGACCACTCAGCCGCCCGACTCCCGTCGAGCTTCCGGCGGCGAGACACCCGTCGAGATTTCGGGAACGATCAACCTTCAGGACGGATGCCTTGTGCTGGATGGTGCCAAGTGGGGCAAGAACCGCAGTGAGGTCCGTATGGTTGTGGCGGCACCGAGAAACTGGCGCATCACTGATTTGGGAGTGGATATTGACAACGCCGCATTCAGTTGGGGAAGCCAGGTGTCGTTCGACGGTGCCATCAGAGAGGTAGGATCCTTGGCGGATCCAGTTGCGGCTCTTGGGCAGAAGTGTATGGCAACGAGCATGCTGATCGCGGCAGTAGCTGAGGAGCCATAATGACGGTCTCGTCCCAGGCAATTGGTGTTCCTGACCGACAACAGGACAAGACGGGGTGTATCACTTAAGCGGTGGGTGGGGGTTGGCCGGACACGCCGGGCTCAGCTTGGCGGGAAGGACATCTGATACCCTTGCCTTGTCCGGCCATCTTCGGCCACCTCCGTCTCTCTTCTCAAGACGCAGGTACGTTTGCTCCACCACGGCTGCCCGCCAGGCCCGTAATGGGGTCAATCGGTTCCGGGATGCTGTTGCGAACTTGCCAGGCCGGTGAGGAACCGATGGTAGGGGCCGATCCGCTGGGCAGCGAACATCGCGCCCAAGGCTTGGTTGTATTCGGCGCGGCGAGCCGCAGGCACCAGCAGGGCGTCCCAACCCCGGGACACCAAGTAGAGGTTCGCCACGTACCGGCC
>JAITIG010000088.1 GCA_031279575.1 Bifidobacteriaceae bacterium
TTGGGCGCGGTGGCGGAGTTCTGGCGCCGCCGCATCAGGCGCTTGCTGCCGGCCGCCTTCACGGTCATCGCGCTGACGGGTTTGGCGTGCTGGCTGATCGGCCCTTCGATGCAGTGGCATCAGACGGCAAGGGACGCGGTCGCGTCGGTGCTATACGTCCAGAATTGGAATCTGTGGCGCCAGGACACGGACTATTCGAACCAGGGTGCCCCGCCGTCGGTGTTTCAGCATTTTTGGTCGTTGAGCGTGGAGGAGCAGTTCTACGTGGTGTGGCCGCTGCTGATCATGGTCGCGGCGCTGATCTGGACGCGGTGGGCGCGCCGCGCGCTCGCCGCCCGGCGGCCAGCTGCCGGGCCGGGCTCGGCCGCGCCGCCGCTCACCGCCAGACCGGCCATCGCCGTGGTGGTGGCGGCAGTGTGGGCCGCATCGTTTGACGCGTCTTGCTTGTTCACCCCGGGCGACCCGGTGGCGGCGTATTTTGTGACTCCGACAAGGGTCTGGGAGTTGGCCTTGGGCGGTTTGCTGGCCTGCGGCTGGCCGGAGGTTTCGCGCCTGCTGGGCGCGGCCAGGCCTGCTTGCCGGTTGGGCTTGACAGTGGCCGGTTTGGTGGCGATGGGCGTGGCGGGGTGGGAGTTTTCGGACGCGACCCTGTTCCCGGGCTGGGCGGCGCTGCTGCCGACCGCGGGGGCGGCCTTGTTCATCGCCGGTGGGGCACCAGTCCTCCAGGGCGCGGAACCGGGCGGGGGCGTCCCGGCTGGGGGCAGCGGCTGGTTGGACCGGTTTTGGGCGTTCCGACCGGTCAGATATGTCGGCGACATGTCGTATTCGGTCTACCTGTGGCATTGGCCGGTGGTGTTGCTGGCCCCGTTCGCCGTCGGGCGGGAGTTGGGGCCGGCGGGGAAGCTGGCCTCGGTCGGGGTCACGTTGGTGTTGTCGGCGGCGTCCTACGAGTGGGTCGAGAAGCCGTTCCAGGCCGGGCGGCTGCTGCGGGCGGGCCGCTGGCGGGCGTTTGCGTTCGCGGCTTGCGGCATGGCGCTGATCGGCGCGCCGGGGGCGGCGCTGGCCGAGGTGTGGCTGCCGCGCTTGGCGGAGCGAGAAGTGGCGGCCGTCTCGTTGGACGCCGCCCCCTGCACCGGGGCGCAGGCCTTGTTGGACGCCGCCTGCGCGGGCCAAGACCCGCACGGCGACAGGCTGCTGATGACACCCCTGGCCGCCGCCAACGACCCTCCCTGGGATAGTGTCGAGGTGATCTTGCGTCCGGTCGATGACATCCAGCCTTCGGTCCACCGCTATGGCGTGCAACCCTCGCAGGCGGCCTTGGAAGTGGTGTTGTGGGGCAACTCCCACGCCGTCCACTGGCTGCCGGCCCTGGAGCGGCTGGCTCCGGAGATGGGTCTGGGCATCACGACCTACGTGGCGTCGCATTGCTACCCCACTGAGCCCGGCTCCGAGGCCTACAGGCTCATGCGGCAGCTGCGAAACTGCCAGCCGGCCGCCGAGCCCGAGTTGAGTCTGATTCTGGCGTCTGAGCCCGACCTGGTTGTGCTGTCGAACTTTTCGCCGGCGCTGCCGCAAGCCGAGCAGGCGGCGGTGGTCGAGTCGTCAATGTGGGTTCTGGGGCGGCTGGTGGAGGCCGGCGTCCCGGTCTTGGTCATCAAGGACAACCCGATGCCATACCCGGTCAACGTGCCGAACTGCCTTGACATGCACAGGCTCGACGTCAAGGCCTGCGACGGCCCGCGGGCCGCTTGGACGCCAGCCGATCCCTGGTTCGAGGCGGTCGAGCGGCTGGGCTCGCCGCTGGTCAGCGCGGTTGACCTGGACGGCGGCATGTGCCGGGCCGAGACCTGCTACGCCGTCGTCGGCGGTGTCGTCGTCTTCCTTGACGCCAGCCATTTCACCGCCAGCTACGTCAAGAGCCTGGCCCCCCAACTCAAAGCAGCCATCCAACAAGCCGTCCGTTGACAAGACGGCCCGGGGCGCCGGGCTGGGGTTGGGGCTGGGTGGACGGCATCGCGCAAGAAAATCTCTTGATGTCGAGTAAAGTTGGGCGTTGGGGCTGACCAGGGCGGCCGCGTCATGCTGTCGTTCATACCGGAGGACCCGCTCTGCGCAAATGGAGCCACCTATCGGACTCGAACCGATGACCGTCCGCTTACAAGGCGGGAGCTCTACCAACTGAGCTAAGGTGGCGGGACCCGGCCAAGGGCCGGCGCTGGGACGATTTTACCCGGCGTCGGGCTTCTCCCCCGCTTTGACATTGGCGATGGCGGCGGCGAAGTCGCCCGCCTGGTAGACCTCCTGGCCGTCCGCGTCGGCGCCGACAAGCAACCAGCCGGCCCATTTGACCGGCTCCGACCCGGCAAAGGACATGAACACCGACGGCGTGGAGCCAGCCCAGGCCCGGCCCGCATCGGAGGACCACTCGGCCCAAGCGGCCACCGGCGGCTCGGCGAACCGGTCCACCGTCGCCTGGGACACGCCCGCCTCCAAGGCCAGCTGGGCGATGGCCTCATCGGTCAAGTCGCCCGCCGTGTCCGACTCGGCCGGCTGGTTGGCCCACAGCGCCTCGTAGAAGGCCCAGAACCGCTCCGGCTCGAGGGCGGCGACAGTCTCGACCGCGGTCATGGCGCGCCACGAGTACTGGTTGTTGTAACTCCCCAAGGCGTTGACCGGCTGCAACACCAAGCGGATCTCCCCCGCGGCGGCAGCTTGGGCCAAAGTCTGGCCGTGCGCCTGCTCCAGCAGCCCGCACCAAGGGCACAGGAAGTCGGTCACAATGTGGACGGTGACGGCCTCATCGGCGGCGGGCGCCTCCCCGCCGGGCGCCAAGTCGCGTCCCAGCAAAATGCCGCCGTCGCTCTGGGCGCCCAGCGGCTCGGCGGCGCTGGCGCCAGGGGAGGCGGAGCCGGCGCCCGGCGGCGCGGACGGCTTGGCCTGCCGGGCGCCGCTGGTCAGTATCAGCGCCGACGCCACCCCGGCGACAACCACCACCAGCGTCACCACCAGCGCGATGGCGCGCCGGCGGCTGCGTTCGGCCTGCGCTATGTCGCTAGCGGCCATGGAAAGGCTCCCTTCGCTGTTCGCAGTCTCACCGCCGGCCCGTCAGTCTGGGCTCTGCCCGTCCCGGACGCGGGCGATGGCCTGCTCCGGGTTCAGGCTGTAGGGGTCCTTGACCGCCGTCAACTTCGAATCCGACGGGCCCATCCTGATAGACGGGGTGCCGCCAACTCCATCGCTGATGGCCGTCGAGGTGGCGTACTCCACCCACTCGGCGAACTCGTTGGCCGTGAACCGGTCCGTCACCTCGGCCGGCACGCCCACCTCCTGCGCCACCTCGGCCAGGCGCTCATCGGTCAGGCCCTCGGTGTTCTCCCCCGGCTGGATGTCCGCCTCGTAGAGCTTCGCGTGGAAGGCGAGGAACTGCTCCGGGGCGTAATTGGCCACCGTGGCGGCCGCGTTGGCGGCCCGCTTGGGGTACTCGGTGCCGGAGGACAGCCGCGCCAGGAAGTCGACCGCCTGGATCTCGAGCTTGATCTCCCCCGCCGCCGCCAACTCCTCCAGGCTGGCGGCCAGGCGCCGCTCGACCTGGGCGCAGTTGGGGCACAGATAGTCGGAGTAGAGCCGCACCACCACCGCGCCGCCGGCCGGCTCGCCGCCAGGTTTCAGATCCTGCCCAAGCACGATGGCGCCGGCGTCGTTGGCGCCAAGCGGCCGGGTGGCGGCGCCGGACCCCTGGGTGCTTTGCAGCACCAAGACCACCACCACGATGGCGGCCACAACCACCGCCGCGCCAATCCCCACGCCAATCAGGCGTCCGCGCCGCTCCTTCGCCGCCTGCGCCGCCTTCAAGCGCTCCGCCTCCAGGCGCGCGGCCTCCCGCGCCGCCTGCCGCTGGGCCACCTGGGGCGGCAGCTTCTTGCCTTCAACCATGTCAGTCCTCAATCGTGTGGTGTTTGGGGATTGGATCGAGCCGCAGCGCGCCGTCAAGCGAGAACTTGGAGCGCGGCCATACTGCCAGGAAACCGGCCAAGGCCAAAAAGCCCAGGTCCCGCAGCACTTCCTTGCCGTATTCGGCCTGCTCGCCAGGGGCCAGGCCGACCCCCGGCGGTGTGAAGCAGCCGCAGTCGATGTTCAGGCCGCGGGCCCAGGCCGAGATGATCCCGGCTATGAACACCAGCATCATCAACCCGAAGGCAAACGCCGCGTAGCGGCTCAGCAAACCGCTCAAGAGCAGCACCGCCAAGGACAACTCCACAATCGGCAAAGCCACCCCGATCAGCTGGTTGAGCCAGGTGGGAAACAACTCGTAAGCGGCCACCCGCAACTGGGCGTCGGTCAGATCAGCCAACTTCGGCGCCGCCGCCGCCGCCAGGATGCCGGCCATGCCGAGCCGGACCAGCAGCGACAGCCACGGCTGCCACACCCGCCAGCGCAGGCCAAAGCCGGCCGGCGGCGCCTCGGGGGAATTCACGCCCCCAAGGATAGTCGGCGCCTGCGACACCCGAACCAGCAAGGGCTATCCATGTGACTGCCCAACGATGTCAGAGGTCGGGCATACGTTGGGGACGTGATCGAGAATCCCGTCGCCGGCCGTGACTACCCGCAGCGTCTGGCGGACCTTCGCGCTTG
>JAITIG010000156.1 GCA_031279575.1 Bifidobacteriaceae bacterium
AGGACACCAGGACAACCGAGGACTTTACGAAGATGACTACCGTTTCCCAGGAAACCCGGCCCAAGGCCGCCCTTCTGGGCACCAAGCTGGGCATGACCCAAGCGTGGGACCCGGACGGCCGCGTGGTGCCGCTGACCGTCATAGAGGTCGGCACCAATGTTGTCACGCAGGTCCGCACGCAGGAGGTGGACGGCTACAGCGCGGTCCAGCTCGGCTACGGCCAGATCGACCCAAGGCGCGTCAAAGCGCCGCTGACCGGGCATTTCGCCAAGGCGGGCGTCACCCCCCGGCGTTATCTGGCGGAGGTCAAACTGGCGGACTCCGAGTCCTATGAGCCCGGCGGCGAGCTGACAGCCGAGGTCTTCGAGGCCGGCCAGCTGGTCGATGTCACCGGCACCACCAAAGGCAAAGGCACGGCCGGGGTGATGAAGCGGCACGGCTTCGCCGGCGTGGGCGCCTCCCACGGCTCGCACCGCAACCACCGCAAACCCGGGTCGATTGGCGCTTGCGCCACCCCCGCCCGGGTGATGAAGGGTATGCGCATGGCCGGCCGGATGGGCCACGAGCGGCACACCATTTTGAGTTTGGCGGTCCACGCGGTCGACGCCGACAAGGGCCTGCTGCTGGTCAAGGGCCCGGTGCCCGGCCCCAAGGGCGGTCTGGTCCTGGTCCGCAGCGCGGTGAAAGGGGCGCAAGCCTGATGAGCACGGTCGATGTGTTGGACGCCTCGGGCGCGGTGGTTGGCGCCGCCGAGTTGCCGGACGCGGTGTTCAATGTCGAGGTCAATGTCCCGTTGATCCACCAGGTGGTGGTGGCCCAGTTGGCGGCCGCCCGCCAGGGCACCCACTCCACCAAGACCCGGGGCGAGGTGCGCGGCGGCGGCCGCAAGCCGTACCGCCAGAAGGGCACCGGCCGCGCCCGGCAGGGTTCGATCCGCGCCCCCCAGTTCACCGGCGGCGGCGTGGTCCACGGCCCCAAGCCGCGCGATTATTCGCAGCGCACGCCGAAGAAGATGAAGAAGGCGGCTTTGCTGGGAGCGCTTTCCGACCGGGCCCGCCACAGCCGGATCCATGTGGTGACCGAGTTTGTGGCCGGGGAGGTGCCCGCCACCAAGGCCGCCCGCGGCTTGGTGGAGCAGATCACGGCCCGGGCCCGCGTCTTGGTGGTGGCCGCCCGCGCCGAGGAGGTCTCGCGCCGCTCGGTGCGCAATCTGCCGCAGGTGCATCTGCTGCCGCCGGACCAGTTGAACACCTACGACGTGATGGTGTCCGATGACGTGATCTTCACCCAGGCGGCTTTGGCGGAGTTCCTGGCCGGCCCCAAGTCCTCCGTGCACCCGGCTTCGCGCCGGCCCGCCGCCCAAGTCCAGGCAGGCGAGCCGTTGGACGATGCCGCCCCGCCGCAGGGCGCCCAAACTGGCCAGGACGCTAAGGAGGCGACCGCATGAGCAAGCCGGACCTGCCCAAAGACCCGCGCGACGTCATCGTCAGCCCGGTGGTCTCAGAGAAGAGCTACGGGCTGATCGACGAGGGCAAATACACCTTCTTGGTCGACCCGAGGGCAAACAAGACGGAGATCAGGCTGGCGGTGGAGAAGATCTTCGGCGTCAAAGTGGCCTCCGTCAACACCATCAACCGCCTCGGCAAAGTCAAGCGCACGCGGTTCGGCGAAGGCCGGCGCAAGGCCACCAAGCGCGCCATCGTGACGCTGTCCGAGGGCACCATCGACATCTTCGGCGCGCCGATCTCTTAGAAGGGCTGAGGAAGAACCGACATGGGCATCAGGAAATACAAGCCGACCACACCGGGCCGGCGCGGCGCCTCGGTGGCGGACTTCGCCGAGATCACCCGCAGCCGGCCAGAGAAATCGCTGGTCAAGCCGCTGACTAAGACTGGCGGGCGGAACAATTTGGGCCGCGTCACCTCCCGCCACCGGGGCGGCGGCCACAAGCGGGCCTACCGCGTGATCGATTTCAAGCGCAACGACCGCGACGGCGTGCCAGCCAAAGTGGCGCACATCGAATACGACCCCAACCGGACCGCCCGCATCGCCTTGCTGCACTTCGCGGACGGCACCAAGCGCTACATTTTGGCCCCCAACAAACTGCGCCAAGGCGACCGGGTCGAGTCCGGCCCGGGCGCGGACATCAAACCGGGCAACAACCTGCCGCTGGTCAACATCCCGCTCGGCACCGTGGTCCACGCGGTCGAGTTGAACCCCGGGGCGGGCGCCAAACTGGCGCGCAGCGCCGGCGCCTCGATCCAGCTGGTGGCCAAGGAGGGGCGGTTCGCCCAGCTGCGGTTGCCCTCCGGGGAGATCAGAAACGTGGACGCGCGCTGCCGGGCCACCGTGGGGGAGGTCGGCAACGCCGAGCAGTCCAACATCAACTGGGGCAAAGCCGGCCGGATGCGCTGGAAGGGCCGGCGCCCGCATGTGCGCGGCGTGGCCATGAACCCGGTGGACCACCCGCACGGCGGCGGCGAGGGCAAGACCTCCGGCGGGCGCAACCCGGTCAGCCCGTGGGGCAAACCCGAGGGCCGCACCCGCAAGAAGGGCAAGGCCAGCGACAAGATGATCATCCGCCGCCGGCGCACCGGCAAGAAGCGCTGATTAGGAGAGATTGAACGATGCCGCGCAGCTTGAAGAAGGGGCCGTTTGTTGACGACCACCTGCAAAAAAAGGTTGACGAGCACAACGCCAAAGGCCTCAAGACCGTCATCAAGACCTGGTCCCGGCGATCTATGATCACCCCGGACTTCCTTGGCTTGACGTTTGCCGTCCACGATGGCCGCAAGCATGTGCCGGTGTTTGTCACCGAGTCCATGGTGGGCCACAAACTGGGCGAGTTCGCCCCCACCCGGACCTTCCGCGGCCACGAGAAGGACGATAAGAAGGGACGCCGCCGCTGATGAGCAAACCGTCGAGGAAGGTGCTGGACCTGAGCCAAGGCAAAGCCTCCGGCCGCTATATCCGGGTCACCCCGATGAAGGCCCGGCGCATGGTGGACCTGGTGCGAGGCAAGAACGCCGAGGCGGCCGCCACCCAGTTGCTGTTCCAGCCGCAGTCCGCCAGCCGGCCGGTGCGCAAGGTGCTGGAGGCGGCCATGCAGTCGATCATTGACAAGCGCGACACCCATGGCGGCGCGCCGGTGGACCGGGCGTCGCTGTATGTGGCCGAAGCCTATGTCGACGAGGGCCCCACCATGAAGCGCTTCCGCCCCCGCGCCAAGGGCCGCGCCGCCCGCATCTTGAAGCGGACCAGCCACATCACCGTGGTGGTGCGCGAAGCCGAGAAGAAGAAGGAGAGGGCCCGCTAGTGGGACAGAAGGTCAACCCGCTGGGTTTCAGGCTTGGCATCACCACCGAGCACCGTTCGCGGTGGTTCGCGGACTCCACCAAACCGGGCCAGCGCTACCGCGACTACGTCAAAGAGGACGTGCAGATCCGCCGCCTGATGGCGACTGGCCTGGAGCGGGCGGGCATCGCCAAGGTTGAGATCGAGCGCAGCCGCGACCGGGTGCGGATCGATATCCACACGGCCCGCCCCGGCATTGTGATTGGCCGGCGCGGCGCCGAGGCGGACCGCATCCGCGGCGAGTTGGAGAAGCTGACCGGCAAGCAGGTCCAGTTGAACATTCTGGAGGTGAAGAACCCGGAGTTGAACGCCCAGCTGGTGGCCCAGGGCATAGCCGAGCAGCTGGCCAGCCGGGTGTCTTTCCGCCGGGCCATGCGCAAGGGCTTGCAATCGGCCCAGCGGGCCGGGGCCAAGGGCGTGCGGGTGCAGTGCTCGGGGCGCCTGGGCGGGGCGGAGATGTCCCGCTCGGAGTTTTACCGCGAGGGGCGGGTGCCGTTGCACACCTTGCGGGCCAACATCGACTACGGCTTTTTTGAGGCCCGCACCACCTTTGGGCGGATCGGCGTGAAGGTGTGGATTTACAAGGGCGATATGACCGAGCGGGAGTTCGCCCGCCAGCAGGCGGCCGCGCCCAGGCCCTCCAGGGGCCGCGGCGAGCGCGACCGGGGGGAGCGCGGCGAGCGCGCAGACCGCCCCGGCCGGGGCCGGCGCGGCGATGGCGGCCGGCAGTCCAACGACCAAGCGCCGGCCGGGGCCGGCGCCGCGACCCGAACGGAGGCCTGAGCCATGCTCGTTCCCCGCCGCATCAAGCACCGCAAGCAGCACCACCCGAAGCGCAGCGGCGCCGCCAAGGGCGGCACCACGATCGCTTTTGGCGAGTTCGGCATCCAGGCTTTGGAGCCGGCCTATCTGACCAACCGGCAGATTGAGGCGGCCCGTATCGCCATGACCCGCCACGTCAAGCGCGGCGGCAAGGTTTGGATCAACGTCTTCCCCGACCGGCCTTTGACCAAGAAGCCGGCCGAGACCCGGATGGGTTCGGGCAAGGGCTCGCCGGAGTGGTGGATCGCGAACATCAAACCGGGCCGGGTGGTGTTCGAGTTGTCTGGCGTGCCGGAGGCCCTGGCCCGCGAGGCGATGACCCGGGCGATGCACAAGCTGCCCATGAAGTGCCGTTTTATCAGGCGAGAAGGTGGTGATTGAGATGGCTATCGGTTCCAAGGACTTGATGCCGGACCAGCTTGACCTGCTGGATGACGAGCGCCTGCGGGCGGCTTTGGCCCGCTCCAAGGAGGAGTTGTTCAACCTGCGGTTCGCCACCGCGACCGGCCAGACCGAGTCGCATGGCCGCTTGAAGGCGGTTAGGCGCGACATCGCCAGGATTTACACGGTGCTGCGCGAGCGCGAGCTCGGCATCCGCACCGCGCCGAGATCGAACGTGGAGGATGAGAAGAAGTGAGCGATACGGCTGCCCAGTCCGCGCCCGTCCGCACCACGCGCCGCAAGACCCGGCGCGGTGTGGTGGTCAGCGACAAGATGCAAAAGACGGTTGTGGTCCGCTTGGAGGATCGGGTCAAGCACCCCCTCTACGGCAAGGTCATGACCCGCAACACCAAGGTCAAAGCCCACGACGAGGCGGAGACCGCGGGGGTTGGCGACTTGGTGTTGATCATGGAGACCCGCCCGCTGAGCGCCACCAAGCGCTGGCGCGTGGTGGAGATCATCGAGAAAGCCAAGTAGGGGACGCGACATGATTCAGCAGGAGACCCGGCTCAGGGTGGCGGACAACACGGGCGCCAAGGAGATTCTGTGC
>JAITIG010000198.1 GCA_031279575.1 Bifidobacteriaceae bacterium
GCCCTGGTCTTGGGGCGGGGAGCCGCCCTGGTCCTGGGGAGGGTAGCCGCCCTGGTCCTGGGGAGGGTAGCCGCCCTGGTCTTGGGGAGGGTAGCCGCCAGAGCCGTAGGGCGGCCATGGGCCAGCCGGCGCAGCCGGCGGTTGATCGGTCATGGGGAATAACCTACTAGAACCGCAGGTGGGCCGTTGTCAGCTGGCCCCAGCCGGGGCCTCATGGGGCCGCCGGCCGGCCGTCGCCGTCCCCCCAGGACGGCAAGTCGCGGCCCTCGAAGCAAGTTGCCGTGCCCGTGTGGCAGGCCGGGCCCACTTGGTGGACCTTGACCAACAAGGCATCGCCGTCGCAGTCCAACGCCACCGAGCGGACATGCTGGGTGTGGCCCGAGGTGTCGCCTTTGCGCCAGTACGCTTGGCGCGAACGCGACCAAAACCACACCCGGCCAGTCGTCAAAGTCCGCTCCAAGGCCGTCGCGTCCATGTAGCCCAGCATCAGCACCTGGCCCCCCTCGGCGCTCTGGATCACCGCCGGGACCAGGCCTTTGGCGTCGAACTTGACCCGCCCCAAGGCCGCCTGGAGGGCGCCGGCCGGCCGGGTCATAGCCTGACCTCCCAGCCGGCCGCCGCCAAAGCCTCCTTGACCTGCCGGATGGTCAACTGCCCGAAGTGAAACACCGAAGCCGCCAAGACGGCATCGGCCCCCGCCTGGGCGGCTTGGACGAAGTGCTCCGGGCGGCCCGCCCCGCCCGAGGCGATCAGCGGCACATCCACCGCCCGGCGCACCGCCCGCAGCATCTCCAAATCGAAGCCGCCGGTGGTGCCGTCCGCGTCCATCGAGTTCAGCAAAATCTCGCCCGCGCCGAGCTCCTGGCCCAGCCGGGCCCACTCGACCGCGTCCAAATCCACACCGCGCCGGCCGCCGTGGGTTGTCACCTGGTAGCCGGACGGGGTGGCGGCGCCGCCCTGGCAGCGGCGCGCGTCCACCGACAAGACCAGCACCTGGTTGCCGAACCGGCTGGCGATCCGCTGGACCAAGTCCGGCTCGGCGATGGCGGCCGTGTTGACGCCGACCTTGTCCGCGCCGGCCCGCAGCAGCCGGTCCACATCCTCCACGCTGCGGATGCCGCCGCCCACCGTCAACGGCACAAACACCTGGTCGGCGCTGCGCTCGACCACATCCACCATGGTCTCGCGGCCCGCCGCCGAGGCGGACACGTCCAAAAACGTGATCTCATCCGCGCCCAGCCGGTCGTAGCGCGCCGCCAACTCCACCGGGTCGCCCGCCTCGCGCAAATTGCGGAAGTTGACGCCCTTGACAACTCGGCCCGCGTCCACGTCCAGGCACGGGATCACCCTCAGCGCTACCCCCACGGCTCTCCCCTCCCGCCAGCCGGCCCCGACCCGTCGGGGCGGCGCGCCGCCTGGTCCAAAATGCGGTCGAACTCAGCCGCCGTCCCGCCGGGGCGGACGGGCGCCGCCTGGGCCCGCTCCAGGTCTGCGATCAGCCGCTCAGCCGCCGCATCGCCGCTGGCCAGCGGGTCAAGCAGGCTGACGGCGCGGCCCTGGCCCAGTTTCAGGCGCACCCAATCGACCGTGTAGTCCCGGCCGGCGGCCCTGGCCGCGGCCACAAACCGGCCGCGCAAACGCGCCCGCGTGGTCGGCGGCGGCTCCAACACGGCCCGCGAGATGTCCCACGGCACAATCAAACGCGCCAGCAGCCCCGCCGCCTCCAAGCGCCCGCGCAACCCGTCCGGGCCCAACTGGTGGTAGGCCAGCTCAAGGCGCGCCACCTTTGGGTCGGCCCAGGCGGCGCCGGAGCGCTCCCGGTAGCGCTCCACCAGGCGCAGCTTGGCCAGCCAGTCGAGCTCCTTGTCCAAGCCGTCGAAGTCAAGCCGGTCCCAGCCGTCCAAAGCCCGGCTCCACAGCGCGATGACGGCCCTGTCCTCAGGCGTCTCGGCCGCCTCGGCGGCCGCCTCCAAATAAGCCCGCTGGATCGCGGCCGGCCGCGCCGCCCGGCCGTCCGCCAGCCGGATTGGGCGGGCTTCGCGCCAACCGTGGGAGACCTGCCGGATGGCCCGGGCCGGCTCGGCCAGCTCAAGCTTCTGCAAGCGGCGCAGCACCGTGCCGCCGCCCAGGCGCAAAGCCTCGATCACCAGCCCGGTGGCGCCAAACTTGAACCTGGTCGCAGTCTGCGACATGTTCGAGTCCCCGGCGATGACATGGAGCCGGCGGTAGCGCTGGCCGTCGGCGTGGGGCTCGTCGCGGGTGTTGATCATGGGCCGCGAGCGCGTCGAGGCCGAGCTCAGCGCCTCTGTGATCTGGTCCGCCCGCTGCGACAAGATGTAGCGCGCGCCCGCCGGCGCCACCTGGACGTGGCCCGCCCCCGCCACCAGCTGCCGGGTGACCAGAAACGGCACCAGCGCCGCCGCCAGCGTGGCCGAGCCCTCCCGGGCCACCTGGTAGTTCTCGTGCGAGCCGAAGCCGTGGCCGGCCGAGTCGGCGTTGTTCTTGACCAGCGCCAAGGGCCGGCCCAGCCGCTCGGCGGCACAGCGCGCCAACTCCGCCATGACCGCGTCCCCGGCCCTGTCCTGGGCCAGCAGCTCCGCCAAGGTGGAGCACTCGGCGGTGGCGTACTCGGGATGCGAGCCGACATCCAGGTAGAGGCGGGCGCCCGAGGGGGTGAACACATTGGTGCTGCGGCCCCAGGCCACCACCGGCCGGAACAACTCGCGCGCCGCCTGGTCCGCGTCCAACTGGCCGGCCGCGATCCCATACTCGGTCTCCAGGCCGCGCACGCCGCCGCTGGCGCCCTGGGAGCCCTCGTCCGGGCGATCCGGCCGCTGCGGGGCCGCCGGGGCGTCGGTCCGCTGGGGGGGCTTAGACCGCAGCCCGCCCAGCGCTCCCCCAAGGCGCTGGCCGGCTTTGACAGCGGCCGGGGGCTGGCCGCCCCCGCTGGGGCGCCCGCCGGGCGCGGTCACGGCAGCGCCGCCAGGCGCTCAAAGGCCCGGCCCGGCGCGCCCCGGCGCAGCAGCGCGACCTCGAACGCCACCTCGGCCCCGGCCGCGCCCGGCGCCGCCAAGGCCGCCCGCACCAAGCGGGCGGCCTCCCCCAGCGCCAAACCCGGCCGCCAACCCGCCTTGAACACCTCCAGCGCGTCCGCCGGGGCGCCGCCCAGCACCGCCCACGGCAACTCGTCGCTGACCGCGCCGTCGAAGGTGACGTGGAAGACGGCATCGGACGCCTGGTCTGGGCCCACCTGCGCCACCGCCACCTCCACCTCCAGCGGTTTGGGGGCGGCGGTGAAGGCGGCGGACACAGTCTGGGCGTAGGCCCCGGCCAAACCGCGGGCTGTCACGTCCACCCGGTCGTAGGAGTAGCCGAGCAGATCGGCGTACCTGATGCCGGCCACGCGCAGGGCCTCAAACTCGGACCACTTGCCGACCGCCGCGAAACCCACCTTGTCGTAGATCTCGCTCAGCTTCTTCAACGCGCGCGAGGTGTTGCGGGCGGCCATCAGCACGCCATCGGCGCTTGAGACAACCGCTGCCGGGCGGCCCCGGCGGGCGCCGCGGCGGGCGAAGTCGGCCCGGTCCTTGATGACCTGCTCGGGCGGGACGTAAAGCGGGTAAGTCACGCGGCGCCCCCCAACAGTTTGGCCAATTCGCCATCCGGCACCCGGGCGTAGCCGCGGGCGTCGACCCGGGCCACCACCGGGTAGATCTGCCGCGCCCGGTCCACGCCGCCGGTGCCGGTGTCCTCCTCGGCGGCGTCGGACAAGGCGGTCAGGGCGGCGCGCATGGCGGCGCGGGCCGTGCCGGCCGGTTTGCGCGTCTTCTTCAACGAGCCTTTGGCGAAGACCGCGCCGGAGCCGATGGCCGCGAAGTCGCGCTCCTCGTAGGCCCCGCCCGCCAAGTCGAAGGAGAAAATGCGCCCGCGCGGCCCCCGGCCCGCGCCCGGCGGCGGGGCGGGGTCCCAGCCGGCCAGCAGCGGCACCGCCGCCAGCCCGCGCAAAGCCCACTCAAGCTGCGAGCGCAGCATGGTGGCGAGGCGGTTGGCCTTGCCCTGCACCGAGAGCGGGGCGCCCTCGATCTTCTCGTAGTGCTCCAACTCCAACTGGTACAGGCGCGCCAGTTGGGCGGCCACCCCGGCCACCCCGGCCAGGCCGATGGCGGTGGCCGCGTCGGCTGGGAAAACCTTCTCGATCTCCCGGCTGGCGATCTGGCCGCCCTGGGTGGCGCGCCGGTCCCCCGCCATGATCACGCCGTCGCGGTAGGCCAGGGCCACGATGGTGGTCGCCTGGCGCGCCCCGGCCGCGGCGCCGCCCAGCGCCTGCCAGGCGCCGCTCCCGCCGGCCGCGCCCGCCAGGCCGGGGCCGGGGCCGGCGAATTCCAGCGCCTCCGGGGCGGCCGAGCGGAGAAACTCCGCAAACGAGTTGCCCGGCTCGAAGTAGCTGGAGGGGAAGCCGCTCATTGGCCTCCCTTTTGCACAAAGCCCCGGACAAACGTCTCGGCCGAGTCCTCCAACACCTCGTCGATCTCATCTAACAGGTTGTCGATGATCTGGGTCTGGCCCTGCGGGGCGCGCGGCAGCGGGGGCAGCCCCGCCTCGTCCTCCGGGCGCGGCGGCAGATCCGCCCGTCTGATTTGCTCCATAGAAGCAATCCTAGAGCGCGGCCCCGCCTGCCGGTCAGGGCCCGGCGGGGTTGGCCGTCACGAAGTCGATCAGCGCCTCGACACGCCCCAGCAGGGCCGGCTCCAAGTCCTTGTAATCCCTGACCGCGCCGAGGATGCGCCGCCAGGCGGCCGCCACATCGGCTTGGGTGGCGCGCGGCCAGCCCAGGGCGGCCAGCAGGCCCAGCTTCCACTCGACCCCCGGGGGCACCTCCGGCCAGGCCGCCAAGCC
>JAITIG010000200.1 GCA_031279575.1 Bifidobacteriaceae bacterium
CACCTGCGGAAACACCGCCCGCCCCAGTTCACGCCCGATGGCGACCGCCGGGCGGCGCCGCGCAACCCCACACTTCTCGCCCCCGGCGGGAGTTCTGTAGAGTTAGCGCGCCCCGGGCCGGGCGGCCCCCGCCCGGCCCAGCCGTCCCCAAGGCCCCCACTGCGGAAACACCGCCCGCCCCAGTTCACGCCCGGTGGCGACCGCCGGGCGGCGCCGCGCAACTCCACACTTCTCGCCCCCGGCGCGAGTTCTGTAGAGTTAGCGCGCCCCACGCCGGGCGGCCCCCGCCCGGCCCGCCCAGCTCGCCAGCCCGCCCAGCCGCCAGCCCGCCGGCGGCCCGGCGCGGACGGGTCAGGGGGTTTCGCGGGGGGGCTTGCCGGGGAAGGCGTCTTCCATCACGGATCTGATGGCGGCGCGTTCCGCCTCGGTGAAGGACAACCCGTATTTGAGCTTGGTGGTGACCTGCACGGTCACAAATCGCGGCCAGTACCGCTTGTCCGGCGGGAGCCATTCGGCGGCGTTTTTCCCGGCTTTGTCGCGGTTCGCCCAGGCGAGTGTGGGAATTATGTTTTCCCAGTCGTTGAAAAACCTCAGCCATTTGACGCTGTCCACGCCCCATTCCCAGGCCCCGGAGATCCAGGCGTCTTCGCGGGAGACCACGTGGTCTAGTTCTATAGCTTTCGGGTCGGGCCAGTTGGAGCGGGTGAACTCGACCCGGGCACCGGTGTAGTGCTCGTCCAGCCAGCCGTGTTTGACCAGCATCCCGTCGAGCCCAAATTCGACATCGTCCAGGTGCAGGGCGAGGATTTGGTCTCTGATGTCGGCCGGCCCGTTAGGGCTCCAAAATTGGGTTTGGCCGCCTGTCCCCAAGTCTGGGAGCTGGCCGATGTTCGCGGGCACCGCCTCTTCCCGGATTATCATCTTTTTGCCCGCCAGGTTCTGCCCGCTGGGTTTTTGCCCGCCCGGCCACTCGAACCCGTGCCCCTGGTTGCCAAGCCCAAAGGCCGAGCCTTTGCCGTGTCGCATCCCGCCAGTTTAGCCACCTCGGGCGCCGCCCGCCGGCCCGCCAGCCCGCCAGCCCGCCGCTCAACCAGCCGCCCCCCAAGAGCCCGATGTCGCCGCCGCCCGCGCGGGCGCCCACGGAGCCGGGGGGGCCGGCAGGCTCAGGGGCGCTCGGCTTCCAGGATGGCTCTCATCACCGCGAGTTCTGATTCGGTGGCGGACAACTCGTATTTGGTTTTGATCTGGATTTGGGTTATCACATACCGCTGCCAGTACGCCCGGTTGGGCGGCAGCCACTCGGCGGCGTTCTTGCCGCCTTTCTCCCGGTTCACCTTGGCCAGGGTGGGGACCAGGCCTCGCAATTCGGTGAAGAACCTGCCCCATTTGGGGTTGTCCCCACCCCATTCCCAGGCCCCGGAGTTCCAGGCGTCCTCAAGCGAGACAATGTGGTCCACCTCCACGGCGTCCGGGTGGGGCCAGTTGACGCGCCGGAACTCGACCACCTGGCCGGTGTAGACGTCATCGAGCCAGCCGTGTTTGACTGTTTCGCCGTCTGGGCCGTAGGTGATGTCGGTCATGAAATCGGCCAGGACCTGGTCTCGCAAATCGGCCGGCCCGTCCGGCTCCCACCAGTGGTCGGTGTCCGCCCGCCCCATGAGCGGCACCTCCTGGGTGTGCCTGGGCGGCGAGTCTTGCCGCAGCGGCAGGCGCAGGTCCGGCCCTTTGGGGTTTGGGGCTTTGGGCCCGCCCCGCCTCCCCAGCCCAAACGCCTCCCCGGTGTGCCTGGCCGAATGGTTGGTGTTGTCAAGCCCAAAACTCGAACCCATCCGCCCACAATAGCCTCCCCGCCAATAAGGCGACCCCGCAGGCCGAGCCCGGGTCTGCGGCGGCGCTGGCTCCCCAGCCGGGAACCGGCGCCCCGGGGTTGCGCAGCCAACTCGCCCCGGCGGCGGGCCCGCGGTTCGCCGCCACCAGCCGCTAGCCTTGACGGGGCCGAATGTGCGGGCGGCTTGGCCCAGCTTGCGCCGGGCGCTGGAGCTGATGCCGCAGGATTATCTGGCCAGCCTGGCCAGGTTGGCGGCATCGGCGGACACCACCACGCCGCCCCTGAAGGGCGACCAGCTTGACGTGGCGGACCGCGCTGACCGGTTCTTGCGCATCTACCAGGACGCCGGCGGCACCTGGATCCGCGGCTGCCGCGCCCGGGAGGACTTCGCGTTCTACGCCGCCACCCGCGGCCGCACGGATCTGCAAGCTTTGACCGCTGGCCGCGACCCGGCGGTGGCGGCCAGCGCCGATGCCCAGATCACCATCCGCATCGAAGGGCCCATAACCGGCACCTGGCCATCAGGCGAACAGTCAGGCAACCGGTGCCCGCCCGGATTGGCCCCAATAGCCAGGTAACCGCCGCCCGCCCCAATCCGTCCCAAGGCGCAGCCGAGCGCCGCCCCGCCAACCCCACCCACTTTGCGGATTGACAAGAACCTATGGAATCCTTACGCGTGCCCCAAATCGGGGCGAACGCCAATTCGCCATCTCCTGGAAGGGACCCCAGCCCTGGATATCTACGACATTTTCCGCCTTGCCCGCTCCAAGTGGTGGCTCGTTGCCGGTTTGACTGTGCTCGGTGCCGCAGCTGGCCAGGCGTGGACCGCTGTGCACACGGCGGTGTACGCCGCCAGTACGCCGCTCTACGTCTCAGTCACCGTCAAAGACAACCTCAGCTCGACGGCTTTGGCGGATAGCGCCACTTACGCCCGCGAGACGGCCGTCAACTACGCCGCCGTAGCAACCACGCCCGCAGTCCTGGCCGCAGCCGCACGGGATCTCGGGCTGGATTCCGGCGCGGCAGCCCTGACGGGAAAGGTTTCGGCGGCCGCCGAGTTGGACACTGCGCTGCTGAAGGTCACCGCCACCGACCCGGACCCAGAGTTTGCCGCCAGCATCGCAGATGCGGTCGCCGCCAGCCTGGTGCGCCTGGCGATGAAAGAGTTGGACCCCCCGGCGCCCGGCGGCACGAGCGCCGTCGAGGTCGAAGCCATGGGCCCAGCGCTCACGCCCCCCACGCCGCAGGGCCGGAGCCAG
>JAITIG010000208.1 GCA_031279575.1 Bifidobacteriaceae bacterium
GGCACCCTGCGCGGCATGACCATTGCGGGGGCCGCGTGCGCCCCCCGGCGCCTCGCCCGTGCGGCCGGGGGGCGGGGGGGGGCGGGCGCCGGCCCGCAGCCGCCCACCAACCTAGGGAAAGCCATGCAGAAGACCGATGACGTGCTGATTGAGTCCGGCAGTTTGGTGGTGGTCTGCGGCTTGACCGGCAGCGCCAAAGGGGAGTTCCTGGACCGCTTGCGCCCCGCCCAGCCGGAGATGGGCGAGGCTGGCGCCACGCCGTTCCTGGCCGATATGCGCAGCCTGCTCGGGGTGGGGGGACTGGCCCGGCGCCAGGCCGCCAGCCTGTCTGGGGGGCAGCGCCAGCGCCTGGCCCTGGCCGGCCAGCTGGCGCGCCAGTTCCCAACTTTTGTGCTGGACGAGCCGACCGCCCACCTCGACCCCGCCGGGGCCCTGCTCTTGCTCAGCTTCCTGATCCGCCTCAACCGCGAGCAGGGGGCCACGGTGGTGATCTCCGACCGCCACCTCGAAGAGCTCCTGCCCGCCAGCTCGCGGGTGTTGTTCTTCGCCAAGGACCGCCTGTACTTCGACGGCAACACGCAGGATTTCATTGTCAAGGTCTCCGCCAGCGCCCAAGCCTTCACCCGGGCCCTGCCGGCCACCATCACCATTCCGCTGATCCGGCACATGAAAGCGTCCGCCGAGAAAGGCCACGACGCGATGGCGGGCACCTATCTTGTGGCCAACTACCCGGTCTCGGTGGCCGAGGCCCGCGCCCGCCTGGCCGCCTGGCCGGAGGTGGCCGCCGCCCAGGCCGAGGCCGCTCTGGGCGCCGAGGCGGCGCCTAAGCCGGCGGCGCCGCCCGGGCAAGGCCCCGCCTGGCTGGAGGCGGAGGGAGTCAGGCTCCTGCCGGGCCGCTCGCTCGCCCTGCTGGGGGACAACGGCAGCGGCAAGAGCCGCCTGCTTGAGGCGCTGGCGGCCCAAGCCGGCCAGGCCGGACGCGCCGCCTTGCGCCTGGCCCAGGAGCTGCGCCGGGGCGAGGACCAGCTGGCGGCCTTGACTGGCCTGCTGGGCCGGGCGGAGGCCGCCCCGCCGGGTTTGCTGCTGTTGGACGAGCCGACCGCCGGGGTCGACTCCGCCACCGCCTGGAAGCAGGCCAAGCGGCTGGCCGCCCTCAAAGCCCGGGGCTGGTCGATCGCCCTGGCCACCCAGGACCTCGAATTCGCCGCCAGCGTGGCGGACAGCTGCCAGATGCTGGCGGACGGGCGCCTGTCGCAGCCGGCGCCGCCGCAGGACTTCTTCGACAACGCCCCGCTTTACACCACCGTGGCCAACCGGGTCACCCGCGGCTACTTCGAGCGCTGCGTCAGCCTGGCAGACCTGCGCGCCCACCTCTGAGGCTTAGGCGGCCGGCCGACATTTCGAGGGCGCGGTCGGCGGCGGCGGCCTCGGCGGCGTCATGGGTCACCCACAGCGCGGCCGCGCCCGCCACGGCCAGCGCCTGGCGCACCGCCTGGCCCAAATCGAGGCGCAAGTCGGCGTCCAGCGCGGACAGCGGCTCGTCTAGCAGCAGCAGGCGCGGCCGGGGGGCCAGCGCCCGCGCCAAGGCGACCCGCTGCGCCTCGCCGCCGGACAGCGTGGCCACATCCCGGCTGCCGTAGCCCGCCAGGCCGACCAACTCCAGCCACTCGGCGCCGGCCGCGGCCCGCGCTTGGCGGCCCAGGCCGGCCATGCGCAAACCGTAGGCCACGTTGGCCAGCACGTCCAGGTTGGGGAACAGCTGGCCGTCCTGGAACATCAGCCCGAAGCCGCGCCGATGCACCGGCAGGGCGGCCAGGTCCGCGCCATCCCAGGTGACGCGCCCGCCCGCCAGCGGCTCCAGGCCGGCCACGGCCCGCAGCAGCGACGATTTGCCGCACCCGGACGGCCCCAGCAGCGCCACCACCTCGCCCGGGCCGATGCCGAAGCTGACCTCCTCGACGGCCCTCGCCTGGCCGTAGCGGACCGTCACCGCCTCCACCCCCAGCCCTGCCATCACAACCCCCAGTCTGGGCCGCCGGCCCGCCCCGCGCCAACTGGGCTGGGCCGGCCCGGCGGGCCGGCCCAGCCGGGGCCGGCGCCGGGGCGCGCCCCAACCGTTCGAGCCGCCTCGGCCGCGGCCATCGCCGCCACTGTGATCAGCGCCAACACCACCGCGCCCGCCATCGCCGTGCCCAAGTTGTCCGCCCCGGGGCGCGCCAGCAGCTTGTAAATCGCCACTGGCAAGGTGGTGGTGTCAGGCCGCGCCAAGAACGCGGTGGCCCCGAACTCGCCCACCGAGACGGCGAAGGCGTAGGCGCCGGCCACGGCCGCGCCGCGCCGCAGCACCGGCCCCTCGACGGCCGCGAACACCCGCCAAGGCGCCGCCCCCAGCACAGCGGCGGCCTGCCGCAGCCGGGGGTTGACCGCCCGCAGGGCCGGGAGCACCACCCGCACCACCAACGGCAGGGCGACCAGCGCCTGCGCCAGCGGGATGAGCCAAAACGAGGTCCGCAAGTTCAACGGCTCCCGGTCCAATGTGATCAGCAACCCGAACCCGACCGTCACCGCCGAGACCCCCAGCGGCGCCATCACCGCCGAGTCGAACGCGCCCTGCGCCCAGCGCTGCCACCGCGCCCGGGCCGGCCGCGACAGCACCACCGCCACCGCCAGCCCCAACACCACCGCCATGGCGGCCGCCAGCAGCGCGATCTGGGCCGAGCGCGCCGCCGCGGCCAGCAGCGAATACGGCTGCCCCGCCAGGCCTGGGCGGGCCAGCGCCCAATAGTGCCCGAGTCCGATGCCCTGCCCCCAGCGCGCCGAGAGGTAGACCAAGTTCCCCAGCGGCAGCGCGATCAAAGCCACCGCCGCCCCGGTGGCCGCCGCCAGCGGCCAATCGCCGCGCCAACCAAACCGCCGGGCGCCCGCCCGGCC
>JAITIG010000005.1 GCA_031279575.1 Bifidobacteriaceae bacterium
GAGTCGTTGCCCCGGCCTTGGGCTTGGCTGAGCATGCCGCCCAGCAGCTCGCCCAGGCGGGGGTAGAGAGCCGGATGGCGCAAATGGAGCCCGGCTATGCCGCACATGTGGCCTCCTCAAGGTTCTGATTGTCGGGTTGTTTTACTGGTTTTGCCTGTTTGGCTTGTTTGGCCTGTTTGGCTGGTCTGGGTGGCCGGCCCGGCCGGGCCGGCGGCCGGGTTGTTCGGCCGGCTTGGCTTGGCGTTGCGGCCCCCAACGGCACTGTTTCCTTGTATGAGCTTGAGTCTACTACCTTGAAACTCATGCGGTCAAGTACCGGTCGATTTCCCAGGCGCTGATGGCGCCGTGCCAATCGTAGAACTCGTCCCGCTTCAACTTGGCGTAGTAGCTGGAAACCCGCTGGGCCGGGTCGAGCGCGTCCAAAACGCCCCGCACCACGCTGTTGCCCTCCAAGGCCTCGACCGCGTCGAGCAGGGTGCGGGCCAGCGGCGGGCGGCCCTCGTGGTGCGCCGCCCCCGGCAAGCCCGGGTCGGCGCCGCGCTTGATCCCGTCCAAGGCGGCCCCCAGGCAAGCCGCCATCGCCAAGTGGGGCGAGGCCGCGCCATCGGCCACCCGGATCTCCGCCCGCTGGTCGTCTGGCAGGCGGACCATGACGCTTCTGTCGTCGCCGCCGTAAGTGGCGTAGCGCGGCGCCCAAGTCGAGCCCGAGGCGGTGGTCACCGCGCCCGTCCGCTTATACGAGTTGACAGTCGGGTTGAGGATCGCCATCAGGGCGTCGGCGTTGTCCAGCAGGCCCGCCACATAACTGCGGGCGGTGGCCGAGAGGCCAAACCCGGACGGGTCCTCGTAGCCGGGCGGGGCCGGGAACACGCTGCCCACCGGGCCCCACAGCGACATGTGCATGTGGAGCCCGCTGCCGGTGCGGTCGGCGAACGGCTTCGGCATGAAGGTGGCCGTCATGCCGCGCTTCTCCGCCAGCATGCGGATGATGTAGCGGGCCGTGATCACGCGGTCGGCGGTGACCAAGGCGTCGTCAAAGGCGAAGTTCTGCTCGAACTGGCCGTTGGCGTCCTCGTGGTCGGAGGCGTAGGGCGCCCAGCCCAGCGACTCCATGGCCCGGGACACATCGGCCAAATGGTCGAACTGCCGGATCAGCCCGCGGGCGTCGTAGCAGGGCTGGTCGGCGGTGTCGGTCTCGTCGGCCACGCGCAGCCGGCCGGAGCCGTCCTTGGTGACCAAGAAGTACTCCAACTCGGCCCCCACCTTCAGGCTCAGGCCCAGGTCCGCCGCCTGGCGGAGTTGCTCTTTGAGGATCTGCCGGGGCGCGAACGGATGCGGCGAGCCCAGCCGGTAGGTGTCGCAGTGGACCATCGACAAGCCGCGTTGGATGAAGTTCAAGGGCACGTAGGAATCCAGGTCCGGCCGCACAATCAGATCGCCGTCATTCGGCTCCAGGCCCATGGCGCCGGCCGCGAAGCCGGCGAAGCCCATCTTGCCGGCCTCCAAATCATCGGCCGCGCCGATGGGCACCAGCTTGGAGCAGGGGCGGCCGGTCATGGTGGTGAAAGTCGCCATGATGAAGTCCACGCCATCGCGCCGGGCCATGGCCTTGAGCGAGGGCCGGCCCGGGTCCTCGGCTGTGAACAGGTCTTGGGATGGGGCCAGTGCCGACATGTCGTCTCCTGTGCTGGTTGTGCTGGGTTGGCCTTGCGCTGGGTTGGCCTTGGCCTTGGCCTGGCGCCGCGCGCGAAGCCGGCGCCAGGCCCGCCCCGCCCCGCCCGGCGGCGCTCCACGGGCGCGAAGCCCTGTCTACTGCTGTGAACTGCTATCTACTGGCATAGAACTCTAGCTGGTCGGCATCGTCCCCTTCTACCGGCGGCTGGGCAGTTAACCTGCTTGTAACTGATGTTTTGCGCGTTCGGCACATGCTCGTAGCGAGAAACGACGTTTACTGTTCCTAGTCTGATGTGACAATCATTCTTCAGCTGGGCGGAGCGCGACTGGGGAGGTTACACCTATGGACACAGGCGCGACCGCTTGGATCCTGACCAGCACCGCGCTGGTCACCCTGATGGTGCCGGGGCTGGCGTTCTACTACGGCGGCATGACTGGCTTTAGGACCGCCTTGAACATGCTCATGATGGTCAGCGGCGCCTTCGCCGTGGTGCTGGTGACGTGGGTGGCGGTGGGCTACACCATCGCCTTCGGCAACTCCGTCGGCGGCGCCGGGCTGATCGGCGACCCAACCGAGTTCCTGGGGCTGAACGGCCTGCTCGGCTCAGAGGACAACGAGGGCCTGCCACCGCTCCTGGTGGCCGGCTTCATGTCCATCTTCGCCAGCCTGACCACCGGGATCATCGCCGGCGCGGCGGCCGACCGGATGAAGTTCGGGGCTTGGATGGTGTTCGCCGGCATTTGGCTGGTGCTGGTCTACGCGCCCGTCTGCCACTGGGTGTTCGACTTCGACGCCGCGGGCCACACCGGCGGCTGGATCGCCAACAAGCTGCAGGCGATCGACTTCGCCGGCGGCACCGCCGTCCACATCAACTCCGGCGCCGCCGGGTTGGCGCTGGCCCTGATGCTGGGCAAGCGCCGCTCCTTCGACCACCCGCCCCGGCCCCACTCGCTGCCGCTGGTGCTGCTGGGCGCGCTGCTGCTGTGGGCCGGGTGGTACGGCTTCAACGGCGGCTCGGCCCTGGCGGCCAACAACGCGGCCGGCGTCATGTCCGCCAACACCTTGTTCGGGACCGGCGCCGCCACCCTGGCCTGGCTGATCGTGGAGAAACTGCGGTTCGGGCATTCGACCGCGCTAGGGGCGGCCTCCGGCATGGTGACCGGGCTGGTGGCGCTGACCCCGTCCGGGGCGGCGGTGGACGCCATCGGCGCATTGCTGATTGGCGGGGCGGCGGGCGTGCTGTGCTGCTTCGCGGTCAACTGGAAGCGCACCCTGGGCTACGACGACTCGCTCGATGTGGTCGGCATCCACCTGGTCGGGGGCTTGCTGGGCACCGTCATGATTGGGCTCTTGGCCAACCCGGCGGCCCCCAACGCCGGCGCCGGGCTGTTCTACGGCGGCGGCTTCCGCCTGCTCGGGGTGCAGATTTTGGCGGCCGTCGCGGTGGTGGCCTACTCCTTCACCGTAACCACGGCCATCGCTTTCGCGCTGAAGAAGACCATGGGCATCCGCGTCCCGGCCGAGACCGAGAGCGCCGGCCTCGACGTCCAAATCCACGCCGAGCGCGCCTACGAGATCCCCGGCGCCGTAGGCGACTAACCACCCCCGCCCCCTTCCCCCCGCCCGATGCCGCCCACTCGGCCGGGGCGGGCGGCGCCGGGCAAGGGGGAGGCGCGGTCGGCAAACCGGCTGTGGCGGGCAGCGGGACCGGGAAGAAGCGCGCGCTCCCGGCGCTGGGGCCGATGGCGCAAAACCCGCCCAAGCCCCCCTCTGGCCAAGATCCCGACAGGGTCAGCCAGGCTTGCTTCTTCG
>JAITIG010000067.1 GCA_031279575.1 Bifidobacteriaceae bacterium
AGACCCTCGGGACCCGCCCCCAGACCCCCCGGACCCGCCACCAGACCCTCGGGACCCGCCCCCAGACCCTCGGGACCCGCCCCCAGACCCTCGGGACCCGCCCCCAGACCCTCGGGACCCGCCCCCCGAGCCTCGGGACCCGCCCCGCGGCCCTCGGCCGCCAGGCGGGCTCGGCGGGCAGCCGCCCGGGCGGCCCGCCGCCGGTCCAGCCGGGCCTCGCGCCGCGCCTCGCGGCGGTCGTGGGCGCGGGCCTCGAACCGGTAGAGCACCGGCACCACAATCAACGTCAGCAGGGTAGAGGTGACCAGCCCGCCAATCACCACCAGCGCCAACGGCTGGGAGATAAACGAGCCGCCGCCCCCGGTCAGCCCCAACGCCATCGGGATCAAAGCGAACACGGTGGCCGCCGCCGTCATCAAAACCGGCCGCAGCCGCTTGCGGGCGCCCTCCTCGATCGCATCGTCGATCGCCCGCCCGGCCCTGCGGTACTGGTTGATCAAGTCGATCAACACGATCGCGTTGGCCACCACAATCCCCACCAGCAGCAGCAGCCCAATGAACGCCGCCACCCCCAGCGGCGTGCCGGTGGCCACCAAGGTCAGCAGCGCCCCGGTGGCCGCGAACGGGATCGAGATCAGCAAAATGAACGGTTGCAGCAGCGACCCAAAGGTCCCCACCATCAAGATGAACACCACCAGCACGGCTATCACCAGGGCCCACGCCAGGTCGTTGAAGGCCTGGTCCATGTCCGCCGCCAGCCCGCCCACCTCGACTGTAACCCCCACCGGCAGATCAAGCTCGTCGATGGCCCGCTGCACGTCCCCCACCAGCATGCCCAAGTCGTCGCTGGCCGGGGTCACCGAGATGGTGGCGGAGCGCTCGCCGTCCAGGCGGGACAAGGTCACCAGCACGGAGTCGACCTCGACGGTGGCGACTTCCTCGACTGTGATGTCCCCGGTCGGGGTGGACAGCAGGGGCATGGTTTTGAGCTCCTCGATGTCCGCGGCCGCCTCGCCCAGCGACAGCAGGACGGGGATCTCGCCTTCTTCTGGGTGGACCAGGGCGCCAATCTGCCTGGGCACCATCAGGTCGTGGACCAGTTGCTCGACTTCGGTCTCGGTCAGGTTCAGGTCCGCCACTTTGTCCCGGTCCACGGTCAGCAGCACGCGGGGCTGCTCGTCCGCCAGGTTGTTGACCACGTCGACCGCCCCGGGCATGGAGCGGGCGGCGCGCTCGACTTCGGCGGCGGCATCGGCCAGCGAGTCTGAGTCGGCGGAGCGCACTATCAGGTCCACCGAGGTCGAGATCAGCATGGAGGATTCGCTGGAGCTGACCGAGGTTTGCGCCACCGCCTCCCCAGATGAGTCCGTCACCGCTTGGCGCACCTTTTCCACCACGGCGTTGGTCTCGGCGTCTGGGTCCACGGTGACGTAGTAGGTGGCCAGCGGCTCGGCGGTGAAGCGGATCATGCGCACCCCGCCGGCTGTGACCCGCACCATGACGGACCCCACCCCGTCGATTTCGGCGATGGCGGCCTCGGTGCGCCGGGCTTGGAGGTCTTCGGTTTCAAGCGAGGTGCCGGCGAAGAAGGTTTGCTCCACCGACACGGTGCTGCCGCCGATGTCGCCCAGGAAGTTTGTCTCCAGGCGCGGCACCAGCAGCACCGTGCCGGCCAGCACCGCCACCGCCGCGCTGGAGGCCAGCCAGGGGTGGCGCAGCGAGCCGCGCAGGGCCGGCATGTAGAGGCGCTGCCAGAAGCCGCGCCGTTCGCGTTGCTCTGATTCGGCCCGCTGGTAGGCCTCGTCCTCGGCGTCGATGGCGACTGGCGCTTGCACAAACCAGTACGCCAGCACCGGCACTATGGTCAGCGCCACCAGCAGCGAGGCGCCCAGCGCGATGGCCACGGTGGGTCCGAAGGGCCGGAACAGCTCGCCCACCATCCCGCCGACGAACGCCAGCGGCAGGAACACCGCCGCGGTGCAGAAGGTTGAGGAGGCGACCGCGCCGGAGACTTCGCCCACCGCTTTGATGACGGCGCGCTTCTTTTCCTCGCCGTAGGACAGGTGGCGTTTGATGGTCTCCACCACCACGATCGAATCGTCCACCACCCGCCCGATCGCCATGGTGATGGCGGCCAGGGTCAGGATGTTCAGGGTTTGCCCGCTGACGTTGAGCCCAATGAACGCTGTCAGCAGCGACAACGGGATGGACACGGCGGAGACCAGGGTGGCCCGCAGCGACCCGAGGAAGAGCCAGATCACCAGGATGGCGAAGCCCAACCCGAGGGCGCCTTCCTCGACCAGGCCTCTGATGGAGCCTTCGATGAACGGCGCCTGGTCAAACACTATGCCGGCCGAGATGCCTTCGGCTTCGAAGGCGCCTTGGAGCTGGTCCAGGGTGTCGTGGACGGCGTGCGAGACTTCGACCGTGTTGCCGGTCGGTGTTTTGGTGACGTACAGGGAGACGGCGGTCTCGCCGTCGAGCCGGGAGTAGGAGGAGGCCTGTTCGGGTCCTTGGGCGACTTCGGCCACATCCGCCAGGGTGATGACCTCCCCCGCGGCGTCTTGGCCCACTCTCAGGGCGCGCAGCTCTTCCAGGTTGGCGATGCGGCTGCCGGTTTGGACGGCCAGGGTTTGGTCCTCGCGCCCAATTTCCCCGGCGGGCATGGCGATGCCGTTGTCGACTAGCACGGTGGCGATTTTGGCCAGGGTGATGCCGTTGGCGGCGAGGTCTTCGGAGCGGGGTTCGATCACCACCTCGTCTGGGGTGAAGCCGCTGACTTGGACGGTGCGGACGTTTTCGAGCCGGGACAGGCGCGGTTCGAGCACGTCGTTGACCATGTGGTCCAGGGCCGCCCGGTCGCCGCCGCGCAGCGCCAGGTTGACCACCGGCAGGTCGGCCATGGAGCCGGTCATGACGGCGATGTCGACTTCGTCCGGCAGCAGCCGGGCGGCTCGGCTCATGGCGGTGGACAGCTGCTCGTTGGCGTTGTCGATGTTGGTGCCGTAGCGGAACTGCGCCGTGGCGTACAGGTTTGAGTTGACCGATGTCGTCAGCACCGATTCGACGCCGGGCACGGCTTCGATGGCGCCTTCGATGTGCGCGGCGATCTGCTGCTCCATCAACTCGGCGGAGACGCCTTCGTTGGTGGCTGTGACCAGCGCCATCGGCATTTCGACGGAGGGGATCATCTCTTGGCGGAGCCAGCCGATGGACAGGATCCCGCCCACGACGATGGCGAGCGGCACGAGCGCCACCACGGCGCGGTTCCGCATGGACAGCTGCGTCAGCCGGAGCATTGAGACTCCCAAGGGCGAAGGTGAACGCCAGGTTGCTGGCGGACAAACTTTTCGGTCTTTACCACTCTATATTCCACAAGCTAGCTGAGAATACCTAAAGCGACTTTGGGAAACCGCGGTCCGGCTGCTAGAAGGGCTCTGCGGCGCGGCGGCGCCGCCCGCCTGGCGCGCCCGGCGGCGGGGGCGAATAGGATGGGCGGCGAGGTTGCCGCCAGATCCAACCGGGCCGGCCGGCCCGCCGGCCGCGACCGGAAAGCGAGCCCGCCATGAGCCCTCCCGCCGCCCAGGCAGGCCCCAGGCCTGATCCCAATCAGGCCAAGCTCGCCGCCGCCGTCCAGGCTTGGCTGGCGGCCGATCCAGACCCGGCCACCCGCGCCCAGTTGGCCGCCGCCTGGCAGGCGGCCCAGCAAGGCGACCGCGCCGCTTTGGATGAGGTGGCCAGCGCTTTTGCCGGCCCGTTGGAGTTCGGCACGGCCGGCCTGCGCGGCCAGCTCGGCCCCGGCCCCAATCGGATGAACCGCGCTGTGGTGATCAGGGCGGCGGCCGGGTTGATGGCGTATTTGGCGGACGGCATCGTCCAGGCGGGGGCGGCGGGTTTGGCCCCGAAGGTGGTGGTCGGGTATGACGCCCGCCACCGGTCGCAGGAGTTTGCCCGCGACACCGCCGCGGTGGTGGTGGCGGCTGGCGGGCGGGCGCTGCTGTGGGAGCAGGCCTGCCCCACGCCGCTGCTGGCTTTTGCCGTGCGGCGCCTGCGGGCGGATGCCGGCGTCATGGTGACCGCCTCCCACAACCCGGCCCAGGACAACGGTTGCAAGGTCTATTTGGGCGGCCGGCTGGCCTCGCCGCCCGCGGACGGGGTTCAGATTGTGCCGCCGGCGGACCGCGAGATCGCCGCCCGCATCGCGGCCGCGCCGCCCGCCAACCAGGTTCCCCGGGCGGCCCGCGGCTGGGAGAGGATTGGCGCAGAGCAGGAGCGCGAGTATTTGCGCCAGGCGGTGTCCGGTGTGGCCCCGGCCGCCGGCGCGGCCGATTTGCGCATTGTCCACACCGCCATGCACGGTGTGGGCGCCCGTTTGGCGGTGCCGGCTTTGCGCGCGGCCGGTTTTGAGGACATCCACCAGGTTGACTCGCAGCGGGCGCCGGATCCGGATTTCCCCACGGTGGCGTTCCCGAACCCGGAGGAGCCCGGCGCCATCGACCTGGCCAACGCTTTGGCGGAGCGGATCGGGGCGGATTTGGTGATTGCCCAGGATCCGGATGCGGACCGTTGCGCGGTGGCGGTCTATGACCCGCGCGCCCCCCAGGGCGGCGGTTGGCGGCGCCTGACCGGCGATGAGTTGGGCGCGCTGCTGGGCGAGGATTTGGCCAAGTATTGGGCGGAGGCCCCCGCCGCCGCCGATGGCGCCCGCCCCGCGGTGGCTTGCTCGGTGGTCTCATCGCGGTTGTTGGGGCGGATCGCGCGGGCCCATTTGCTGCGTTTTGAGCGGACTTTGACGGGGTTCAAGTGGATTGCCCGCACGCCTGGCCTGGTGTTCGGCTATGAGGAGGCGATCGGCTATTGCGTCCGGCCGGATATGGTGCGGGACAAGGACGGCATCACGGCCGGTTTGGCGGTGGCGCGCCTGGCCGCCCGGGCCAAGCTGGCTGGGCGCTCGCTGATCGACTTGTTGGATGATTTGGCCCGCCGCCATGGTTTGCACGCCACCGCCCAGGTGGCGTTGCGGTTCCGCGATTCGGCCGAGTTGGCCGGGGTGATGCGCTCGCTGCGCCGCGCCGCCCCCAAGCGGGTCGGGGCCACGCCGGTCAGCCGCATCACTGATTTGGCGGCCGGCTGGGAGGGTTTGGCGGCGGCTGACGCGCTGATCTTCTCGCTGGCGGATTCGGCCCGCCTGATTGTGCGCCCTTCTGGCACCGAACCGAAGGTGAAGTGCTATTTGGAGGTTGTCGAGCCGGTCCCGCCGCAGGCTGACTTCCAGACTTTGACCCGCTTGCGGGCCCAGGCCGCCCGCCGCTTGGCGCTGTTGGCCGGCGGCGCCCGGGCGCTGTTCGGGTGATCCCAGACCCGGCGGGCGGGTACGATTGTTGGCGCATCAAACTGAAGCATCTGCGACTTGGAGGAGTCCCCTGTGGCCACAATTGATCTAGTTCTAGCCCGCGAAATCCTTGATTCGCGGGGCAATCCCACGGTGGAGGTCGAGGTCGGGTTGACCGACGGCACCTTGTCGCGGGCGTCGGTGCCCTCGGGCGCCTCGACCGGCCAGTTTGAGGCGGTTGAGCGGCGCGACCAGGACAAGCCGCGCTACGGCGGCAAGGGGGTCGAGGGCGCGGTGGCGGCTGTGATCGATGAGATCGCCCCGGAGGTGATTGGTTTGGACGCCGCCGACCAGCGTGTGGTGGACCAGACCATGATTGATTTGGATGGCACCCCGAACAAGGACCGTTTGGGCGCGAACGCCATCTTGGGGGTGTCGCTGGCGGCGGCCCGGGCGGCCGCGATCTCCTCTGATCTGCCGCTGTACCGTTATATTGGCGGTCCCAACGCGCATCTTCTGCCTGTTCCCATGATGAACATTCTGAACGGCGGCTCGCACGCGGATTCGAATGTGGACATCCAGGAGTTCATGATCGCCCCGATTGGCGCGCCGTCCTTCCGCGAGGCGCTGCGCTGGGGCGCGGAGGTCTACCACGCCTTGAAGTCGGTGCTGAAGGCCAAGGGTTTGGGCACCGGCCTGGGGGATGAGGGCGGGTTCGCCCCCAATCTGCCCTCCAACGCGGACGCGTTGGATGAGATTGTGGCCGCCATCGAGAAGGCTGGTTTCAAGCCGGGCGCGGATGTGGCTTTGGCTTTGGATGTGGCTTCCAGCGAGTTCTTCAAGGACGGCCGGTACCAGTTCGAGGGCGAGGCCCGTTCGACGGATTTCATGGTCGACTACTACAAGAAGCTGATCGGCGACTACCCGCTGGTCTCGGTCGAGGATCCGCTCTCGGAGGACGAGTGGGAGGCTTGGACCCGCCTGACCGGCGAGATTGGCGCCAAGGTGCAGATTGTGGGCGACGATTTGTTTGTCACCAACCCGACTCGTTTGGCCAAGGGCATTGAGGTCAAGGCGGCCAATTCGCTGCTGGTCAAGCTGAATCAGATTGGCACTTTGACCGAGACGTTGGATGCGGTGGCGTTGGCCCAGCGGGCTGGTTTCACGGCTATGACCTCGCATCGCTCCGGTGAGACGGAGGACACCACCATCGCCGATTTGTCGGTGGCGGTCAATGGCGGCCAGATCAAGACGGGCGCCACGGCCCGCGGCGAGCGCATCAACAAGTACAACCAGCTTCTGCGCATCGAGGAGCAGTTGGGCGATGCCGCGCGCTACGCCGGGAAGTCCGCTTTCCCGCGTTTCGCCGCTTGATCTAGCCGCCGTTTGCGGACCCGCGCTGCCGGGTGGCGGTCGGCGCGCGGGCTGGTGGGGCATGATGGATGGGTGCCACCCAAGTCCCGCCCGGCGACGCGCCGCCCTGGCGCGGCGGGGCGTTTGCGCGCCGAGGCGGAGGGTATCGAGGAGGCTAAGCGCCGCGAGGTGGTTGCCGCCAAGCGCCGTTTGCGGATTGGTTTTCAGATTGTGCTGCTGGCGGCGATAGGCCTGATGGTGTTCACTTTGATTTTCCCCACGTGGCGCCTTTACATGACCCAGCAGTTGCAAACAGCCCAGCTCCGCGAGCAGGTGGCGGCTGCGGCTCAGCAAAATGACGAGCTTCAGGCGGCGCTTGGGCGGTGGCAGGACCCGGCTTATGTCAAGGCCCAGGCGCGCCAGCGCCTCAGCTTCGCCATGCCCGGCGACCGCACCTTCCGCGTCTCCGACCCTGAGAACGCCCCCACTCCCCAGGCCGCGCCCGCCTTGGAGCCGGCCCCCACCCACCTCGATTCGGACGTCGCCGCGGCCGATGCCCCGCCGTGGTACGCCAAGTTGTGGGATTCGGTGGTCGTGGCAGGCCAGCCGTCATGACCCGCCCGATGCCGTCTGCTTTCCCCCATTCCCCCCTCGCCGAACGGCCCGGCCCCGCCGGCCCGCCCGCGCCCGGTCCCCAGCCCGCGGGCGCAGCCCGCCCCGAGGCGGCCCACCGCCTGCGGCTGGGCGATTGGCTGGCGCCCGATGCCGGTCTGCTGCGCGTGGACGCGGCTGGCCGCCGGCCCGCGCCCGCGGTGCCGCAGGCGGATCGGTCGCGGCCGGAGGCTTCGCCGCAGGATCTGGCCCTGATAGCGGTTCACCTTGGGCGCGAGCCGCGCGGCCTGAGCGGCATCGCCGCCCGCTGTGTTTGCGGGGCGCCGCTGGTGACGCGCACCGCGCCCAGGTTGCCGAGCGGCGAGCCGTTCCCGACCACTTTCTATTTGACCCACCCGGCGGCGGCCAAGGCGATTGGCCGCCTCGAGTCGGCCGGGTGGATGGCCGCCATGTCCCACCGCCTGGCCGGGGATGCGGGATTGGCGGCGGCCTACCGCGCCGCCCACCTGGATTACTTGGCGCGCCGCGCCCAACTTGGCGAGCCCCCGGAGATCGCGGGGATCTCGGCCGGCGGCATGCCGGATCGCGTCAAGTGCTTGCACGCTCTGGCCGCCCATGCTTTGGCGGCCGGCCCCGGCGTCAATCCGCTGGGCGATGAGACCCTGCTGGAGATAGCCCCCGCCTGGCGCCCCGACCGCTGCGCTTGCCCCCCGCCCGGCGCCGCCCCGGCAGCGGACGCCGAAGCCTCGCCCAGCCCCCGCCCGATGCCGCCCGCGCCGCCCGGCCCGCCCGCAGCGCACGCTGCCGCCGCCCAGCCGGGTCACGCCGCCCCGCCGAGAGCCCGCCCGGCGGCCCCGTCTGAGGCCCGCCCGGCGGCGGCCCGAGGCCAGGCGGCGTCCGGTGGCTGAGCCGGTCCGGGCGGCCGGGATCGATTGCGGCACCAACTCGATCCGCCTGCTGATAGCGGATGTGGACCAGGCCGCCGGCACTCTTAGGGACATCGACCGCCAGATGGAGATTGTGCGCCTGGGCCAAGGCGTCGACCGCCGCGGCTGGTTCGCGCCGGAGGCGCTGGAGCGCACCTTGGCGGCGGTCGCCCGCTACGGCCGGCTCTGCCGCCAGGCGGGCGTGGAGCGGCTGCGCTTTGTGGCGACATCGGCCACCAGGGATGCCGCCAACCGCAACGTTTTCCTGGACGGCGTGCGGGCGGAGCTGGGCGTCGAGGCGGAGGTGATCGACGGCCTGGAGGAGGCCCACCTGTCTTTCGCCGGCGCTGTCAGCGCTTTGCGCGGCCGCCTGCCGGCCCCGTTCTTGGTGGTGGACTTGGGCGGCGGCTCAACCGAGCTGGTGGCGGGCCGGGACCAGGCCGAGGCCGCTTTCTCGATGGATGTCGGCTGCGTCAGGATCACCGAGCGGCATTTGCGCTCGGACCCGCCCACCCCGGCGCAGGTCCGGGCGGCGGTGGCGGATGTCGACGCGGTGCTGGATAGGGCGGCCCGCCATGTGCCCTTGGGCGCGGCCGCCACCTTGGTCGGCGTGGCCGGCTCGATCACCACGGTGACGGCCCACGCGCTCGGCTTGGAGCGTTACGACCCGCGCCGGATCGATGGCGCCGCCCTGCCCGCCGCGCGCCTGGAGGAGGCTTGCCGCGATTTGTGGCAGGCCTCCCGGGCGGCCCGCGCCCGCCTTGGTTTTATGCACCCGGGCCGGGTCGATGTGATTGGCGCCGGGGCTTTGGTCTGGTCCCGGGTGCTGCGCCGCGTCCAGGCTGAGACGGCCGCCGCCGGCCGCGAGCTGGGCCGGGTGGTGACTTCGGAGCATGACATCCTCGACGGCATCGTGCTCTTAGCCGCCGGGGGGTGAGCCTCCCGTAGGCTTGACGGCGGCCCGCGCCCGGCCCCCATGGCCCAATTGGCAGAGGCACCCGGCTTAAAACCGGTTCAGTGCGAGTTCAAGTCTCGCTGGGGGCACCCCGCCTGGACGATGCCGTCTGCCGCCTGGGGGCGGGTATGTTAACGCGCGTTTATTCCCGGTTGGGCGGGCGCGGCGGGCGGGCGGGGGCGGCTGGGGCTGGTTTGGGGGCGGTCTTGGGGGCGCTGGGCGGCCTTTTGAGGGCGGCGGCGCCGCCGCCGGGCTGGTCGCGGCCGCTCAGGCCAAAACAGCAGCACATGCGCTGCCGCAGGTCGGGGCCGCGGGCCGGATCTCGAATTTTGGGCATGGGTGATACTACGCAGCCGTCCAACCGCCTGACAGTGCCCTCCGATAGCCTCTCTTGCAGGTTCGTCCCTGGCGTAACGGCGCTGGGGCGGGCTGTCTGGTGGGTTTTCTCCCTTGGTCGCGGTCGCCGGGTCTAGGGGAGTGAGCCGATCAGGCGGTCGCGGAGCTGGCGCAGGTGGTGGGGCCGGCCGCGTGGCCAAACTACGTAGTTCCCGGTAGTCCCCCGTTGTCAAACCGGCAGCGGCCCTCGTGGCAAGGAAGTAAACAGCATGAGCGCGAATCACCGTTCCCACAGTTCTGGCTCCACTCTGAATCTGGCCGGCGCACTGCGGCGCCTGCCAGGCGCAGTGGTCAAACCCATCGCTTTGCTGATGGCGGCGGCGATCGCGCTGGGCGGGGTGACCCTGGCCCAAAGCTGGATGGGCGCCCAGAGCGCCGAGGCGGTGACGCGCAACACCGCCAACTGGAACGGCGTGTTCACCCGCGACCAGCTCTGGTTCAAGGACAGCTTGGCCGGGAGGTGGATGCTAGCGGTGGCCAATCCGTCCAGCTACAACGCCTTCGTTGAGGCTGATTTCGTCCAGATGTTCCAGCCCTCTGGCTCTGACCACGGGCTCAGGGCTGATTCCCATGACACCATCGCCGTCGGCCCGATCTTCAAGTACCTTGGCGATGAGACTTTGCACATGGTGGACCTCAACCAGTCCAGCACCTCGTCGGTTTATGTCTCGCGCGGCAACGGCACCGTTGACGGTTACAGCTACGGTGCTGTGCCGACTTGCAGCCTCTCCAGCCGTGGTGCCCAGTACAGCGCTGAGATCAACCAGAAGAACGGCTACCTCTACGCCGTTGGCGGTGGCAGTGGCGGATCAACCAACGTGGGCAACAACCAAACCACCATCACCAGCCTTTACTCCCGCATTTTGACCGTCAATGCGACGTCGAGTCCCGGTTACGGCTGCGTGGTCGCGGCCCAGACGCTTAACGCCGCCGGCGGTCAGTCCCTGCGCGCCCAATGGGCCGCCTTGACCGGGCAAACGGAGACCGGTAACTGGGACGCCGGCTCTGACATGGCGATCGACGCCAACGGCAACCTCTATTTGATGTTGACCAACTCCGCCAGCCAGCACGCCCTGCTGCGCGTCAACATTCCCTTTGACGCCAACGGCCAGCCCCTGAACCCAACCACCCAAAACCCCTGGACCTATGAGATCGTCCGGGCTTTCACCGCAAACACCACCAGTTCGGCGGTTTGGGGCATGGCCTTCATGGACGGCGCCCTCTACACCGCGCATGCCAACGACGACGTCTATCGTTGGGACCCGCTTTCGGGCATCGTCACCGATATGGGCAATGTGCACAGCCCGGTCGACCTGGCTAGCGCCCAAGCCGCCCCGGTCATCTCAGGCACCGTCTACAACGACGTCAACGGAGATGGTGTGATCAGCGGCGCGTCCGAGGTTGGAGTGTCCAACGTCACGGTGGAGATCTTCCAGGGCAACGCCGCCTCCGGTTCGACCACCTGGACCAAGCGCGGCGAGGTCGTTACCAATGCCGCCGGCAACTATTCGGCCTTGCTCAACTCGGCCTCGACCGAGTTCACGGTGCGGGTCAAGCGCCCGCAGATCAACGGCGTCAACGCCAGCCAGACTTACGCCAGCGCCGGCGTCTTCTACGGCTCTGGCTCCAGCGGCCCATCCAACACCTTGACCGCCTATTGCACCCAAGGCTCCGGCCGCGACTACCAGGCGCAGACCACCAGCGGGGCCTGCAGTGGCGCCCGCTATGACGGCATCGACGCTCTCAACACCGCCCTGGGCTCCAGCGGCAACCCGTACTCCGCCAACGGTGGCGGCGCCATCGTCTCCAAGGTCGCCATGACCACCGACCAGGCTGTTGTCGAAGCCGATTTCGGCATCACCATGAGCGCCTCCTGGGGCGACTCGCCGCTGGCCTCGACCACCAACGCCCAGTTGGGCCCCTACGCCAACCCGAAGAGCGGCGGCCAGGATTACCTCTACCTCGGCGGTTCGGCCGGCATCTACGCGGACGGCGTGAACCACGCCAGCGCCAACGCCCACCCCACGGACGATGGCGTCGAGTTCGCCCCCGTGCCCACCAGCGGCATCGTTCCGGCCGATTCTTGGGGGCCGGCCCAATCCCAGCTCATGGTGGCGGGCAAGAACTACCGTTTCCGCATCAAGGCCAACGGCGACTCGAACGCGGTGGCGGCATCGACCATCAAAGCCTGGATCACCTCGGTCAACAGCTCTGGCGTCGCCGCCAGCAGCTTTGACACGGCGCTCAGCTGCGCCACGAAGGACGAGTATGGCTATCTCTACTGCGACTACACGGCTGGTTCGGGGCTGCCTTCCAGCAACATGGTGCCGGTCTACCTGCGCGCCCGGGTCTCATCCGACCCGGCTGTCAGCGCCGTCTCGCGCGGCCCGTCTGACCCGAACTCAATGCCGTGGGTGCCCAGCGGCGAGGTCGAGGACTACCAGCTTGGCGTGGCCGGCTCTGTCCTGCGGCTTTATGCCCGCACCACCGGCGGCGTGGCCGCCAACGTCCGCCTGGCCTTGGGCAACGTCTCCAATGTGGCGCCCTCGCAGGCCACAACCAGCATTCTGACCAACGCCCAGGGGAGTTTCTCCAGTTCAACCGTGGGCCACGCCATCACCTCGCGCACCCAAAACCTGGTCATCACCACCTCTGGCGTGGGCGGCGCCAGCGCTTCGGCTTTGGAAGGCTGGGAGCTTGGCATCCGCGAGATCGACGGCGTCAAGGACACCTACTGCTACAACACCGAGACCGGCGCCCCGCTGGCCACCACAGTCATCCCCGGCTCGTCCCAGCTGGGCGTGCCCGCCTCTGGCTCCTCGCCCCTGCCGCAGCAGGTCAGCTGCTATTTGACCTACATCCCGCAGGGCTCGGTCGATCTGTCCACAGTCACGGCGGAGCCCTCCGCCAACCAGGACGAGCCAGTTGTGGTGCCCGGCTCCTCAACCGTCGAGCTGGCTGTCCAGGGCCAGGTCCGCGATGCCAACGGCGACCTCAAGACGGCCCCGGTCGAGGGCGGCTGGGTCACCTTGAAGCTGTCGCCGCAGTCCGGCTCCCCGGCCGGTGGCGCCAAGTTGCAGTACTCGTCTGATTCCGGTGTCACCTGGGTCGACGCCGGCGACACCTACGAGGCCAGAATCGGCGCCGATGGCGACTCCCTCTACCAGGTGCGCGTGCTCGGAGCCTCGGCCGGCGGCTACAACTTGGCCGCGCAGATCGGCAGCGACTACCTCAAGAACAAGGAGACCGGCAACGCCACCAGCATCGACCCGGTCCAGATCTGGTTTGACGACGCCTCGGCTGAGGTGGACAACTCGTTTGCCCGCATCACCGCCACCGCCAACCAAATCGCCAACCGCCTGGCGCCTGACACCAGCGCCAGCGACTGGGGCAAGCAGACCATCACCGTGACGCTGCAAAACTCGGCCGGCCAGCCGTATAAGAACGGCGAGTCGGAACTGCGCGCCACCTCGCCGGCGCAAGCTGGGGGCGGTTTGTACTACGCCGCCATCGACGGCCAGAACAGAGGCCTGTTCACCTGCGCCGAGGGCCTGCAAAGCGGCCGCTGCGAATCCGGCACCTACACGCTGGTGGTTTACGCCGCGAAGTCCGGCAGCCACAACATCACCGTGACTTACACCCCCAAGGGCGGCACCGACACCGCCAACGCCTGGGTGGTCTTGGAGGGCAACCCCAACAACACCCCCAACCCGTCTGGCGCCAGCCATGTCACGGCTGTCTTCACCGACCCGCCCGCCAGCGGCGCCGATTCGGTTTTGATTTTCAACCACACCGGTGAGAGCGTCCCGGAGGACACCCTTGACGCCTCCGACCAGCCCGATGGCGTTGGCCAAGAGAAGCTCACCGGCTACGGCTTCCACCCCACCGTCAAGGTGTGGGATGCCGGGCGCAACAACGCTTTGGCCGGCAAGTCGGTCCAGTTCCGCATCGGCGCTGACTGCGCCGCTTCGCTGACTGGCGGCGTCACGGTCAAACAGGAGACCACCGACGAGGACGGCGTCGCCTCGACTATTTTGACCTCGAACAAGGCTGGCAGCTGCAAGGTTGAGGCCTATGTCTACGTCGACGCCGCAACTGGCTGGGTCAAGGTCAACGACGGCGAGGACTTGAACGGCGAGGGCAAGGTGGCCCGCTGGAAGGACGCCCCGGTCAGCCCCGCCAAGTCTGATTTCACTGTCTCGACGGCCTGGGTTGTGGCCAACGGCTCTGACACCGGCACCGTCACTGTGACGCTGATCGGCCAGAACGATATTCCGGTCACCAAAGCCGCCGACGCCATCCACGCCTCTGCCGCCCTGCCCGGGGCCAATCTCACCATCAGCGGCTTCGAGCACACCGTCGATGGCGTTTACACCGCCACCTTCAAGGGCACCACGGCTGGCGAGCACCCGGTCTCGGTCACCATCGACGCCTCGGTCACCGCCGACGGTTTGGTTGGCCATGTCCTGGTCAAGGCGGGCGGCAATAATCTGGCCCGCTTGGAGTCTGGCCCCGCCGTCGACTCCAAGTCCGTCTTCATTTTCAAGACGGTCACCGCCAGCGACCCGGAGACCCTCCCCGCGGATGACCCGGCAGGCGTGGTTGTGGCGCGCAAGACGGGCGGCGTGTTCCACCCGCAGGTCAACGCTTTTGACGCGAATGGCAACCCTGTCGGCTCGGCGGGTGTGCGTTTCCGCATCTCCAGCGGCTGCGCGGCCCAGTTCGGCGAGACGTTCACCCAGGCCGGCGGCTTTGACATTGTCGAGAGGACAACTTCTGACGCGGGCACAGCCCAGACCACCATCAGCTCCACTGTCCAGGAGACCTGCCGCGTCTTCGCGGAGATCAAGGTTGGGGACGAGTGGAAGCCGGTTGGCGCCAACGTGACCCCGAACTTCAAGGACGCCGTGTGGCAAGACCCGGAAATCGACTACTCCGCTTCTTATTACTCGGTGTCTGAGGCTGAGGTTGTGGCGGACGGCAACTCGGCCCTCAACTACGGCACCGTCACGGTTTACCTCCAGGGGAAGACCGGCCACCCGCTGACCACCGCTGCCACCAGCTTGGCGGCATCGGCCGATGACGATAAGTCTTTGCTCGAGTTCAGCGCCTTCACCCACACTGTTGGCGGTGTTTACACAGCCAAGTTCTGGGGTGTCAAGGCTGGTGATTGGGACGTCTCGGTCGAGGCGGCCGAGACGCCTGTCAGCGTCCAAAAGAACCAGTCCGGGGATGAGCTGAACAAGCAGGCGCACATGGTTGTGCCCCCGGCCAGCGCCAGCGACTCGATTTTGATCTTCAACTCTGCAGCGGAGTCGGACCCGTTCAACGATTGGGATGACACCGCTGTGGTGCCCAATGGCGTCGGCCAGCCGCTCAAGACCGGCCAAAGCTACCACCCGGCTGTCCGGGTGTGGGACGCTGGCCGCAACAACCCGGTCCCGAACGTCTACGTCCAGTTCACGGTGCCCCCTGACTGCGTCGGCACCTTCCAAAACAGCCAGCGGACCCATGTCATCCAGACGGATGGCGACGGCAAGGCGTCCACCACTTTGACTTCGACCACGGTCGGCTCTTGCCAGGTGACGGCTGGGATCGGGACGTCTGCGACTGGCCCGTGGACGGCTGTGCCGGGCGGCCTGGGCGCAGGCGGCGGCTATGAGAAGCGCGCCACCTGGCAGGACCCGGATGTCGACCTGACAAAGTCCTATTTCCGCGTCTCTGAGGCCCCTGTGGTCGCCAGCAATGGCGAGTTCAAAGGCACTGTCACGGTCACCTTGATCGGCACCACCGGCCACACCATCACCACGGGGGCTGCCAGCCTGGGCGCGACCGGTCCATCTGGCGCCAACCTGTCGATTGGCTCCTTCACCTACCAGGAGCGCGACGGCGTTTACACCGCCCCCTTCTGGGGCACCAAGATAGGCGACCACCCGGTCTCGGTCACCGCCGGGGGCAAAGCCGTCCCGGTGGAGCTGGATAGCAGCCTCGAAGCCTTGAACGACAAAGCCCACCTGGTCAGCGGCCCGGTGGACCCGGGCGCCACCTCGGCTTCGCTCAGGGTGGACCAGGGCACGGTTTTCGCCAACGGCTCGGCTTATGTCTCGGCTTGGATGGTGGTGCAGGACAGGTTCGGCAACCCAATCACCGGGGCCGACGCCACCTTGTGCCGCTTCGCTTTGGAGCCGGCCGGCACGGCTGCGGCCTGGTTCGGGCTCGCCAGCGCCCGCCAGAACCCGGCCGCCGCCACTGGCGCCACCGGCAGTGACGGCAAATGCACTGTGCAGATCCGCTCCCTCACTGAGGGTAATTACCCCGTCGCCGGCGCCTACTTCCCCGGCCAATCATCTGTCTACGACGAGGCTCTCCATACGGCCCGCTTCAACAATGATGTGCCTGATCGGTTCAAGTCTTCTTGGACGGTTGTGGCGCCGGACACCAACGTCGGCTCCCCGTATGCGCGGGCCGATGCCAGCGATGTTTACAAGGTCACGGTTCTAACCCGCAGCGCCAGCGGCGCGATTGTGAACGGCGTCTCGGTCCGGGTCTTCTGGCAGCAGAATGTCGCTGGCGCCACGCAGTATTACCGCGACATCCAGGTTGGCGCAGGCACCAACCCGGCTGGCACCGCCACCTTGGACATCACCTCTGAAGACATCGGCGACTTCCAAGTCTGGGTGCAGATTGGCGGCGACCGGATCACAACCACGGTTGACGGCAACCTCACCGAAGAGACAATCCGCTTCGAGGCCGGCCCGCCCGCCAAGTGGACCTTCGCCAGCTCTGAGGATGAGACTGTCCTGAACTCCGGCCTGGCGGCCAACCACCACTGGGCCGAGGCCACCGTCACCGACGCCTACAACAACCCGGTGGTCACCGGTGTCTACTTCGCGCTGGAGGCCTCGAAGTCGGCCCAGTTCATCAACGCCGCGGGCGCCGTCATCGGCAAGACTTACTCCGGAACGACTTCCGCCGCGGGCGTGGTGCGCATCCGCCTGGTCGACACCGAGCCTGAGACCGTCCATTTGGTGGCTCGCCTGGGCGGCGCCACCGGCTCGTTGATCGGTGAGGCGGATCTCGAGTTCGACCAGGTCGATCCGCCGCATCCGGGCAGCTCGTCTTGGACCGTGGCGCCCGCTTACCCGGCCACCAAGGTGGCCAATGGCTCCCAGTCCTTCATTGGCACCATTACCGTGCTGACCGAGGGCGGCCTGCCCTATCGCGGCTACACGCCGCAAATCGAGGTTTCGCCCGCCTCTGGTCTGGACTGGGCCACCGTCCAGCCGACTGGCATCGACGGCAAGACCACCGTTGTTTTCACCTCGGAGAAGAAGGGCGTCTACACGGTCAACGCCAAGGTGTCCGGCGAGAGCATCAATACCTTGAACCAGCGGTTGCAGTTTGTCGCCGGGGAGCCTGATCCGTCCACCTCGACTTTGGTGACGTCGGATGAAAGAGTGCTCTCGGACGGGTTGAAGACCCACACGGCGGATGTCTATGTACGCGACGCCACAGGCAACGCCATCTCCGGCGTGCCGGTCTGGTTCGCGGTGGCGCCTGGCACCAGCTGGCCTGGCCCAACTCTGAGCAAGGTCTCGGAGACAACTTGCGACATCACCGATCCGGACAAGCCCGCTTGGTGCGATCAGGACGGCAAAGCCCGTGTCACCATCACCTCGCAGGAGCCGGGCGACTTCCAGGTCCAGGCCTGGCTTGACGCGGCCCACACCGCGGCCAAAGAGGTGCTGCCGCGCGGCCAGGTGCAGTTCGGCCCCGGGCAGGTGGACCCGGCCAATTCGTCGCGCACCGTGTCTCCAAACACTGACACCGACCCGGCTGTCTCTATCACCGCTGGAACGGAAAAGTACGCTGTCACGGTCGAGGTCCGCTCCGCGGCGAATCTGCTGGTCAACGACGCCTCGGTGCGTCTGGTCCCGGTAGGCGCGGGGGCTGCCAATCTGGTGGTCGACGAGGGCACTGATCTGGTGAGCACGCTTGGCCCCGACGCTGGCGATGGCTTCGGCAAGTTCACCTGGCATGTCGGCACCTCTGTGGCCGGAAACTACCTGGCCCAGGTCCAGGCCTACGTCAACGGCGAATGGGTCTCGATCGGCGCCCAGGTGGCTCTCCGCTTCAAGGGCGGCGACTGGGTGGCTTTGAATTCGTGGTTGGTGGAGCCGGGTGGTTCGGTGTTGGCGGATGGTGTGGCGGCGCAGGTTGTGAGGGTTCACGCGTTGGATGCGAATGGGAATGACGCGTCTTCTGGTTCTGTGGTGTTTTCTGTGCCGGTTGGTGTGTCGGCTGTGGTGGGGTCTGGTTCGCCGGTGGTTGGCGGGGTTGGT
>JAITIG010000096.1 GCA_031279575.1 Bifidobacteriaceae bacterium
CTCGACCAGCCAGCGCCCGCGCCCGACCCAGCCGCCCGCCTGCGCCACCGCCTGATCATCTGCGCCGTGCTGACAGCCCCTGTCCTGCTGCTGGCCATGATCCCGCCGTTGCAGTTCACCTACTGGCAGTGGCTGTCGCTGACGCTGGCCGCCCCGGTCGCGGTCTGGGGCGCCTACCCGTTCCACAAGGCCGCCTGGACCAACCTGCGCCACGGCGCGGCCACCATGGACACCCTGATCTCGCTGGGCGTCAGCGCCGCCTTCGCCTGGTCGCTGTGGGCGCTGTTCCTGGGCGGCGCCGGGATGCCCGGGATGCGCATGGAGTTCACCCTGGTGGGCGGCGACCGCCCTGAGATCTACCTTGAGGTGGCCTCGGCTGTGACCGTGTTCATCCTGGCTGGCCGGTACTTTGAGGCTCGCGCCAAGCGCCGCTCGGGGGCGGCTCTGCGCGCCTTGATGGACCTCGGCGCCAAGACCGTGACCCTGCTGCCAGACGGCATCGGCGGCCCCGAACTGCCCCTGCCCGCCGCCGAACTGCAGGTGGGCGACCTGTTCGCGGTCCGCCCGGGCGAGAAGATCGCCACCGACGGCGTGGTCCGCCAGGGCGCCAGCGCCGTCGACGCCTCCTTGCTGACCGGCGAATCCGTGCCCATCGAGGTCGGCCCCGGCGACGCGGTGACCGGCGCCACCATCGCGGTCGAGGGCCGGCTGGTGGTCGAGGCCAGCCGGGTGGGCGCGGACACGGCGCTGGCCCAAATCGCCCGCCTGGTGGCCGCCGCCCAGAGCGGCAAAGCCCAGGTCCAGCGCCTGGCAGACCGCGTCTCCGGGATCTTTGTGCCGGTTGTGGTGGCAGTCAGCTTGACCACTTTGGCCGCCTGGCTGATCGCCACCGGCCAGCCCGCCCGCGCTTTCACCGCCGCCGTCGCGGTCCTCATCATCGCCTGCCCGTGCGCGCTGGGCTTGGCCACCCCGACCGCCCTGCTGGTCGGGACCGGCCGCGGAGCCCAACTCGGCATCCTGATCAAAGGCCCCGAGGTGCTCGAGTCGGTGCGGCGGGTGGACACCGTTGCGCTGGACAAGACCGGCACCGTCACCACCGGCCGCATGGCCGTCGCCAGCACGGCGGTCGAGGCGGGCCAGGACCCGGCCCAGTTCGCCCGCCTGGCCGGCGGCGTCGAGGCCGCCTCCGAGCACCCCATCGCCCGGGCCATCGTCCAGCAGGCGCAGCACGATGCCGCCGCCCAGCTTCCGGCTGTGGCCGGCTTCGCCGCCGTGCCCGGCCGGGGCGTGCGCGGCGAGGTCGAAGGCGCAGCGGTGCTGGCGGGCAAACCCGACTGGGTGGCCGCCCAAGGCGCGGCTGTCAGCCAATCGCTGGCGGACGGCATCGGGCAGGCTGAGAGCCTGGGGCAGAGCGTGACGGTGGTGGCCTGGGAGGGGCGCGCGCGCGGGTTCTTCGCGGTGGCGGACTCCCCCAAGCCGACCTCCGCGCAGGCGGTGGCGGAATTGAAGCGGCTGGGGCTGGCGCCGGTGCTGCTGACCGGCGACAACCAGCCCGCGGCCGAGGCGATCGGCGCGGCGGTCGGGATCGAGCGGGTGATCGCGGGCGTGCTGCCGGGCGAGAAGGCGGACGCGATCAAACGCTTGCAGGCCGGCGGCGCGACCGTCGCGATGGTGGGCGACGGCATCAACGACGCCGCCGCCCTGGCCACCGCGGACCTGGGCATGGCGATGGGGACCGGCGCCGACGCGGCCATCGAGGCCAGCGACCTGACGCTGGTGCGGGGCGACCTGCGGACGGTGCCGGACGCGATCCGGCTGTCGGCCGCCACCCTCAGGATCATCAAATCGAACCTGTTCTGGGCTTTCGCCTACAACACCGCGGCCATCCCGCTGGCGGCCTTTGGCCTGCTCGGCCCGCTCATCGCGGGCGCCGCGATGGCGCTGAGCTCAGCCTTCGTGGTCTCAAACTCCCTCCGCCTGCGCCGCTTCAAGCCCTGGTCCCAATAACCCCGCCCTAACACAAAATGGGGACGGTCCCTTTTTGTGTTAGGGGAGGCGGGTGACGCGGGCGGCGGGGGTGTCGGTGGCGGCGGGGTCGATTTGGAGGCTGACGGCCAGGGTTTCGCGTTGGATCAGATCGGCGTGGCCGCGCGCGGCGCGCGCCCACTGGCGCGGGACCGCCAGCGACAGCGCGATGCGGTCGGAGACGTGCAGGCCGGCCGCCTTGCGCTCGTCTTGGACCAGGCGGATCAGGTCGCGGGCGTAGCCCTCGGCCAGCAGCGCGTCATCCAAGCGCAGGTCCAGCAAGGCGAACCCGCTGCCCGGCAGCACCACCGCCGCCGAGCGGTCGCCGGCCGCGTCCTCCACCACCGTCCGGGTGGTGTACTCGCCCTCCAGCAGGGCCACCTCGCCGTCCTGGGTGGCCACCACCACGCCGCCGGCCTGGTCGCGCCGCCAGCCGCCCATCTTGACCGCCTTGATGACGCCCTGCACGGCCCGCCCCAGGCGGGGGCCGGCGGCCCGGGCGTTGACCTCCAGTTTGGTGTAGACGCCGTGGCGCTGGGCGGCCTCGGCCGAGTACTCCACCAGTTCCAGGGCCTTGACGTTGACCTCGGCTTTTATCAAGTCGGCGAACGGCTCCAGGCGCGCCACCTCCAAATCCGCCACCACCAGCGAGGGCAGCGGCTGGCGGACCTTGAGGCCGCGCGTCTTGCGCATCGACAGCGCCGCCGAGCAGACCTCCCGCACCCGCTCGACCTGGGCGACCAGCGCGTCATCGGCCACCAACGCCGCCACCTCCGATGCCGCCGCGGCGCCGCCAGCACCACCAGGGCCGCCCGGCAGGGTGGGCCAATCCTCCAGGTGGACTGAGCGGCCGCCGGTCAGGCCGCGCCAGATCTCCTCGGACAGCATCGGCAGCAGCGGCGCCGCCACCCGCGCCAAGGTCTCCAGCACGGTGTA
>JAITIG010000126.1 GCA_031279575.1 Bifidobacteriaceae bacterium
GGCCGGCTTCGAGCTGATCGACAAGTTCGCGGTCGAAGCGCCGGCCTGGATGCCGGACGCTTACGCCGTGGCCGCCGTCCGCCCGGTCGCGGAGTCGCCGCCGTGAGGCCATTTTCGCCGCGCCCGGAGCCTTGCCCGGCGCCTTGCCCGGAGCCTTGCCCGATGCCGCGCCCGGGGCCCCGTCCGATGTCGCGTCACGCCTTGGCGCCGGCGCTGGCGTTGTTGACAGCCGGGCTGTTGGCCGGGGCGGCGTCGACTTTGGGCTGCGCGCCTGGGGTCGGCCCTGGGCCCGGCCCTGGGTCTGGCGCTGGGTCCGCGTCCGGGTCAGCCGCTGGGCCCGTCGGCGCTCCGTCCGGCGGCGCTCCGTCCGGCGGCGCCGCGGCCCGCGACCCGAGCCAGGCGTCACTGACCACGCCCGCGCCGGTGGCCATGCCGTTCGAGGAATACTTCGGCATCGCCCGCGCCGCCGAGCAGGCGGCCATCGAGCGGTGGTACCAGGAGCGGGCCCCGGCCTATCAGGAGGCCCAGGACAAGGCCGCCCGGTGCATGGGCGACCTGGGCTTCGAATGGTTCCCAAGCCCGCTGGTCAAACCCGAGCCGGAGGTCGGCGCCGCCGACGCGCTGGCGATCCCGGCGCTGCCCGCCGCCCGCGCCGAAACGGAGGTTCACGGCTACGGCCGCTGGACGGCATCGGGCGACGAGGCGGCCCCCTCAGACGTGGGCGCCAAGCTCAACGCCTACCTCGACGGCCTGGGCGAAGACGGCATGCGCGCCTTCTACAAGGCGCTGCTGGACGACCCAGCCTGCGGAGCGGGCCTGGGCGAGGACTTCCACAGCGCCAGCGGCGACGCGGCCTGGTACGTCGAACCGGTCCAGGCGATGACGGCGGCGCTGGTGGGAGGCGGCGCGGGGGCGCTCATGGGCGCCGAAGGCATGCTCGAGCTGAACGCCGAGTGGGGCGACTGCATGACCAAGGCCGGCGCCTTGGGCGCCGACCAGTGGCGCCAGGACCCGGATCGGCCGGGACCGGCCAACGCCTTCGACGTCGCGGCCGCCGAGGGCGGCCGCGAACAAGCCGCGCTGGAAGGCTCGCCCGGCCAGCTCGCCATAGCCCTGGCGGACTTCGACTGCCGCCAGGAGACGGACTACCTCAACCGCTTCGCGGAAATCCAGCGCCGATTCGAGGAGCGCTGGGTCGCCGAGCACCGCGACCTGCTGGCCCCCTTCGAGGCCCCCGCCGGGGCATGAGCGGGCAAGCGACGCTTTGGCGAAGGACCGGGGACTGCCCGGTGATTGTCGACACGTCGGCGATTGTGGCGATCTGGCTCCAGGAGCCCTCGGCCGCCGCCCCATGTCGAGCTCGGCTGCGCGCTCGGCGACCGCTCCCCGGGGCCGGGGTGCATGCTAGCATGCAGGCATGAGTCAGATCACTTGGCGGGCGCCAGACGGCCTCGTGGGGCAAGTCCGCGCGGCGGCCGCCCAGGAGGGCGCCAGCATGAACGAATGGATCACGCGCCTGGTGACCACGGCCTTCGCCGATGACGAGGCCGATCCCCCCGGCGCCAGGCTGCGAGCCCGGTTGCGCGCGGCGGGATTGCTCGCGCCGGACAATGCCGCCCGCCCGCCGGCGCAGGCGGTGCCCGCAGATCGCCTGGCAGCGGCGCGCAAAGCGGCCGGCCAGGGCACATCGTTGTCTGACCTGGTGGCAAAGGGCCGCGGATGAGTGCCTTCGCCGACAGTTCGGCGGTGGTCAAGCTTTACGCGGACGAGCCAGGATCGACCGAGGTGGTCGAATTGGCGGCCCTTTACGCGTCGCAGTTGGCCCGGGTCGAGGTGCCGGCCGCCCTGTGGCGAAAGAATCGCGCCGGCCAACTGGCGGCCGCGATGACGTCAGACCTGGTGGCGGCCTTTGAGCAGGACTACTTCGGCTCCCTTGGCCGCCTGGCGGCGGTCAAGCTGACGCCGGAGATTCTGGACCAGGCGGCCCGCCTCGCCGCCGCCCATGGCCTGCGCGCCTATGACGCCGTCCAGTTGGCCACCGCGCTTGCGGTCCGGCAGGCCGATCCGGATTGCGATGTGTTCGCATGCTTCGACCACCAGTTGAGCGAAGCCGCCATCCGCGAGGGCTTCAAGCCGTTGGAGACATCCGCCCGTCCGGGCGCCTTTCCCCACGCCGGTCTGCGGGACTGGCATGAGCGGGGCCCAGAGTAGCTGACGGCTTCCAGCCCGACCGCGAAACGCCGCCGGATTGACCCAGCGGCAGCTTGCCGCCGCCGGGATGCCGCAACCCTCGCTGGCCGGCTACGAGTCTGGCCGGCTGGCGCTGGCCTGGGTCTGGTCCTCAGCGTTGCCGGGCGCGGCGGGGCAATGCCATTTGACCCCCGGGAAGAGCGCGAAGTCGGTGTCCCAGGTGACGACATCGGCCTGGTTCTCGAGCGCGAGCGCGGCGATGTGGGCGTCGGTGACCAACCGGCTGTTGCCGCCCGCCTGGCTCAGCAGCCGCTCGACAGCGGCGGCGTGCCCCGGCCCCGGGTCGACGCTCCGCACGGCCGGCGCGCTGAGCAGAGACTTGACGAAGCCCCAGGCCTCGGGGGCCGCGAGCGGGCGGGGCAACACCCGCGGGTT
>JAITIG010000173.1 GCA_031279575.1 Bifidobacteriaceae bacterium
GCCCGTCCCCGACCGGATCGCCGCCCCCAAGGCCAGGCCGCAGCCCCCAGGCCGGACCGCCGCCCCCAGGCCAGGCCGCAGCCCCCAGGCCAGGCCGCAGCCCCCAGGCCGGACCGCCCCTCCCGGGCCGGCCCACCCCAGGCCGAACCGCCCCTCCCGGGCCGCCCCACCCCAGGCCGAACCGCCCCCCGGGCCGGGCCGCCCGTCCCCGACCGGACCGCCGCCCCCAGGCCAGGCCGCAGCCCCCAGGCCGGACCGCCACCCCCGGGCCAGGCCGCAGCCCCCGGGCCGGGCCGCCGCCGCCGGACGGCTACTCGAACAAGGACAGCGTCAGCACCGACTTGTAGTTGGCCGGGGCCACGGTCGCGTCCGCCTTGAGCACCAAGGCGGCGTTCGCGGTCCAAGACCCGGTCGGGTTGATCTCCGCCGAGTTCGCCGCCATCGCGAACAACTCGCTGCCGCCCAGGCCGACGGCGTTTGGCCCCGTGTCGTAGGTGGTCAACACCGCGTCGCCCTCGGACACCTCGTCGGTGTCGACCGACGCGGCCAAGGCCGGCGTCCAGCCCAAACGGCCGACGGGGATGTCCGCCGCGACGCCCGCCTGGTCCTCGAAGTCGGTGGCGGACCCGACCACGTACCACTGGGCGGCCGCGTCGATGCCCGCCGGGTCGCGGGTGTCGCTCACCGTCACGTCGGGCAGCGTGGCGGCGAACACCCGGATCAGCGGGTCGGTGTTGGCCGCGTCCTCCGCGAAGACGGCCTCGTCGCCCGCCACTGACAGCGCCAGCGCGCCGGGCTCGACTGCCGCCTCCACCTCCACCAGCAGATCCACGCCTTCCTCGCCGTAGCCGGCGTCATCGGCCAGCGCCGCGCCGGCCACGCCGGTCAGCAGCAGCGCGCCCAGACCGGCCGCCGCCACCCTGAATAGATTCTCTTGCCTCATTTTGATCGAGCTTTCCTCTCTTGTTTCGACTTCAGGCCAGACCCGGGATAGGCCCGGCCGGGGTTGTGGGCGGCCGGTCAGCCGCACGATGCCGTCGCGTGGACGGCCAGCGCCACCCCCGTCCTGGCCGGCTCCGCCACGCCCTCGCCCGTCACGCTCACCGCGACACCCGAATAAGACGCCAAACGAGTGGTGAACGAGTGGAAACCCGCCTTGCCGGGAGCCACCGACCCGAACACCTTCACCCCATAGGGCGTGGTGAGAGTCAGCGAGGCCGCCACATCCGAGTTGTTGTAAGCGGTCACAGTCAAATACGCCTTGCCGGCGACGCACTTGACGCCAGTGGTGGCGCTCAACGCCAACGGCTCGGGGCCGGTCGCAACCGCCTCATATTGGGCGTACAGCCTGACCGGCGCGACCGCGCCGAACACTGTGGTGGCGGTGTAGGCGCCGCCCGTGCCGTCTGGGGCCGTGTTCCAGCCTGTGAACTCGTATTCTTCGCCCAGGTCTAGTTCGGGCAAGTCCCCCACCGCCTCGCCGTAGACAGCGGACCGCTCGGCCGGCGCGTTCAGACCGGCCACGAGTTCACCGAGCCCGTTGAGGTCGAACGCCAACCCCAGGGCCGGGCCGTACACCTCGAATTCCCACAGCGAACCGCCGTAGCCGGTGGCGAAGCTGGTCATCGAGACCGCCGCATAGCGCGCCGGGACGGCGTCGAAGTCGCAGTCGCGCAAACCGGGCTGGCCGTCATCGACCGCGCAAACCGTCTGCCATTCCTCCGCGCTTGAGGCCCGCACCTTGACGGTGTAGTCGGTGGCGTAGGCGGTCTCCCAATACAGGGCCACCGAATTGACCGGCGCCACCACCCCCAAGTCCACGGTGATGTCCCCGGCGGCGGTGGATTCCGAAGCCCAGCGAGTGGTCCTGTCGCCGTCGTTGGCTTTGTTCGCGCCGTAAGCGGCGGCCGAGCGGTAAGCGGTGATCGTTTTGTTCAACGCCAGGTTAGGCAGGTCCTGGTTCGTCACCGCGACCAGGCACGAGCCCTCCACCCCGGAGCCGTCCACGCTGCGGGCCACCACCAGGTAGACGCCGTTGTCCGATGCCGTCAGCACACCGGTCGCGGTGATCTCGGCGGCAGCGGTCTCGGCGCCGTCTTGGTCGTAGACGAACCATTCGGCCCTGGGGTCGGTGGCGTCCGCCGGGCTGGCGACGGCTTGCATCTGCAAACCATGGTTCGGCCGCTCCAGCGCCAGCGAACCGCCTGGTCCTGAGACCGCGAAGGACTCAACCGGTTGGGTTATCTCATATGAGCCGTCGATGGTGAACTCGAAGACGTTGGCGCCCCAGCTGTCGCGGGTCAGCTTGACCACCTGCAGCTTGACGTAGCGGTAGGCCTGCCCCGGCAGCGCCGCGGAGGGCACGGTGTTGGTCTGCGCCCCCGTGGCGACGTTGAACTCGTGGACGTCCCGCCAAGTCTCGGCGTCGTTCGAGACTTGGATCTTGTACTGGGTCGCGTTGCCGCCCTCCCACGCCACCTGGATCAGGGAGATGTCCGCTGGATTGCCCAGGTCCACATAGATCCAAGGCGTCGCGCCGGTGGTTTTCTCGCTGGTCCAGCGGGTGGTCAGGACGCCGTCTACGGCCAAGGGCCCGAGGTTCGGATTGGTCGCGCCCGACACCTCGACGGGTTTGCCAACCGACAAGAAGGCCTGGGTTTGACTCGAGATTGTGACCAGTTTCTCGCCGCACACCCCGGAGCCGTCCGCCGCTGCCGCGCGGACCACCACCTTGCCGTTCTTGGCGGCGGTCAACACCCCGTCCGGGCTGATCTTGGCGACCAGCGTGGCGCCGCCGTCCAACGCCGCCACCGACCAAACAACCCCGGTGGTGGCCTGTTCGGGGACCAGCTCGGCGGTGTACTGAGCTGAGCCGCCGGGCACGGTGATGGCGTCGGGCCCCGTCACAGTGATCGCCTCCGCCGCAATTACGTCCTCGAACTCGAGGCCGACGCTGGCGCCTAGGTAGGCCCCGCCCGGGGTGGTGGCCTGGGCGCTGAGGGCCGAGGCGGCATCGGACAACACGGCGCCGATCACTAGGCCGGCCGTGTCCGGGTTCGCCACCCGCGCGGTCGGCTGCTCGCCGGACTCGTCCAGCATCACCACCGCCGGCGCGGACAGGCGCAGGCTCCGGCCGCCACCCAAATCCAAAGTGCCGGCGGCGTAGAAAGTCGCCATCGTCAAACCCAATTCGGCGTGGCGGACGGCCTGAATGGTGGCGTCATTGCGCAAGATCTCAACCGCCGGGTCGGCGGCGTAATCCTCCACCGCCTCCGGGGTCTGGGCCGGCAAGACGATGTACTCGTAGCCCGCCCCGGCCGGTTGCGCGCCATGGTCGAAGTAGAGTGTGAAAACATCCTTCTCCACCCAGTCCTCGCCCTGCCAGCGGCCCTGCTGGGTCTTGTTCGACGCTTTCACCCCGGCGTCTGCGGCGAAGACGTACCCGATCTCGTCGTTGTAGGCCCAGGTGGCGCCCTCGGCGGACAGGTCGCCCACTCCGAACTCAAGCGCCTGGCCGCCCAGCGAGGCGTTGTCCTTTGAGGCGGCCTGGTTGATCGTGGTGTGGACAGCGGCGGCGTTGGCCGAGGCGATCCCCGCGCCCAGCGCCACCATCTCGTCGTCGAAGTAGTAATAGGACTTCTTCGCCTGGGTCGAGGCGCGGTTCAAGGTCAACACCGTCGCGCCGTGGACCCCGTCCGAGATCCCGCCGGTGAACGAGCCGCCGTTGGAACCGCTCGCCCTCGTCACCTCTTTGACATAAGGGGCGGTGGTCCCCGGGTAATGGAACCAGTCGAACGCGGGCAACGTGTCGTCGTATTCGCGGTTGTTGACCGAGATCGCCGTCACCCCGGCCGCATTCCACGCGATCGCGTTGCCCACCTCGGCGTCGACCGAGCTGAGCCGGAACTCGCTGCCCACCATGCGGGATGAGTTGACCCGGGTCACAATCCCGTAGTCCTGGCGCTGGTGCGAGGAGAACTCGCCGCGCCAGAAGTACTTGTCGCCGACCACGCCGTTGTCGCGCCGCTGGCCCAGGATCGAATCCCGCAGCGCCTGGTAGGCCGCGGCGTTGGCCTCATCGGCCGCCACCATCTTCGCCAACGGGGTCAGGAACTCGGAGGCGTAGCTGGTGACGCCCTCAAAAGTCTTCAGCGGGCGGAAGCCCACGTAGAGGGTGCCGACCTCGCCGCGGATCAGCCAACGGGTGCCGTCCAGGATGTAATTGGCGATCAAATCGAGTTGGTCGCGGCTGAAGGCCAGGGAGGTGCCGTCCAGCGCCTCGGCCCAGATCGCGACCGATTTGAACAGGTCCATCCCGTAGCCCTCGGAGTACAGCTGGCAGCCGTGCGCGTAATAGCTCGAATCGACTTGGACGTCGCCGTCAGCGGTGCAAGAGGCGGAGGTGTTGACGGTCAGCAGGCCCGCCAGGCGGGCCGCGTAGGTGGCAATCTTTGCGCCGTTGGCCTCCGAGACCGCCCTTAGCAGAGCGTTCTCCAGGTACCAAGCGCCGTTCGCGCCCGTCGAAGACGAGACCTTGGAGCCGTCGTAGGTGTGGGACCGGGCGATCGCCAGCGCGTCGGCGTCCAACTCGCCGCCGACCATGATGGCGAGCCGCCCCATCGCCATCGCCTTGCCGACCTCGTTCTCCCACCAGTTGGCGCAACTTGGTTTGACCGAATCCCAGTAGCGCAGCGCCGCGTTCAAGGCCTCGATCAGACCCGGGTCTTGGTAACCCGGCTGAGGCGGGTCGATGTACGCCTGCGCCATCGCCAGCATCCGGTACAGGGCGATATACGGCTTCCACACCGCCCCGTTGGCGGAGCTGGTGCGGTCGGCGTAGTTCACGTCCGGCCAAGAGCCATTGGCGTTGATCGACTCCGCGTAGTCGAGCGCGTTGGACATCTGCGCCAGGTAGATGCCGTTGGCGATGAGGATGTCATCGCCCAAGCCGATGTAATGCGCCTGCAGCCGCGCCGCCACCTGGGCGATGTCGTCTTCGATTGCGGCGGCGGCTGGGGTGGCCCCGGCCAAGGCGCCGGCGGCTGCCACTGCCGCCGCGGCGCCCAGCGCGAGGCCGCGGCGGATGGCGCCTCCCCCGCCGCGGCGGGTCGGATGGAATCTTCGGATTGACATGCTGGGTTCCTTTCACATTTGTGGCCGGACTGGCCCGGCCGCTTGGCGCGGACCTGTTGGCCGCGTTTGCCTCGCTTTTCAGTTGTCCGGGGCCGGCCGACCGGCCGGGCGGGTGGTGTCGCGTTCTAGGCGGGCCACTCCGATTTGGCTGTCCGCCATGCCGTAGAACACAAACCAGTTGCCCTCGATCGCCTCGACGGCGGTGGGGAAGACCACGTTGCCGACCTGCCCGGTGACCTCTGCCTCCAAGGACGGCTCCAGCAGCGGCTCTGGGCCGCGGGCCAGCACCCGGGCGGGGTTGTCCGGGTCCAGCAGCATGGCGGCGGCGACATAGCGCACCGAGTCCTGGGGCACAAACGAGCCGAGGTGGTTGATGCGGCCGTCGACTCCGTGGTACAGCAGCAGCCAGCCCTCCGGCACCCGCAGCGGCGGCGCGCCGCCGCCGATTTTGAGGCCCTCCCAGGCCTGCTCGGGGCCGGCCAGCGCCCGGTGCGAATGCGGCCGGGTCAGCGCCCTGAGGTCGCGGGCGGCCTCCGCCTGGTCGATGTAGGAGATCCAGATGCCCGGCCGGCGGTCCTCCACGCCAACCGGCAGCGGCGGGGCCTCGCCGGCGCGGGCGAAAGACAGATCCCACATCGGCCGGTGCAGCAGGGCGTAGCTGGGCCGCCCGTCCGGGCTGGGCACCACCTCGGGGAAGAAGGCCACGTCCTTGTTGGGGAACATGTTCAGGTCGGTGTCCAACTCGTCGTCGTATTCGAAGGTGATGGGCCCCAGCCGGCGCCAGTCGCGGCCGTCGCTGGAGAGCGCCAAAGCCGGTTTGGGGCCCAGCGGGCCGTAGGCGACGTAGGCCATGATGTGGACGCCGAGGCCGGGTAGCGGGCTGACCCGGGGGTCTTCGACGCCGCCGTGGGCGGTGCCGTGCTCCCAGCCCCTGACCGGCTCCAAGGCCAGCCCGTCGCGCTCGACCCCGACCGGCCGGCCGTGCTCGATCACCACTTTGGCCCGCCCGATGCGCGAGACGTTGCCCTGCGCCACCAGCCGGGGGAAGAGGTACAGGCGCCCGTCGCGCCCCCAGGCGGTGGCCGGGTTCAGCACGCCCTCCGACTCCAGCGGGTTGCCCGGCTCGGGGCGCATCAGCAGGCCGACGCGCTCCATTTTGTAGGGCACGTCGCCGCTGGGGGCCGCCCGCACCGATTCATGGCCTCGCTCCACCGCATTTGCCCTTTCAGATCAGCCTTTGACCGCGCCCACCACGCCGTTGACCAGGTACTTTTGTATGAACACATACCCAACCATGAGTGGCGCCGCCACTATCAGGGTGGCCGCTGAGAGCAGCGCCCAGTTGTTTGAGTAGAGGCCCTTGAAGGCGTTCAGCCCTGTCGCGATGGGCCACAGGTTGGCGTCCGAGAGCAGGATTGTGGCCATGATGATCTCGTTCCAGATCCACACCGCCTGCAAGATGAAGACTGTTGCCAGGGCCGCTTTGGACAGCGGCAGCACAAACGTCAGCAGATAGCGCCAGTAGCCGATGCCGTCCACGGCGGCGGCCTCGTCCAGCTCCCTTGGCAGCGATAAGACAAAGCCGCGGAACAGCAGCGGCCCCACCCCCACGCCAACGCCGAGCATCAAGATGTAGCCCAACTGGGTGTTGTAGAGGTGCAGTTTGATCAGCAGGTGGAACTGGGTCATCAAGGCGTTGGGCAGGAACATCACGAACACAAACAGCGCGTTCCAGACCTTGGCCCCGCCAATGTAGCCGCGGGCCACTGGGAAGCCCATGGTCAGCGCGATCAAGGTGCCGAGCCCGGCGCCGGCCAGGGTGTAAAGCGCCGTGTTGACGACATAGCGCCCAAAGTTGCCCATCTGCCAGGCCTGGGGGAAGTTCTCCCAGTTCGGGTGTTGGACCAGGCCCACCGGGTTGGCGATGAACTCGGCCGGGCTTTTCAGCGCCGTGTTGGCCAGGTAGGCCAGCGGGAACAAGAACAACACCATCAGCAGCGCCACGCAGAGGTAGGCCCCCAGCGGGGCGCGGCCGGCCCGCCCGGCCCGCCCGGGCCGCCGGGCGCGGGCAGGGGGCCGGGCGGCGGCGCGGCGGCCGGGCCGGGCGGCATCGGGCGGCTTGGGGCGCTGGGCGGCGCGCGGCGCGCTCACCAGATCCGCTCCCTTCGCCTCAGCCACACCATTGTGCCCAGCGAGATCGCCCCCACCAGCAGGAACTGGATCATGGAGATGGAGGCCGCGTAACCTTGCGACTGGGTCAGGGCGGCGCCGCCCCTGGTGCCGAAGGACAGGTGGTAGACCTGCAGCGAGAGCACCTGGGTGGCTTTGTTCATGGCCCCGGTCAGCACAAAGGTCAGCTGGTAGGACTGCATCGCGTTGACGATGCCGAGCAGCACGTTGGCGGTCAGCGACGGCGCCAGCATGGGAAAGGTGACGTAGCGGAAGGACTGCCCAGACGAGGCGCCGTCGATGGTGGCGACCTCGTAAAGCTCGGCCGGGATGGCTTGCAGGCCGGAGATGAAGATCACCACCGACACCCCCATGTTCATCCACACCTGGACAAAGATGACCAGGTAAAGCGCGATCTTCGGGTCGCCGAAGAAGGCCGAGTCGGCGCCGAACAGCCCGAGCAGGCTTTGCATCGGGCCGCCGGACGGGTTCATCATCAGCGACCAGATCAAGGCCGTCACGGTCACGCCCAGCACCGTCGGCATGAAGACCACCGAGCGGTAGAAGTTCCGGCCCTTCAGCTTGCCGTTCAACAGCACGGCCACCAGCAGGGCCAGGGTGATCTGGATGACCACGGTCAAGGTGGCGAAGATGATCGTGTTCTTGAACGCGTTCCAGTTGTCCGCCCGGTGGCCTTTGCCGAAGTAGTCGATGTAGTTCTCCCAGCCGACCCAGTGGACCGGCAGGCCGGGCAGCCCCTTCAGGTCGGTGAAGGAGACCACCGCGACCGCGCCGGCCGGCACCAGTCCGAAGACCACCAGGACCGCCAGGGCCAGGCCAAAGGTGAGCCTGACGGGCGCGCGGCGGGGAAACGGAAACGACGATGTTGCCACAGGTGAATTGACTTCCAGTTGTTTGGCTGCTGGGTTGGCCGCCTGGGGCTAGCCGAGGCCGGCCGCCCACGCCTCTTGGGCGGCTTTGGCCGCGTTGGCGGCCGTCTCGGTGCCCAGGGGGGCCAGCGCCGGGTAGTTGAACGGATACATGGCGGCCTCGCCCGCGTCGTTGTTGGGGATCCACAAGACCTCCCAGTTGGGGCGGAAGTCGGCCGTGTATTCGGCGATGGAGTTGAGGAACTCGTTCTGGTCGATTCCCGGCTGCGAGGAGGCCCAGCCGGCGGTGGCGACGAACTGGCCGTAGTTGTCCGGGGCGGAGAAGAAGTCCAACCAGGCCAGGGCGGCCGCCTTGTTCTTGGTGGCGGCGTTGACGCCGAGCATAAGCTCGACTTTGCCGTAGAGCGAGCCGTTGTCGGCTGGCGAATCGCCGCCGGGCACCGGGAAGTAGCCGTATTCGAAGGCGCCGCCGACGGCTTCTTCGATCACCGGCTGGTTCCAGGTGCCGTCTGGCAGCATGGCGAACTTGCCCTGCGCGAACTCTGAGGGCATGGTGTCATAGGAGGCGCCGGCGAAGTTGGCTTGCGCGGCCTGGAACACCTTCTCGGTCCTTTCCAAGACGGTCAGCTGCTTGCCTTCGTCGAGTTTCAAACTGCCTTGCCACAGCCCGTCCATCAGTTCCTGCTCGGCTTGCTCCGAGGGGTACAAGCCGCCCACGATCCCAAGCATGGTGAGCCCGGCGGGCCAGATCTCTTTGCCGCCGATGCCGAACGGCGTCACCGAGGCGGCCTGCAACGCCGAGACGACCTGCTCCATCTCGGCCCAGGTGGTGGGGACTTCAAGGCCGTTGTCGGCGAAAATCTGCTTGTTGTAGAAGATGCCGCCGTAGCTCATGCCGGTGGGCAGCGCGTAGACCTTGCCGTCGATCTTGACGGACTCCAACAGCGAGGGGTTGTAGTTGGACATGAACGGCTCGTTGGTCAAGTCGAGGTACCCGCCCGCCTCGGCCAGCTGGACGTCCGCCGTCTTGGAGTCGATGGCGTAGTCGGGGGTGTCTCTGAAGCCCTTGAAGCTGATCACCACGACATCGACCGTGCCGGCGGTCATTTGGGCCGCTTTGGAGGCGTCATAGGTGTCGTTTGGGACCGAGGTGAGCGTGGCGTCGACGTCTGGGTAGGCCTTGTTGAACGCTTCGTTGAGCTCGTTGAAGGCCTTGTCGGAGGCGTCCGCCGAGGAGACCAGAATGTTGAGGTCGCCGCTCAGGGCGCCGTCTTGGCCGCCCGGCTCATTGTCCGCCGGCTCGCCGCAGCCGGCCAGGGCCAGGGCGCCGGCCAGGGCCAAAGCGGCCAAACGCCGGGAAGCTCGTTGGGGGGCCCGCTGCGCGGGTGGGCTTGTCTGCCGCATATTCACTCCTTTGTGTCGTTACCGAAACGATTCGGTTGCTCCATGGTGGCAAACCCGCCCGATGCCGTCAAGCGCTCGGCCAACGGCGTTACACAATCGTTACGAAACGCTTCGCCTCGTGTTCGGCGGCCCCGGCGCGCCGCGCCCCGGGCCTACCGGCCGGCCGGCGGCGGCGCCGTCGAGTCCCCCACCACCATCGGCCCAAGCCCCAATCGGACCGTCCAAGGCTGGCGGCCCGGCTCGTCGATCAACTCCAGCAGCATGGCGGCCGCCGCCCGCCCCACCGTCTCAGGCGCCGTCCGCACCGTTGTCAGCCGGGGGTGGAGGTAGTTGGCCAGTTCGATGCCGTCGAACCCGACCACCGAAATCTCGCCCGGCACCTCCACGCCCGCCGCCTGCAACCCCGCCACCAGGCCGATGGCGCACAAGTCGTTGACGCACACCACCGCAGTCGGGCGGCGCTCCATGGCCAAGATCGCCTCGGCCGCGCGGCTGCCGCTCGCCACCGTGAAATCGCCCTGCAGCTCGGGGCCGGCCGGCAGGCCCGCCCGCGCCAGCGTGGCCAGCCAAGCCTCGCGCCGCTCAACCGAGTGGACGTAGTCCAGCTTCCCCCTGATGTGCGCGATGTCCCGGTGCCCCAAGGCGATCAAATGCTCCACCAGTTGGACGATGCCGGGCGCCGCGCTTTGGGAGGTCAGCGGCAGCGGCACCGAGACAGTCGGCGGCGCTATCGCCACCGCGGGCAGCCCCAACTCCCCCACCAGGGCGATCCGCCCGTCATCGACGCGGAGCTGGTCGAGCAGCACGCCATCGACCCGGCGCTCGCCGGCGAACTCGCGGTAAAGCCAAGCCGCCTGCTCCGGGGAGGGGCTGACCTGCAACACCATCACATAGCCGGCCCCGGCGATGGCCTCTTGCACACCGGCGATAAAAGCCCCGAAGAACGGGTCGGAGCTCATCACCGCGGGCGAGCGCTCGACCACAAAGCCGATGGCGAAAGCCCGCTTGGCGGCCAAACCGCGGGCCCGCAAAGTCGGCGAGTAACTCAACTCCCGGGCGATGCGCCGGATCTGCTCCCGTTTGGCCTCCGAGACCCCCGGCAGGCCGTTGAGCGCGACCGAGGCCGTGCTCAGCGAGACACCGGCGGCCCGCGCCACGTCAACAATGGTGGTCCGCCGGGCCAACGCCGCCTCCTTCGCCTTGGGTGTGCTGAAGCAACCTTATGCCACGGCCGCGCCGCCCGGCCCGGGCCGGGCCGATCCGCCGCCGAGGGGCGCGCAGTTGGCCGATACGCTGAAATGTCCAGCCGCCGCCAGAAAGGAGCCCCGCGTGGAGCCAGCGCCAGCCCGCCGCGCCGCGCGGGGCCGGCCCGACGCCTTGGACGCCTGCCACCCGCTGGTGGCTTTGGTGTTCTTCGCCTTGGCGGTGGGCGGCGCGGTGCTGTTTTTGCACCCGGTGGCCAGCGCCGTCTCGCTGGCGGGCGGCATCGGCTACTCGGTGTGGCTGGAGGGGCGGCGCGCGGTGCGCTTCGCGCTGGTCGGGATGCTGCCGCTGTTCGCGGTGGCGGCGCTGTTCAACCCGCTGTTCTCCCACGCCGGGCAGACCGTTTTGGCGCGCCTGCCGGGCGGCAGCCCGCTGACTTTGGAATCGGCCGTGTTCGGGGTTTTCGCGGCCGCCATGATTGTGACCGTGATCATCTGGTTCACCTGCTTCAACCGCGTCTTGACAGCGGACAAGCTGCACTACCTGTTCGGGCGCCTGGCGCCGGCCCTGGGGCTGGTGTTCGCGATGACGCTGCGGCTGGCGCCGCGCCTGAAAACCCAGGTGCGGCGGATCGCCTACGCCCAGCGCGGCCTGGGCGCGGGCGCGGCCCGGCGCGACCTGGTGGGCCGGGCGCGGCAGGGCTTGGCGATCATCTCCATCTTGACCACCTGGGCGCTGGAGAACTCCATCGAGACGGCTGACTCGATGCGCGCGCGGGGTTTCGGGGCGGGCCGGCGGACCAGCTTCCACCGCTACCGCATGGACCGGCGCGACCGCGCCACACTCGCCTGGCTGGCGGCCGCGACGGGCGTGTTCGCGCTGGCCACAGCGTTCTCGTTGACAACGATGCAGTTCTATCCGGTGCTGGCCGCGGCCCCGCCCAGCTGGCTCGGGGCGGCCGGGTGGCTGGCCTACACTGGGGTGGTGCTGACGCCCCTGGCCCTAGACGCCCTCGAGGAGCTGCGGTGGCGGCGTACACGCTTGAGCGTTTGACCTTCACCTACCCGGCCCGCTCCGCCCCGGCCCTGCGGGAGGTCAGCCTCAGCCTGGCCGCAGGGGACTTCGCCGTTGTGTGCGGGCCCTCCGGGGGCGGCAAGACCACCCTGCTGCGGCACTTGAAACCGGTCCTGGCCCCCCACGGCCGGCGGTCCGGGCGGGTCTTGCTCGACGGCCGGCCGCTGGCCGGCCTGGACGCGGGCGACCAAGCCCGGCGCATCGGGTTCGTCGGCCAAAACCCGGACAACCAGTTGGTGACAGACAAGGTGTGGCACGAGTTGGCCTTTGGCTTGGAGTCGCTGGGCTACCCGAACCAGGCGATCCGCCTGCGGGTGGCGGAGATGGCCAGCTTCTTTGGCCTGCAAAACTGGTTTGAGCGCGACGTGGCCGAGTTGTCCGGCGGCCAAAAGCAGCTGCTGAACCTGGCCTCCGCCATGGCCCTGCAGCCGTCCGCGCTGATCTTGGACGAGCCGACCGGCCAACTCGACCCCATCGCCGCGGCCGGGTTCCTGGCCGCTGTCAAAAAGGCCAACTTGGAGTTGGGCGCCACGGTGGTGTTGAGCGAGCACCGCCTGGAGCAGGCCCTGCCGCTGGCGGACCAGCTGGTGGTGCTGCGGGCCGGCCAGGTGGCCTGGGCCGGGCCGCCCGGCCAAGTCTGCGCCCAGGCCGCCGCCGAGGCGGCCGAGGCCGATCTGCTGGCGGGTTTGCCCACCGCCGTGCGGGTCTACGCCGGCCTGCGCGACCTGGCCCCGGCCGGCGCCTGCCCCCTCTCGGTGCGCGACGGCCGGCGCTTCCTCGACGCCGCGCTCGGCGCGCCGCCAGGCCCGGCGGCAGGCCCGGCAGCCGGCGCGGCCGGAGGCGCGGCAGCGGGCGGCGAGGCCGGCGCGGCGCCAGGCCCGGCTCGCGGCCCGGCCAGGCGCGCGGCAGCGGGCGCGGCGGCAGGCCCGGCGGCAGGCCCGGCGGCAGGCGCGGCAGCGGGCGGCGAGGCGGGCGCGGCGCCAGACCCCGCTCGCGGCCCGGCCAAGCGCGCGGCGGCAGACCCTGCGGCAGGCGCGGCGCCAGACCCGGCGGCAGGCGCGGCGCCAGACCCCGCTCGCGGCCCGGCCAAGCGCGC
>JAITIG010000235.1 GCA_031279575.1 Bifidobacteriaceae bacterium
GGCGGGGCGCGGCTTGGCGTCAGGCGTTGGCGGGGCGCTCGATCAGGGCCGGGGCGCCGCCGGGCGCCAACTCGACCGCCGGGCCGAGGAAGGTCGGCTCGGGTTTGACCAGGCCGTAGCCCCAGTCCTTGACCCGGGCGGCGAACTCGCGCAGGTCCCGTTTGAGCTGCCCGCCCTGGTGCGCGCTGGCCGCCACGCCCCAGGCGTCCAGGCCCAGGGCGGCGGCATCGTGCAGGGCGCGGGGCAGGTGGTAGGCCTGGGTCACCACCAGGATGCGCTTGGCCCCGAAGACGTGGCGGGCGCGGTACATCGACTCGTAGGTGGAGAACCCGGCGTAGTCCAGGTAGACGTCCCCGGCCGGCACGCCGGCTGCGACCGCGTAGCGGTGCATGGTGGCCAACTCGTTGTAATCGGCCGTGGAGTTGTCCCCCGTGGCCAGCACCACCGGCGCGGCCCCGGCCCGGTAGAGTTCGGCCGCCCGGTCCAGGCGGGAGGCCAGCATGGGCGTGGGCCGCCCGCTCGGGTAGATGCCCGCCCCTAGCACGATGACGGCGTCAAACGGCCGCTCGGCCGCCAGCTCGGCCGCCCGCTCGACCCCGACCGTCCGTTTGGCGGCCGCCTGGGCCATGCCCCAGTTGACGGCCCCGACCCCAGCGCAGGCCACAACAACCAACGCCGCCAGCCCGATGCCGACCCGCCTCGCCCAGCGCCGTCGCCGCCCGCCGCGTTGGTGGGCGGCGCTCCCCTCGGCGCCTGATCGTTTCACAGCCACCACTGTAGGCTGCCGGGCCGGGCGGCATCGTCCTGCTGTTGGCTGTCTTGCGGCGGCCGCGATGAATGCGACGGATGCGACGAGCGCAGCGGGCGCGCCAGGCGCCTAAGGGACCGCCGCAGGGCGCGGCGGTCGGGGCCGAGGCTCGAAGGGCGTGGCGGGGCGCGGCGGGAGGCGGCGGGTGCTGCGGGGGTCTATGGGCAGGGGCCCTCGCGCAGGCCGGACAAGGGGCCCATGCTGACCTCCCAATCGCCGCCTTCGATCCTGCCCTCCAGGCACCAGGCGTCCTTGGCCGAGTCCTTCAAGCGCAACTCGACCCCTTGGCTGGCCGGCGTCGAGGCGTAGAACGATGCCGGGCAGTCGGAATCCGCGGAGCAGAGGTAATACTGGCCGTCTTGCCGCGCCAGAACGGGCGGCACGTCGGAGGCGTCCGCCCAGTAGGTCGCGACCTCGGTGGCCACCAGGCGCAGGTCGGCTCGGACCGCGGATGAGTCGGCCTTCGTCTGCTGGTGCGCGAACAAGCCGATGCCGGCCGCCACCAGCAGGCCCAAGGCCAGCAAGGGCACGCCCACCGCGACCGACACGATGATCGTTGTGCGCCGCCGCCGTGCCCGGCGCGCCTCGGGATCCTCCGGCGTTCGGGCGGTCCGGTCTGGCTGGTGGCGCAGGCCCGGCGGCGGCGCGAACGGACTTGAGCTGTCGGGGCCTGGCGGCTGGCCCGGCCCCGCGGGGCCGGTCTGCGCCTGGGGCTGGAAGGCGGGCGGGGCAGGTGGCGACCATGGGGCGGAAGGACTCGAGCCGGGCGCGGTTTGCGGCCCGCCGGGCCAGGCGGGTGTGGGCGCCTCGCCCCGGGCCAGAGGTTGGGGCTGGTAGCCGGGCGGGGCAGGTGACGACCATGGCGCGCCTGGGCCAGAGCCGGGCGCGGGCGCGGTCAGTGGGCCGCCGGGCCAGGCGGGTGCGGGCGCCTCGCCCCCGGTCTGCAGCTGGCGCTGGAAGGCGGGCGACTCCGCCCCGGTCCGCGGCTGGGGCTGGAAGGTGTGGGACACGAACGGAGGCGGGGTGCTGGGAGCGGGCGGGTTGACAGGCGACTCGGGTGTCGGCATCGGGCATCCCCTTTGGTTTAGCTGCGGGGCTCGGATTCGTAGGCGGTCAGCTGGTCGATCCGCCGCTGGTGGCGGGCGTCGCCGGAGAAGGCCTCGGCGGCGAAGGCGCCGACGATGGCCAAGGCCTCCGCCTCGGTGTGCTCCCTGGCCCCAAGGCCGGCCACGTTGGCGTCATTGTGCTGGCGGGCCAGCCGGGCGGTGCGCGGCGACCAAACCAGCGCGGCGCGCACCCCGCGCACCTTGTTGGCGGCCATCTGCTCGCCGTTGCCGGAGCCGCCGATCACCACCCCGAGAGAGCCTTTGTCCGCCGCCACCGCCTCGGCGCAGGCGAAGCAGAAGGCCGGGTAATCGTCCATCGGGTCGTAGTCGAAGGCGCCGTGGTCCACCACCTGGTGCCCGGCTAGGGTCAAATGCTCCGCCAGCGAGCGCTTCAACTCGAAGCCGGCGTGGTCTGAGGCGATGTGGATGCGCACGCCGCCAGTCTATTCAAGCCGCGGGCCCAAAAATCGCGGCCGGGCCGCGCCGGACCGCCAGCCTGGCCTGAGTAAGGTGAACCCATGGCCAATTCAGGTATTGCGCGGGACCACTTTGATCCCGGCCGGCGGGTTCAGGACGATTTGTTTGGGCACGTCAACGGCAAGTGGCTGGACAATTTCGAGATCCCGCCGGACCGCGGCTCGGACGGCGCCTTCCGCGAGCTGCACGACGCCGCCGAGCGCCAAACCAGGCAAATCATCGAGGACCAGGGCCCGGACACGCTGGTGGGCGCGCTTTACGCCTCCTTCATGGACGCCGAGCGGGTCGAGGCGCTGGGCCTGGCCCCGATCATCCCCGACCTCCAAGCGATCGCGCGGGCGGCGGACCGGGCCGCCCTGGCCCGGGTGCTGGGGCGCTTGGAGCGCGGCGGGGTGGGCGGCGGCATCGGCCTGTTTGTCGACACCGACCCGGGCGACCCGGCGCGCTACGTGCTCAACTTGCACCAGGCGGGCCTGGGCCTGCCGGACGAGGCCTACTACCGCGAAGACCAGCACGCCGCCGTGCGCGAGGCGTACAAGAAGCACCTCGCCCGCGTGTTTGGCCTGGTGGCCCAGGGTTTGGACGATGCCGCCGGCTTGCGCCGCGCGATCGGCTCGCCGCAGGCGGCGGCGGGGCGGGTCTACGCCTTGGAGGAGCGTTTGGCGGCGGGGCACTGGGATGTGGTCAAGGACCGCGACGCCACCTTGACCTACAACCCGGTCGATTTGGCGGGCCTGGCGGCCCTGGCGCCGGGGTTCGACTGGGCCGGCTGGCTGGCCGCGGTGGCGGGCGCGGCGGCGCCGGCGGCGCCGGGCGGGTCGGCTGGGAGCGGGGCGGCGGCAGCGGGCGGCTTGGCGTCGCCGGCGGCGCCGGCCTGGGGGGCGCTGGTGGTGATGGAGCCCTCGTTCGTGGAGGCCTTCGGGGCGGCCTGGCGCGAGGTGGCGCTGGAAGATTGGCAGCTGTGGGCGATGTGGCGCCTGGTCCGGGCCCGCTCGGGCCTGCTGCCGGACGCGCTGGTGCAGGCCTCGTTCGACTTCTACGGCCGCGTGCTGCAAGGCAGCCAGCAGCTGAGGCGGCGCTGGAAGCGCGCCGTGGCCTTGGTCGACAGCCTGCTAGGCGAGGCGGTGGGCCGCGTCTACGTCGCGCGGCACTTCCCGCCGGAGCACAAAGCCCGCATGGTCCAACTGGTGGAGGACCTGATCGAGGCCTACCGCCAGTCCATCCAAGAGCTCGGCTGGCTGGGGCGGGAGACCAAGCAGAAGGCCTTGGACAAGCTGGCCCAGTTCACGCCCAAGATCGGCTACCCGGACCAGTGGCGAGACTACTCGGCGCTGGCCTTGGACGCGGCCGATTTGGTGGGCAACGCGCGCGCCGCCGCCGCCTTTGAGACCGACCGCGAGCTGCGCAAGCTGGGCGGCCCGGTGGACCGGGGCGAGTGGTTCATGACCCCGCAAACCGTCAACGCCTACTACAACCAGGGCTTCAACGAGATCGTCTTCCCGGCGGCCATCCTGCAGCCGCCGTTCTTCGACGCCCAGGCCGAGGACGCCGCCAACTACGGCGGCATCGGCGGGGTGATCGGCCACGAGATCGGCCACGGCTTCGACGACCAGGGCTCGAAGTACGATGGCGCGGGCCGCCTCGCCGACTGGTGGACCGACCAAGACCGGGCCGCTTTCGAAGCCCGCACCAAAGCGCTGATCAGCCAATACGACGAGTACCAGATCGAGCTGCCGGGCGGGCCCCGGCGCGTCAACGGGGCTTTGACGGTGGGGGAGAACATCGGCGACCTGGGCGGGCTGGCGATCGCCTGGCGGGCCTACCAAATCGCCTTGAGGCGGGCCGGCCTGGCCGCCGGGCCGGTGGTCGACGGCCTGGGCGCGGCCGAGCGGTTCTTCTACGGCTGGGCCCAGTGCTGGCGCCAAAAGACCCGCCCCGAGCAGGAGGCCACCATGCTGGCGGTCGACCCGCACTCGCCGCCGCGGTTTCGCTGCAACGGCGTGGTGTCCAACCTGGACCTGTTCTACGACACCTTCGGGGTGGAGCCGGCAGACGCGCTCTACCTGGCGCCCGAGCGGCGCGTCACCATCTGGTGAGCCGCCTGGCGAGCCGTCTGGCGAGCCGCCTGGGGCCCAGGCCGGCCCCGCCGCGGCTTTACAAGCGTCCGGCCGGTGGAAGCGCCGGACTGGCCGCGCCGGGCCAACTACAACTGTGATCGGAAAATCAGCTAGCCACCAGCCAGCCACCAGCCCCCTAGCCCGACAAGGAGCCCAACATGTCCAAAATCTACGCCGACGCCTCCCAGATCACCGGCCAAACCCCGCTGGTCCGCCTGGGCCGCCTGGCCCAAAAAGCCGCCCCAGGCGCCCAGGTGCTGGCCAAGCTTGAGTTCTACAACCCGGCCGGCAGCGTCAAAGACCGCATCGGCGTGGCCATCGTCGATGCCGCCGAGGCCGCCGGCGAACTGCGGCCGGGCGGCACAATCGTCGAGGGCACCAGCGGCAACACGGGCATCGCGCTGGCCTTTGTGGGCGCCGCGCGGGGCTACCGCGTGGTGTTGACCATGCCGGAGTCGATGTCGAAGGAGCGCCGGGCGCTGCTGCGCGCCTTTGGCGCCGAACTGGTCCTGACCCCGGCGGGCGAAGGCATGAAGGGCGCGGTGGCGGCGGCGGAGAAGATCGCCGCCGAGCGCCCCGGCGCCATCCTGGCGCGCCAGTTCGCCAACCAGGCCAACCCGGAGATCCACCGCCGCACCACGGCCGAGGAGATCTGGGCCGACACCGACGGCCTGGTCGATGTCGTGGTGGGCGGGGTCGGCACCGGCGGCACCATCACCGGCGTGGGCCAGGTGATCAAGGCCCGCAAGCCGTCCTTCAAGATCATCGCCGTCGAGCCGGCCGAATCCCCGCTGCTGTCTGAGGGCAAAGCCGGCCCGCACAAGATCCAGGGCATCGGCGCCAACTTTGTGCCCGAGGTCTTGGACACCGAGATCTACGACGAGGTCATCCAGGTGGCCTCCGACGACGCCATCGCCACCGCCCGGGCCGCCGCCACCGAGGAGGGGCTGCTGGTCGGGATCTCCTCTGGGGCGGCCTTGGCGGCCGGCTTGGCCTACGCCCAGCGGCCGGAGGCGGCCGGGCAGGTCATTGTCGTCATCGTCCCCGACTTCGGGGAGCGCTACCTGTCCACGGTGCTGTATTCGGACCTGGTCGACTGAGCCCGGCGGGGGGCGATAATTGAGGCTATGACCGCACCGCTGCCAATCACCGCCCAGGGGGCCAAACGCTTTTGGCAGCTGCTGCGCGAGGACCTGGCGACCGCCCAGCGCCTCGACCCGGCGGCCCGCACCAAGATCGAGGTGGCGCTGGCCTACCCGGGCGTCCACGCCCTGTGGGCGCACCGCCTGACCCACCGGATGTGGCGCGAGCCGTCCTTGAAGTTGGCCGCCCGCCTGATCTCCCAGCTGGTCCGGTGCTTGACCGGCGTGGAGATCCACCCCGGCGCGCGGCTCGGGCGGCGCCTGTTCATCGACCACGGCATGGGGGTGGTGATCGGGGAGACCGCCGAGGTGGGCGATGACGTGCTGCTGTTCCACGGCGTCACGCTGGGCGGGCGCTCCATGGTCAAAGGCAAGCGCCACCCCACCTTGGGCAACTGCGTCACCATCGGCGCCGGGGCCAAGGTGCTGGGACCGATCCAGGTTGGGGACGGCGCCCGGGTGGGCGCCAATTCGGTGGTGGTGCACGATGTCGCGCCCGGCGGCGTGGTGGTGGGGGTGCCCGGCCGGACCCGCCGCGTCAAAGCCCGCGACCAGGGCCTGTTGGAGGACGCCGCGCTCTGGATTTGAGAATCACCCCCTGGGCGGACCATGATTCCTTTAGAGATCGCCCACAATGGCAGTGGCGCAAAGCGCGGATCGGCAGTGGTCCCGGGCGCCGCTGATGGGAAGGATGTGACCGGCAGATGGGATCGGGGGCAAGGCGGAAGCGGTATTGGCAGGCCTCGGCGCCGGTGGTGGTCGCCGTGTTGTGCCTGGGCCTGCTGGCCTTCGCCTTCATGCTGCCGCGTCCGGCCCGCAGCGCGGCGCCGGCCCCGCTCACCACCACCACGGCGCCGGCCCCGCTGGAGGTGTCCAAGGCGCCGCCGCCCCCGGCCGAGCCCGAGCCGCCCGAGCCGCCCGCGCCGGTGGCCAGCCAGGTGGACTGTTCGCAGGTGCCCTGCGTGGCCTTGACCTTCGATGACGGCCCCTCGGCTTTCGATGCCGCGCTGCTGGACCAGTTGGCGGCCCTGGGGGTCAGAGCCACCTTCTTCAACACCGGCCAGAACTCGGCCAGCCGCCCGGAGCTGGTGCGCCGCCAGGCCGAGGCGGGCCACGCCTTGGGCGGGCATTCGTGGAACCACCAGGACATGAAGCGGCGCAGCCCGGCCGAGGCCTGCCAGGACGCCCGGCGCACAGCGGACGCGATCAAGGACGCCAGCGGCGTGGAGACCATTTTGGTGCGCCCGCCTTACGGCAGTTGGAACGATGAGATCTTGGCCGCCTGCGAGGGCATGACGTTTATTTTGTGGGATGTCGACACCCAGGACTGGTCCAGCCACGATGTCGCCCAGATCACCCAGCACGGCATCGACGACTCGCGGCCCGGCTCGATTGTCCTGATGCATGACACGGTGGCGGAGACGATTGAGGCGCTGCCCGGCATCGTGGCCGGGCTCAAGGCCAAGGGCTACGAGTTGGTGACGGTGCCCGAGTTGTGGAACGAGCCGATCGCGCCCGGCCAGGCCATCTACTCCGGCCCCCGGGCCAGCGGCTAGATTCCGCTTGGGGGCGCCGCCGGGGTCCGCTGGGGGCGCCGCCGGGGCTCGCTGGGGGCGCCGCCGGGGCTCGCTGGGGCGCCGCCGGGAAGCGCCGCCGGGGGCCCGCTGGGGGCCCCGGCCGGGGGGCGCCGCTAGCGGGCTTGGGCGCGCAGCGCCCGGCGCAGCGCGGCCAGCAGCTGGTCTATCTGGTCCGGGCTGATCACCAGGGGCGGGGCCAGGCGGATGGTTTGGCGGTGGGTGTCTTTGGCTAGCACGCCCTCATCGGCCAAGCGCAGGCAGACCTGGCGGGCGGTGCCCAAAGCCGGGTCGATGTCCAACCCGGCCCACAGGCCGACACAGCGGACGGCCTCGACCCCCAGGCCGCCCAACTGGTCCAACCCGGCCCGCAGCTGGGCGCCGCGCTGGCGCGCCGCCGCCTGCGGCCAGCCGTCCCGCAGCAGCCCGGCCACGGCCCGCCCCACGGCCGCCGCCAGCGGGTTGCCGCCAAAGGTCGAGCCGTGCTCGCCGGGCCGCAGCACCCCCAGCACCTCGGCCCGCCCCACCACCGCGGAAGTTGGCACAATGCCGCCGCCCAGGGCTTTGCCGAGGCAGATCAGGTCGGCTTGGACGCCTTGGCGGCCGGACTCCAGGACGGCCCCGGTGCGGCCCAGCCCGGCCTGGATCTCATCTACCACCAGCAACGCGCCGGCCGCCTCGGCCAAGGCCCGGGCCTTCGCCAAATACCCCGCCGGCGGGATGATGACGCCGGCCTCGCCTTGGACCGGCTCTAGCAAAATGGCGGCCGTGTTCTGATCCAGGGCGGCCGCCAAAGCGTCCGCCTGGCCAAACGGGACGGACCTGAAACCGGGGGTGAAGGGCCCAAAGTTGCGCCGCGCCAGGGCATCGGAGCTGAACGAGACAATGGTGGTGGTCCGGCCGTGGAAGTTCTGGTCCATCACCACAATGTTGGATTGGTTCTCGGCCACGCCTTTGACCCGCTCGGCCCAGGCCCGGGCCACTTTGATGGCCGATTCGACGGCTTCGGCCCCGGTGTTCATGGGCAGCATCATTTGCGTGCCGGTCAGGGCGGTCAGCTCCCGCGCGAAGGGCTCGAGCTGGTCGTTGTCGAAGGCCCGGCTGGTCAAGGTCAGCCGGTCGAGTTGGCGGTGGGCGGCCGCCACCAACTCGGGGTGGCCGTGGCCAAAGTTGACCGCCGAGTAAGCCGCCAGGCAGTCCAGGTAGGTCCGGCCTGCCACGTCTTTGACCCAGACGCCTTGGCCGCTGGTCAGCGTCACGGGCAGGGGCGCGTAGTTGTGGGCCAGCACATCCGTCATGCTTGTCTCCTCCTTGAGCCCGGTGGCGAATTGGTTTCGCCGGTCAAATGGTTCTGGTCAAATGGTTCTGGTCAAATGGCTCTGTGGGTCAAACGCCCGGCCAGCCAAGTTGCCGCCACCGGCATGCGCCGCAGTTGGTCGCGGCTGACCGCCAGGGGGTTGGCCGGCACCAGTTGCAGGTCGGCGACCTCGCCCACCCGCGGTGTCAGCCGGCCCCGCGATGAGGCCATGATGGCTTGCCGCACGGTGATCGCCTGGCCGGCCTGCCACGGCTCGCGGCCATCGCGGCTGCGGGTGACGGCGGCGGCGATCGCCACCCACGGGTCCAGCGGCGCCACCGGCGCGTCCGAGCCGAAGGCCAAGCGGGCCCCGGCGGCCAGCAGCGAGCGCAGCAGGAAAGCCCGCTCGTAGCTGTCCGGCCAGTGGCGTTCGGCCACGTCGCGGTCGTCCATGGCGTGCTCGGGTTGGACTGAGGCGGTCACCCGCAGCGGCGCGAACCGGGCCACGTCCAAACGCCGCAGCAGTTGGGCGTGCTCAATCCGGCCGCCGCAGCCCACCTCCGCGAAGGCGTCCAGCACCTCGGCGTTGGCCCGGTCGCCGATGGCGTGTACGGCCGGCTTGAGCCCGCCCGCCGCCGCCCGGCGCATCAAGTCCCGCAGCTGCGCGCCTTGGTGGGCGGCGATGCCGTGGGCCTCGGGTCCGCTCATTGCGGGGTAGGGGTCGCAGCACCAGGCGGTCCGGGTGTTGAGCGAGCCGTCGGCCATGATTTTGACCGGTCCCACGCTCAGCAGCCCGGATCGGCCCAGCTTCTGGCCGGTGCGCAGGCCC
>JAITIG010000036.1 GCA_031279575.1 Bifidobacteriaceae bacterium
CTGACCAAACAGCCCCAGCCAGCCCGCCTGCGCGATGCCGCCCGCAGCCCGCCTGCGCGATGCCGCCCGCAGCCCGCCTGCGCGATGCCGCCCGCCCTCCGCCTGCGCGGCGCCGCCCGCACCCCGCCTGCGCGATGCCGTCCGCAGCCCGCCTGCGCGATGCCGTCCGCACCCCGCCCGCCAAGACCCAAGCCCACAGCCCACGCCGGTAGCGAAAACGGCGCCGGCGCCGGCGGGGCGCCAAGCCCACCCGCGGCGGCAGGCGTAGACTGGGCGCGCAAACGAAGGGCTGACCGGCCGCAAGGAACAAGCTAACCGAAGAACTGTGCGATCGGCTGCCCGGCGTGGCCTGGGCCCAAACGGGTCCCCGCGCCGCCACCGAACACAGAATAGGACTGTTTCTTGACTGCTGAGACCGCCACCCCCCAACCCACTTTCGCTGACTTCCAAGTCGACCCGCGCGTCGTCCAAGCCCTGGCCGAGGCCGGCATCACCCACCCCTTCCCGGTTCAGGCGGAGACCCTGCCGGTGGCCCTGGCCGGGCACGACATCATCGGCCAAGCCAAAACCGGCACCGGCAAAACCCTCGGCTTCGGCATCCCGCTGCTGCAAAAAGTCCTCTCCCCGGGCGAGCCGGGCTACGAGGACCTGCCGCAGCCGGGCGCGCCGCAAGCCGTCGTCATCGTGCCGACGCGGGAGTTGGCGGTGCAGGTCGCCACCGACTTGGGCACGGCCGCCTCCAAGCGGAGCGTGCGCATCCTCCAGGTTTACGGCGGCCGCGCCTACGAGCCGCAAATCGAGGCCCTCAAAGCCGGCGTCGACGTCGTGGTGGGCACGCCGGGCCGCATGATCGACCTGCTGAACCAACGCCACCTGACGCTGGCCCACGCCCGCACCGTGGTCCTCGACGAGGCCGACGAAATGCTCGACCAAGGCTTCTTGCCCGATGTCGAGCGGCTGCTCTCCGCCACCCCGGCGGCCCGCCACACCATGCTGTTCTCGGCCACCATGCCGGGGCCGGTGGTGGCCATGGCGCGGCGCCACATGACCCAGGCCACCCACATCCGGGCCCAGGACCCAGATGACGCCGGCGCCACGGTGCAAAACATCCACCAGGTGGTCTACCGGGTCCACGCCATGAACAAGGTGGAGGTGATCGCGCGCATCCTGCAAGCCCGGGGGCGCGGCCGGGTGATCATCTTCGCGCGCACCAAGCGGACCGCCGCCCGCCTGGCGGAGGAGTTGGCTGAGCGCGGCTTCGCGGCCGCCGCCATCCACGGCGACCTCGGCCAGGGCGCCCGGGAGCAGGCCTTGCGCGCTTTCCGCAAAGGCAAGGTGGATGTGCTGGTGGCCACCGACGTGGCGGCGCGCGGCATCGACGTGGACGATGTCACCCACGTCATCAACTACCAGTGCCCCGAGGATGAGAAAATCTACCTCCACCGCACCGGCCGCACCGGGCGGGCCGGCCACAAGGGCACGGCGGTGACGTTTGTCGATTGGGATGACGTGCCCCGCTGGTCCTTGATCGACAAGGCCTTGGAGATAGGCCAGCCGCAGCCCCCGGAGACATACCACACCTCCGACCACCTGTTCGCCGACTTGGACATTCCCCGCGACGCCACCGGCTACCTGCCCAAAGCCCAGCGCACCGCGGCCGGCTTGGAGGCCGAGGAGTGGGAGGACTTGGGCGAGACCGGCGGCCGGCGCCGGCCCGGGGCGGGCTCCGGCCGCTCAGATGGCCGCAGGCGGCGTCCGCCCGCGGCGGCGGACGGGCGGTCCAAAGCCCGCGCCCGCGCCGAGGCCCGCCCCTCCGGCGCCGCGGCCGGCTCCGAGCGCTCCGAGCGCTCCGACCCGGGCGCGGCCGGCGGCGGCGAGCCCAAGCCGAGGCGGCGCAACCGCCGCCGGCGCACCCGCGCCGGCCAGCCGGCGGCCGGCTCCGCCCAGCGCTAGCCCGGGGCGCGCGGCCCGGCCCGGCGGGCCGGCGCCCGGCGGGCCGGGTCTGCCACCGCCGCGCAGGCGGGGGCTGTCAAAGCGAAGATGGCGGGCATCACGGGGTAGCGGTAGCGCGGCTGGGCTTCGATCACCAGGTGGATGGCGGCGTAGGCGACTATGAAGCAGGCGCAGAACAAGGCGGCGCGGCCCCAGCGCCGCCGCCAGGCCAGGCGGGCGGCGCCCAACCCGGCCAGAATCACCACCGGCAGGAACAAGCCGCGTTCGGCGGCCACCATCAGGTAGGCCAAGGTGTCGGTTCGCGCCTGCGGGATGCCCGTCAGCGGCATCTCGGCCAGTTGCGGGTTGAAGGCCCAGATGGCGTCATCGTGCCTCACCCACAGCAGCCGGACCTGGCGTTCGAGGATCACCTTCCAGTTGGCGGGCAGATCGCGCAGGTTGCGCGCCAGCGCGGCCTGGGCTGTCTCGCGGGCGCCGGGCAGCATCTGTTCGCCGTAGGCGCCGATGGCGGCGAAATCGGCGGCCGCGCCCTGCGGGCCTTCCAAACCGAGCACAAATTTCCATTCCGGCAACCCGGAGCGGACTCCGGCCGGGTTGACGCCGCTGGCGCGAACCGCTTGGTCCACCACTGCGATGGCGCCGGCGTAGACCCCGGCCGCCAGCGCCAGCGCCAGCAGGGCCGGCCCCAGGTGCCGCTGCGGCCGGCCCCGGCGGCGCGCCACCAACACCGCCGCCAGGGCGGCCGCGACCAGCGCCGCCCACACCACCGGGCCGAGCGGCCGGGCCAGGTTTGCCAGCGCCAAGACCAGCCCGCCGCCCAGGGCCAAGGCGGCTCGTGGCCGCCCCGGCCGCCAGGCCCGCGCCCCCGGCCGCCCCCCGGCGCCCGCCCGCCCCCGCCACCCGGCCGCAGGCCACATGGCGGCCAGCGCCATGTAGGCGCCCAGGTAGGCCAGGAAGGTCGAGAGGTGGTCTGAGCTCAAGGTTGGCGCGTACAGGTAGGGGTCGGTGAACACCAGGTAGGCTCCGCTGGCGCACAGCCCCGCCAGCGCCGAGCCGGCCATCCGCCGGCCCGCCAGGTACACCATCAGGTTGACGCCCGCCATCGCGGCCGCGCCAACCACCAGCAAAGGAGCCATGGAACCGCCGCTGAGCCGCAGCACGGCCGCCTCGTAGAGCGCGAACGGCGTCTGGTAGGCGAAAAAGTCCCAGTACGGGATCTGGTTGAAGCTGAAATCGCCGTCCGCGATGTCCTGGGCCGCCTGGTAGACCACCAGGAAGTCTGACCGCTGCTCTGTTTTCAGCCCGAAGGCGGCGGCCAGCTTGACCGCGAAGAAAACCGCGAACAAGGCCGCCGGCAGTGCCCAGCCCGGCGCCTTGAGCGCCCGCCAGCGCCGCCGCGCCCAGCCGCCCAGCAGCCGCGCGGCCAGCATCATCAGCCCCAGCCCCAGGGCCGCCGCCACCCACCAGCGGCCAAACAGCCGCCAGGAGGACCAATAGGCGGTGGCGGCCGCCACCGCCGCCAGCACGCCTATCACCGCCACCGCCACCGCCCAGCGCGCCAGGCGCCCCAGGCGCGTCTCAACCAAGCCGGCCGAACCAGCCGAACCAGCCAAACCAGCCAAACCAGCCAAACCAGCCGAACCAGCCAAACCAGGCCCCCTCTCAGCAGTCCGGCGCGGCGGTGTTGAAGGCCACCACGTCGGCGTCGGTGATCCGCGTCTTGTCTGACAACTCCGGATACATCAGCGATTTCGGGTCCACCGAGTGGTCTAGGCCGAGCGCGTGCCCCAACTCGTGCAGCACCACCAGGACGCCATCGTCGCTGCCCAGCCGCAGCGCCGCCTCGAAGTACGGCTGGCTCAGCAAGATCTCCGAGCCGTAGATGCCGGCGGCCCCGTGGGTGGTCATGGCCAGCCCAATGGCCTCGCCGCCGCCGCCGGCCGCCGCCGCCAGCTCCGCCTGGGAGACAAACTCGAAGGTGATGCGGACCGCCGCCAGGTCCACCTCGCGGCGCGGCCGCACGCTCAGGCCGGTCATCTGACCCAGCAGGTCGACCGCCTCCTCAACCGCTGACAGGCCGCCGGGTGGGAGCTCGCCGCGGGTTTCCCAGGCGATCGGTCCGCAGATCAGCTCATCGCCCCGGCCGCCGGTGGAGGCGGCGTACTGGTAGCCCTCGGGCAGGCCGTTGGCTTGGACGGCCACGTTTTGCGGCAGCGGCACGGCCAGCCGATCCGGTGTGCCGAGGTCCCAGACAAAGCGGATCAGCGTTATCGCCATGGCGGCGGCCAGCGCAATCCCCACCAGGGTGACCCAGGTCCGCCGCCGGGGGCCGCGCCCGCCTGCTTCCAGCGCCCGGTTGGCCCGCCCGTACATTCCGCCCCAGCCCGCATAGGGCGTGGCGCTGCCCGATGCCGCGCCCGGCCTCCCAGCGCCCGCCGGGGCCGGCTCGCCCCAGCCGGGGCCGTCCCAGCCGATTGCGGCCCCGGCCTGGCCCGGCCAGGCGCCGCCCGGCCCGGGATTCGCGTTCCAGGTCAACCCGCCTGTCCCAGGCGGCGCGCCCGGCGCGCGGGGCGGCCCGCCGGCCGGGTTCGGGCCAAACCCGGGTTTGGGCGGGGCGGTCCCTGGGCTGGGCGGGCCGGTCATGGGCCCGCCGCCTGTCCCGATGAGCGGCCGGCCAAATGGGTCCAAGCTGTTGGCCGAGGGTTCGGCGTAGGGCCCCAAGGCGGCGGCCGGGGGGCGGGCCGGCGGGGCGGGCGGGGCGGCTGGCCCGCGCGGGGCGGCTTGGTCGAGGCGCGGCAGCTCGGGCGCGTCATCCTCGCTGGCGGCGCTGGCGGCGGCTTCGTGGAGCGGCCCCCAGTCCGGCCCTGCCCCGGCCCCCGCCCGGCGCTGCTCGGGGTCCCGGGGCGCGGGCGCGGTCAGCGGCGGCGGGACTTGCCGCGGGCTCGGCGAACGCCAGTAGCCGGCCCCGCGGACCCGGGTCCAGGGCTGGTCGGAGTCATCTGGCGGATAGGCGCCCACCGTCCCATTGTGGCGCCCCCGCCCAGCCGACCCCGCCGCCGCCCAGCCCGCCCGGCGCGCCGCTCAGCCCGCTAGCGGCGCCTGCCCCACCAGCGGCAGCCGCCCCTGGGCCGCGATGGCGGCCAGGGTGGGGGCGTCGGTCAGGTTCTCGCCCAAGGCGTTCGGCTTGCCCGCGCCGTGGTAGTCCGAGGACCCGGTCACCAACAGGCCCAACTCGGCGGCCAAGCGCCCCAGGCGGGCTCTTTGCTCGGGCGGGTTGTCCCGGTGGCGCACCTCGAGGCCGGCCAGCCCCGCGCCGGCCAGCTGCGCGATGGCTTGGTCCCCCACTATCCGCTGGCGCGCCGTCGAGCCCGGGTGGGCAAAGACCGGCACACCGCCCGCCTGGCGGATCAGCCGGACGGCATCGACCGCCTCCGCCGACCAGTAGCGCACGTAATAGGGCCCGCCCGGATGCAGCAGGCGCTCGAAGGCGGCGCCCCGGTTTGGCGCCACGCCCAGCGCCACCAACTCGTCGGCAATGTGCGGCCGCCCCACAGGCGTGGCGCCTGGCGCGCGCTGGGCCACCCGCTCCCAAGTGATCGGGTAGTCGGCGCCAAGGCGCTCCACCATGGCCTGGGCCCGCTCCCGCCGCGCCTGGCGCACCCGCTCCAGCAGTTGGGCCAGGCCGGCGTGGGACCTGTCATGCAGGTAGGACAGCATGTGCACGGTGACGCCTTGGTGGCGGGTGGACAGCTCCATGCCCCGCACCAGCCCAATCCCCCAGCGCTCGGCGGCGCCCGCCGCCTCATCCCAGCCCGCGGTCGA
>JAITIG010000119.1 GCA_031279575.1 Bifidobacteriaceae bacterium
CCACAAACCCAGCGGCCGCAGCGCCCCCGGGAGCCGCAGTGGCCAAACTGACCACAAGACACCGAGACAACACAGCGGCATTCCAGCCCGTTGCGGTCAATTTGACCACCCAGCGGCCGATGCCGACCGCCCGCCCCCCAGCATCACCCCAGGCCACAAACCCAGCGGCCGCAGCACCCCCGGGGCCGCAGTGGCCAAACTGACCGCAAGGAGGCATTCCAGCCCGTTGCGGTCAATTTGACCACCCAGCCGCCGATGCCGACCGCCCTGCCTCCCCTAACACAAAATGGGGACGGTTCCATTTTGTGTTAGGGGTTTGGGCTGGACTAGAGGGTGCGCAGGGCGGCGACGCACTGGTCGCGCCAGGCGCGGGCGGCGGGCAGCAGCAGGGTCAGGGTCGAGCTGCCGTGGAGCAGGCCCTCGTACTCAGTCAGCTCGGCGGGGACGCCTGCCTCCCGCAGGCGCGCGGCGTAACGCGCGCCGTCATCTCGCACCGGGTCGATTTCGCAGGTCAGGATGACCGCGCGGGGCAAGCCGGCCAGGCTCTCGGCCAGCAGGGGCGAGGCGTAGGGGTCGCGGCGCTCGCTGGCATCGTTCAAGTACGACAGCCAGAGGTTTTCCGCCATGCGGCCGACGGCCGGGAACTCGGCGTCGAAGGCGTGGATCGACGGCGAGGACAGGGTGAAGTCGAGGGCGGGGGCCTCAAGCAGTTGCAAGGCGATTTTGGGGCCGTCCTCGTCGCGCGCCTTCAAGGTGACCGCGGCCGTCAGGTTGCCGCCAGCCGACCCGCCGCCCACCGCCAACCGCTCTGGGTCGACGCCGATCAGCCCGGCGTTGGCCGCCACCCACTCCAGCGCGGCGTAGCAGTCCTCCAGGCCGGCCGGGAAGCGGTGCTCCGGCGCCAGCCGGTAGTCGACCGAGACCACCACAATGCCAGCGCCTTTGGCCAGGTGGGCGCAGTGGGCGTGGTTCTCGGCGCTGTCGACCGAGCCCAAGGTCCAACCGCCGCCGTGCAAATAGACCAGCCCGGGGCGCGGCCGGCCCGCCCACTGGGCCGTCCAATAGGCCTTGACCTTGACCGGCGGGGCGCCGGCCGGCCCAGGCACCCAGAAGGTAGCGCTGGCGACCTCTTCCGGAGCGGGTTCGATGGCGACCCCGACCTGGGCGGCCGAGTTGGCCTCCGCAGTGGCGCGCTCGACTTCGATCGGCAGGTCCGGCAGGTCCGCCCGCAGGGCGTCTACCAGCGGGACGAGAATTGGATCGAGAGGCATAGCTGACTCCTTAGTTAGTTCGGCAGTTGGTTGACATCAAGGCGCCCCCGCGCGGCCGCGCCGCCGAGCGGAGCCGACAGGGGAGCCAATGAGAGCTTGAGCGGGCGGAGGCACCGCGTCCCAGACCCGGGGGCGAAGACCGCAGGGCGGCCGCAGCGCGAAAACTGCGGGGCAGCCGCGGCACGCGGCCCAGACCCGGGGGCGAAAACCGCAGCGCGGCCGCGGGGCGAGAAGCGGGGCGGACGGCGGGGCGGACGGCGGGGCGGACGGCATCGGGCTCACCGAACTCTCTTGACGGCGAGCAGGAACACCCCGGACAGGGCGGTCAGGACCAGCCCGCCCACAAACACCGCCGGATACCCGGCGATGACGACCAGCAACCCGGCCAGCCCCGGCGCCAAGATGCCCGGCGCGGTGTTCGCCACCGTCAGGAAGCCGAGGTCGCGGGCGGCGTGGTCCTGGTTGGGCAGGACTTGGACCATCAGCGCCTGGTCAACCGAGATGAACGTGCCGTAGGCGACCGACAGCGCGCTGATGGAGACCGGGAAGACCACCACATTGTGCGAGGTCAGCAGCAGCGCCACCCCGCCGGCGCCGACAATCCCGGCCCCGATCACGAACGGCTTGCGCCGCCCCGCGCGGTCCGACAGCGGTCCCATGATGACCGTGAAGACCCCGGCGCCAACGGCCAGCAGCACACCGGACAGGGCCACCATCTGCTTGGTGGTGGGCGCGTCGGCCTTGAAATAGTCCGTCAGGATGTACAACTGGTAGGCGAAGGTGGTCAACAGCCCCAGCAGGAAGCAGACCCGGCCGGCGAACACCAGCCAGAAGTCGCGGTCGCCGGGCGGGCGCAGCGCCTTCAGCAAGGCGCCCGCGGACAGCGGCTGGGCCGGCTCGCCCCGGCTCGGGATGGTCGGCAGCAGCCAGCAAAGCACGATGGCGGCGATCACCATGGTCCACGGGGTCAGCGCCAGGCCCAGCCGGGGGACGGCGATGAACCCGGCCGCCACCAGCCCGCCCAGCGCGCCGCCCAGCAGGTTGCCGAGGCCGCTGAGGGCCGAGGCGCGGCCCAGCAGGTTGGGGTGGACGCGGTCTGGCAGCAGCGCGGACAGGCCCGCCACCAGCACGTTGCAGCCGATCTGCTGGCAGGCGATGACGGCCACCACGATGCCGAAGCTGTCGGTGAAGGGGACCACCAGCATGGCCGAGGCGCCGAACAGCGAGCCGGCCAGTATCCATGGCTTGCGTTTGCCGAAGCGCGAGCGGGTGCGATCCGAGGCCAGGCCGCCGATGACGACCGCGACCGCCCCGCAGATCGAGGCCAGGGTGGCGGCGATGGCGGCCATCTTGATTTTGCCGGCCGGGTCCATGTCCGCGAACAGCGCCTGGCTGAGGGTGCCGAA
>JAITIG010000155.1 GCA_031279575.1 Bifidobacteriaceae bacterium
GATGCCGCCTGGCAACTCGCCGCCCCCGCCGCCGATCCCGCCGGTGGCCGCCCCGACCCGACCGCCGTTGGGTTGGCCGCGCCGGATGCCGCCTGGCAACTGCCCGCCCCCGCCGCCGAGCCTGCGGGTGGCCGAGCCGCGCCGGCCGCCACCGAGCCAGCCGCGCCCGATGCCGCCTGGCAACTGCCCGCCCCCGCCGCCGATCCCGCAGGTGGCCGACCCGACCCGGCCGCGCCGGATGCCGCCCGGCAACTCTCGGCTGCGGCCGGGGCCGGCCGGCCGGAGTTGGCCCAGCCCGCAGATTCCGCCCGGCCGGAGTTGGCCCAGTCGGCGGATTCCGGCTGCCGGGGTAGTGGGCGGGTAGGCGGCGGGGACTGGGCCTCACCGGTTCAGGCCGCTTCAGCGGCGGGCGGGCCGGGAGGCGGGGGCGGGGGGGAAGGCGAGGCGGCGGCATCGGGCGGGCGGCGGTCGGCGCCTGCGGAGGCGGCGCGGCTGCTGGCCGGGCTGGTGGACGTGGGCGCGCGGACGGTGGCATTTGTGCGGTCGCGCTACTCGGCGGAAGCGGTGGCGCAGGCCGCCCGCATGCTGCTGGGCGGGGCGGCCGGCGCCGGGCGGCTCGCCACCTACCGGGGCGGGTACCTGCCAGAAGAGCGGCGCGAGCTGGAACGCCATCTCAAAGACGGCACCCTGCTGGGGCTGGTGTCCACCTCCGCCCTGGAGATGGGCATAGATGTGGCCGGGCTCGACGCGGTGCTGATCGCCGGCTGGCCGGGGACCCTGGTGGCGTTGCGGCAGCAGGCGGGCCGTTCCGGCCGGGCCGGGTCGGACGGGTTGGCGGTGTGGATCGCCGGCCTCGACCCGCTGGACTGCTACCTGGTGGACCACCCGGACGCAGTCCTGGCAGCGCCCCTCGAAGCGGCCGTGTTTGACCCGTCCAACCCCTATGTGATGGCCCCCCATCTGGCGGCCGCCGCCGCAGAATGGCCCCTTGACCAGCCCGAACTCGCCGCCCTAGACCCCGCGGCCGGCCAAGTGGCGGAGTCGTTGGCGGCGACCGGCGCGTTGCGCCGCCGCGGCCAGCGCTGGTTCTGGGTGCTGCCGGAGCGGGCCACCGACCTGACCGATCTGCGCGGCGCCGGCGGTGGCCTGGTGCAGTTGGTGGAGGCGGCCACCGGGCAGGTGCTGGGCACAGTCGAGGCCTCTCGGGCGCCGGCTGCGGCCCACCCGGGCGCCGTCTACCTGCACCAAGGCCTCACTTTTCTGGTGGTGGAACTGGATTTGGCGGGCGGCCTGGCCTTGCTGGAGCGGGCCAAGCCGGGCCACCGGACCATGCCGCTGGACCGGACGCAAGTCGCCGTGGTGGCCGAGCACGCCACCCAGGCGGACGCCCAGGCCACCTGGCATTTTGGCCTGGTGGATGTGACATCGCAGGTCACCGGCTATATGCGGCTGCGCGATCCGGGCTCGGAGCGGCTTGGCACGGTGGCTCTGGAGATGCCGGAATCGACTCTGCGCACGGCCGCCGCCTGGGTCACGTTGCCCGCCGCCACCCTGGCCCGGGCGGGGCTCGGGCCGGAGGAGGTCCCGGCGGCGCTGCACGCGGCCGAGCACGCCGCCATCGGGCTATTGCCGCTGCTGGCCACCTGCGACCGGTGGGATCTGGGCGGCTTGTCCACCCCCGCCCACCCCGACACCGGCCAGGCCACGATTTTCATTCACGATGCCGTGCCCGGCGGCGCCGGGTTCGCCGAGCGCGCCTACCAAGCCCGGGCGGCGTTGCTGGCGGCCGTGCGGGATCGGCTCGAGTCCTGCGGCTGCGAGGCCGGCTGCCCCTCCTGCATCCAGTCCCCCAAGTGCGGCAACGCCAACCAGGTCCTCTCCAAACCCGGCGCCCTGTCCCTAGTAAAAGCCCTAACCCCCTAACTCCCAGCCCCGCCCCCGCCGGGCCCCCGACCGCTGCCCCCCGCGTCCGCCCTGGTCACCGGCCCGGCGGTGGTGCGGCCGGCAGCCGCTGCCCGCGTTTACCCAGGTCAGCGTCCCGGCCCGGCGCGGCCGGGGGCCGCCGCCCGCGACGGATCGGACCATCGCGCCGATTCCGCCCGCCATGGTCCGATCCCGCAAGCCCCCGCCCGGCCCCTGATCGGCGGTGCCCGGCCAGTGCCAGCCCAGCACCCGAGGGACGTGGTCAAACTGCCTGTAACGGGGCGAATCCGCTTGTTATAGGCAGTTTGACCACGGGCCTGTTTTGCCCGCTTGCGGGGGCGGCGCTGTGACCTGGGAGTATGCCGTTGGGCGGGTTGGCGGGGACGGGCCGGGTGTGGTCAAACTGCCTGTAACGGGGCGAATCCGCTTGTTATAGGCAGTTTGACCACTGGCCTGTTTTGCCCGCTTGCGGGGGCGGCGCTGTGACCTGGGAGTTTGCCGTTGGGCGGGTTGGCGGGGGCGGGCCGCGTGTGGTCAAACTGCCTGTAACGGGGCGAATCCGCTTGTTATAGGCAGTTTGACCACGGGCCTGTTTTGCCCGCCCGG
>JAITIG010000166.1 GCA_031279575.1 Bifidobacteriaceae bacterium
GATGCCGCCGCGCGCCAGGCCGATGCCGCGGCACGCCGGGGACCGGCGGGGCGAGGGCTAGTTCAGGCGCAGGCCGGGGCGGTCAAGCGGGGCGGGGGCGCCCAGCGCGCCCACCGAGGCCACCACCAAAGAGAAATTGTCATAGGCGCCGCAAGCCCACACCGCGGCGGCCAGGCGGTCGCAAATATCCCAGGCGCGGCCGCCGGCGGCCAAGGCGCCAGCCAGTTCGCCCGGCGGCAGGGCGTCGGAGAGCCCGTCGGAGCACAACGCGAAGCGCACCTCGCCCTGCCCCAAGCCCTCGGCCCGCAAATGCGGCTCCAGCCGGTGCCCCGCGCAACCCAGGTACTGGGTCACCGCCGGACCGCTGCCAGGCACGCGGTCATCCACCGTCAACTGCTCCACCTCGCCGCCGTGGGCCCAATAGATGCGGCAGTCGCCCACGCTGGCCAGCTCCAAGCGGTCCGCCCACAGCCGCATCACCGCCAGGGCGGCCCCCATCTGCGGCGTCGCCCAAGCCTCGCCGGCGGCGGCGACCCGGTTGGCGACATCCTCCAACCAGGGCGACCAGACGGCATCGTCCACCCGGGCGGTCTCGGTCGCCACGATGTGCGCCACCACTCCGGCGGCGGCGCTGCCGCCGGCCTGCCCGCCCATGCCGTCCACCACCGCCAGCGGCAAACCCTCCCCGCCCAGCGGCAGCCAGCCCTCGGCCCGGGCGCCGGGCGCCAGCAGCGCCGCCCCGCCTATCACCACGGCTTCCTCATGGACGGCGAGCGCGGGCCCGCGCTCGGTCAAACCGCAAAGCTCAACCCAGCGGGCCGGCCCGGAGCGATCTGCGGCCCCCTCCCGGGTGGGCGCGTAGGCGGTCCCGAAGTGCGTCGTTGTCATGGCTTAGTCCTCGCGGTTGGGCGGCGCGGCGCAAACGACGGGTGGCAATGGCAGATTCGGTGGCTCACGCCCGCCTCGCTTCGTCGTCCGGTCAGGTTTCGCCCAAGCCTACCCCCGCCGGCGGGCTCCCCGTCAGGGGGCCGCCCCGGGCGGGCGCCGGCCCGTCAGCGCCGCCCAATGGCGGGCCAGGCCCCACTTTGTCACCAGCCACATGGCCTCGCGCACAATCGCCCCGCTCATCTTCGAGACGCCCGCCTGGCGCTCCGGGAAGCTGATCGGAACCTCCGCCAGGCGGGCCCCGGCCTGGCGGGCCGCCCTGGTCATACCCACCTGGAAGGCGTAGCCGTGGGCGTCGACGGCCGCCAAGTCCAACTGGCGCAGCAGCGCCGCCCGGTAAACCCGGAACCCGGCGGTGGCGTCTTTGACGCCCAGCCCCAACATCAGCGCGACATAAAGGTTGCCGCCGCGCGAGAGCCATTCGCGGCGCTTGGGCCAATTGAGCACCTCGCCGCCCTTGACCCAGCGCGACCCGATCACCAGATCGGCCCCCTGGTCCAGGGCGGCCAGCAGCGACGGCAACTGCTCCGGGCGGTGCGAGCCATCGGCATCCATCTCAACCAGCGGGTCGAAGCCGCGTTCCAAACCCCAGGCGAAGCCAGCCAGATAGGCCTTGCCCAAGCCCTGCTTGGCGGCCCGGTGCAGCACGTGGAGGTGGCTGTCTGCCTGGGCGGCGGCCTCGGCCCACTGGCCGGTGGCGTCCGGGCTGGCGTCATCGGCCACCAATATGTGGGCCGCTGGGACGGCCTGGCGCAGCCGCGCTATCACGCCCGGCAGCGAGGCGCGCTCGTTGTAGGTCGGGATGATGACCAAGGCGGGCACTTCGGCACGCTACCAGACAAACCGCCGCCCCAGCCGATAGCTCCGCCGCCCGGCGCCCGGCGGGCCCGGCGGGCCGGCGGGCCCGGCATTTGGCAGCCCGGCGGGCCGGCCAGCCGCGCGGGCCGGGCTGCCAACTGCCGCAAACGCGCCGCGGCGGGCACAATAGGGGGATGAACTGGCCGGAGTGGGTGGCAGCGGTTGGCGGGCTGGTTGGCCTGGTGGGCGGGGTGGCGGCCGTCACCGCCTCGGCCCGGCTGCGCCGCGCCCAGCGCACCTTGGCCCGGGCGGCGCAATTCAAGCGCGACTCAGGCCAGCTTGACCGGGTGGCCATTGTGGCCAACCCGACCAAGCCCGGCTACACCGATTTCAAGCTGGCAGCCCACGCCATGTGCCAAAGCCTGGGCCTGGGCGAGCCATTGTGGCTGGAGACCACAATCGATTCGCCGGGCACCCGCCAGGCCGCCGAGGCCGCCCGCCAAGCCGGGGTTAGCACGGTGGTGGCGGCCGGCGGCGACGGCACCGTGCGGGCGGTGGCGGCCGGTTTGGCGGGCCAGGGCGTGCCGATGGGCGTGGTGCCGCTGGGCACCGCCAATCTGCTGGCCCGCAACCTGAAACTGCCGCTGCTCTACGCCCGCGACGCCCTCGAGGTGGCGCTGACCGGCCGGCGCCGCCAGATCGACGTCGGCCACCTGCGGGCCTGGGACGCGTCCGGCGGGCTGGTGTTTGGCAGCGAGGTTTTTCTGGTTATCGCGGGCCTGGGCTTCGACGCCGCCATGGTCTCCGGCACGGACAGCGCCTTGAAGCGGCGGCTCGGCTGGCCGGCCTACTTCATCAGCGGTTTCACCCATTTGGCGGACAAGCCCATCAAGGTGGCGGTGACAGTCGACGCCGACACGGACGATGCCGTCGCCCGGGTTGTCAGCGCCCGTTCGGTCATGTTCGGCAATTGCGGGCTGCTCCCGGCCGGCCTGCAGCTGGCGCCGGACGCGGACCTGTCTGACGGCCTGCTGGACCTGGTCATGGCCGAGACCCGCCACGGCCTGGTGGGCTGGGCGGCCGTGGCCGCCCAGGTGGCGCTGCACTCGTTCCACATCCGCTGGTCGCCGGCCTGGGCCTCGGGGCGCCTGAGGTACCGGCAGTCGGAGGCCTTCGAGGTCCGCTGCGGATCGGATCAACTGGTCCAAATCGACGGCGAGCTGGTTGGCCGCGCCAGCCGCCTGCGCGCCTGGGTGGACCCCTTGGCGTTAACGGTCCGCGTCGCCTGACCCCCGCCCGCCCGATGCCGCCGCCCCGCTCAGCGCTCCAACCCGCGCGGCGCCCTCCCCCCGACCGGGCGGCATCGCCCCTCCCCGGCCCGCGCGGCGGCGTCCCGCGCCACCCCGCCCGCGCGGCATCGTCCCTGGCTCGAGGCCGTGAATTACGCATCAATGGCGTGGCGTAATATCGGCTCTGACCAGGGGGTTTAGGTGGGCAGCCGGAAATCCTCGGCACAGCCTTAAGGTAGATTTGATGAACGAAGTTGCCCTCGCACGTCCAACGAACCCCATGATCATGGAGGTCCTGAGTGAGTTCTCAGATCGAAACGCGGTCTGGCGCCGACCAGATCCCAGTGGCTGCGCGGCCCGCCGCCACGCCGCCGCCGCGTCCCCAAACCTGGATCTTGAAAGTAATCCAAGCCGCCACCGGCTCTGTTTTCGTGGCGTTCGTGCTGTTCCACCTGGCAGGCAACCTCAAGGTCTACTTGCCTGACGACCCGCAACTGCACTTCAACGAGTACGCCCACTGGCTGCGCGGCCTGCTCAACCCACTGCTCCCAGGCGAAACCTTCCTCTGGCTGTTCCGCGCCGCCCTGGCGGCCTGCCTGGTGCTCCACGTCTACGCCGGGCTGACAATCTGGCTCAGAGGGCGCCGCGCCCGCGGCCCCCACGCCCGCTCCGTCACCGGCACCAAACACCACCTGTTCGGCCGCACCATGATTTGGTCCGGCCTGGTGATCTTGGCTTTCATCGTCTTCCACCTGCTGGACCTGACGCTGGGCCGGGCGGTCAACTCGGAGGCGTTCTCCTCCGCCGCGACCTACCGCCTGCCAGAGGGCGGCCTGGTGACCGACGCCTACGCCAACCTGGTCAACTCCTTCGAGCGGCCCCATGTCGCCATCTTCTACGTGGTGGCGATGGTGGTGGTTGCGATCCACCTCAGCCACGGCATCTGGTCCCTGATCAACGACTTCGGCGGCACCGCGCACCGCACCCGCAACGTGTTCTTGTTCCTGGCGGACGTGATCGCGCTGATCGTGGTGGTGGGCAACGCGTCCATCCCGCTGGCGGTTCTGGCAGGAGGCATCACACTATGAGCACCGCTCCCAAGTCCACCAAACCCCAAACCCCGGCCAGCCTGGGCCTGGACCGCCTGCGGGTGGTTGGGCGGCCGCTGGACGGCCAAGTGCCGCCAGTCCACCCGCGCCAGGCCTGGACCGACCGCAAACTGCACTACAACCTGGTCAACCCGTCCAACCGGACCAAGTTCCGCGTCATCGTGGTCGGCACCGGCCTGGCCGGCGCCGGCGCCGCCGCCGCGCTCGGGGAACTCGGCTACGACGTGCATGTCTACTCGTTCCACGATGTCCCGCGCCGGGCCCACTCGATCGCCGCCCAGGGCGGCATCAACTCGCCTAGGGCGCGCAAGGTGGACAACGACTCGATCGACCGCTTCGTCAAAGACACGGTCAAAGGCGGCGACTACCGCGGCCGCGAGCAGGACGCCTACCGCCTCGGCGAGGAGGGCATCCGGGTAATCGACCACATGCAGGCCATCGGCGCGGCCTTCGCCCGCGAGTACGGCGGCCAGCTGGCCACCCGCTCCTTCGGCGGCGTCCAAGTCTCGCGCACCTATTACACAAGGGGCCAAACCGGCCAGCAGCTTGAGCTGGCCGCCGCCCACGCCCTGTCCAGGCAGGTGGCGGCGGGGACCTGCAAACTGCACTCGCGCCAGGAAATGCTAGACGTCATCGTCCAAGACGGGCGGGCGCAGGGAATTGTGGTGCGGGACCTGGTCTCAGGCAAGGTGCGCGCCCAAACCGCCCACGCCGTCATCTTGTGCACCGGCGGCTACGGCAACATCTACTACAAGGCGACCCTGGCCAAGAACTCCAACGCCACGGCGATTTGGCGGGCCTACAAGCGGGGCGCGTACTTCGGCAACCCGTGCTTTGTCCAGATCCACCCGACGGCGCTGCCGCTGATGTCGAAGTGGCAGTCGAAGAAAACCCTCATGTCGGAATCGCTCCGCAACGACGGCCGGATCTGGGCGCCGCGCCAAAAAGACGACGACCGCGACCCCAACACCATCCCCGAGGCGGAGCGCTTCTACTTCCTCGAGGAGCGCTACCCGGCCTTCGGCAACCTGGTGCCGCGCGATGTCGCCTCCCGCAACATCCGCGAGCGGATCGACGCCGGCTACGGTGTTGGCCCCCTGAAGAACGCTGTCTACCTGGACTTCAAGACCGGCATCGAACGCCTTGGGGTCGGCTTGATCCGGGAGCGCTACTCCAACTTGTTCCGCATGTATGAGGAGCTGACCGGGGAGAACCCGTATGAGACGCCGATGCGCATCGCGCCCTCGGTCCACTTCACCATGGGCGGCTTGTGGAACGACTACGACCAGATGACCTCCATCCCGGGTTTGTTTGTCGGCGGCGAGGCCGGTTGGGGCTACCACGGCGCCAACCGCCTGGGCGCCAACTCGCTGCTGTCCGGCTGCGTCGACGGCTGGTTCACCTTGCCGTACTCGGTGCCGAACTACCTGGCCGGCCTGCTGGGCCAACCGCCTTTGGATGAGGCCGCCCCGGCCGTGGGCCAAACCATCCAGGATGTCGAGGCCAGGCTCAACCGCCTGCTGGAGAACAACGGCACCCACGGCCCCGACCACTTCCACGAGAAGCTGGGCGCCATCATGGACCGCTACGCCTCGGTCTCCCGCGACCCGGAGGGGCTGGCCCAGGCGATTGGCCTGATCAGGGAGTTGCGCCAGGAGTTTTGGCGCGATGTCAAGGTGGTCGGGACGGGCGACCGGCTGAACCAGGAGTTGGAGACCGCGGGCCGCGTCGCCGACTACCTCGAGTTGGCCGAGTTGATCTGCGTCGACGCTTTGGACCGCGACGAGTCGGCCGGGGCGCACTTCCGCACCGACCACGAGCTCGATGGCGAAGCCGAACGCAACGACGAGGACTGGTGCTTCTGCTCCGCCTGGGAGTTCCCCGGCGAAGGCGGCCGGCACATCCGCAACTTTGAACCCTTGACCTTCCGGGCGGTGCCCCTGCAGCAAAGGAACTACAAGTGAGACTGATCCTCGAAGTTTGGCGCCAGGACGGCCCCGGGGCCCCGGGGCGGTTGGAAACCCACGAGATTGAAGACGCCACCCCGGAGATGTCGCTGCTGGAGTTGCTGGACCGCCTCAACCACCAGCTGGTGGACCGCGACCAGGAGCCGGTGGCCTTCGAGTCGGATTGCCGGGAGGGCATTTGCGGCACTTGCGGCGTGGTTGTCAACGGCCTGCCGCACGGCCCGGAGGACAACATCCCGGCCTGCGGCCAGCACGTCCGCAGTTTCAAGGACGGCCAAACCGTCCGCTTTGAGCCGTTTAGGGCCAAGGGTTTCCCAGTCCTGCGGGACCTGATTGTGGACCGGACGGGTTTGGACCGGATCATCCAGGCGGGCGGCACCATCGCGGTCGACGCCGGCACCGCCCCAGACGCCGACACCATGCGCATCACGCACGATGACGCCGAGCGGGCGCTCGATTTCGCCGCCTGCATCGGTTGCGGCGCCTGTGTGGCGGCTTGCCCGAACGGCGCCGCCTACCTGTTCACGGGCGCGAAGCTGGCGCATTTGGCTTTGATTCCGAACGGCCGGCAGGAGCGGGCCAAGCGCGCCCGCTCCATGGTGGCCCAGATGGAGCACGAGTTCGGCCCCTGCTCGCAGATCGGCGAGTGCGCCCTGGCCTGCCCGGCGAACATTCCGCTGCCCGCCATCGCCGTGGTCAACCGGGAGCGCCTGCGGGCCGCTTTCAAACGCAAAGCCAACTAAACCCGAGCCAACTGGGCTCGCGCGCGTGGAACCAGACCGGGGGTCTGGTCTTGCGCGCAGTGGGCTCGCGTAGTCTTTTCTTCCGTGAGCGGAGTCAAGCGGGTTTTCAAGTTGGGCGGCAAATGGCTGGGCGGCCTGGCGGCCTTCGTGGTGGTGGCGGTGGCCTGCGGTATTGCCAGCTCGGCCATGCTGCTGCCGGTGGTGGAGGTGAGCTCGGCGGTGGCGGGCACCGGCCAGGCCATCATCGATGAGCTGCCAGATGAGTTGACGCTGCCGGAGTTGTCCCAGAAGTCCTACCTGCTGGCGGCCGACGGCACCCAGTTGACCACGTTTTACTCCCAGAACCGCGTTGTGGTGGGCTTGAACGAGATCTCCCAGCACATGCAGGACGCCGTGATCGCCTTGGAGGACCGCCGTTTCTGGGAGCACTCGGGGGTTGACGTGCTGGGCATGGCGCGGGCCTTTTTGTCCAACTCCACCTCGGTGGGGGCCTCCACCCAGGGCGCGTCGACCTTGACGCAGCAGTATGTCAAGAACGCGCTGATTGAAAAGGCGGTGGCGGCGGGCGACAACTCCGGGGTCGACGCGGCCACCGACCAAACTTATGCCCGCAAACTGCGCGAGGCCAAGATGGCGGTCGCCCTCGAGCGCGAGCACGGCAAGAAGAAGGTCCTGGAGGGCTACCTCAACATCGCCCAGTTCGGCCCGTCCCAATGGGGGGTGGAGGCGGCCGCGATGTACTACTTCGGCGTCCACGCCTCCGAGTTGACCATTGTGCAGTCCGCCACCATCGCGGCGGTGACCCAGCGGCCCAACGGGCTCGACCCGGTGAACTTCCCCGAGGCCAACCAGGCGCGGCGGGATGTCGCCCTGGCCGCGATGCTGCGCGAGGGCTACATCACCCAGGATGAATACACCGAGGCTGTTGGGCTGAACGTAACCGACACCTTGAACATCACCGAACCCCAAGGCGGCTGCGAGACGGCCGATTCGCTTTACCTGGCGGGGTTCTTCTGCGACTTTGTGGTGGCGGAGATCCTGCATTCGGAGGCCTTTGGCGCGGACGCCGATGAGCGCAAAGCCCTCTTGGACGGCGGCGGGCTGACAGTCACCACCACGCTGGATGTGGCGGCCCAGGCGAACGCCTTCAACGCCATCAACGACCAGGTGCCGATCGACAACACGCAAGGCGTGGCCCAGGCGCTGACCTCGGTCGAGCCCGGCACCGGGCGCATCATCGCGATGGCGCAGAACCGCTACTACAAGAGCGGCACCACCGAGGACCCGCTTTACACCTCCGTCAACTACAACGCGGACCTGCGCTACGGCGGGTCGAGCGGCTTCCAGCCCGGCTCAACCTTCAAGCCGTTCATCCTGGCGGCCTGGTTGGAGGCGGGCCATTCCCTCCAGGAGGCGTTTGACGCCTCCAAGACGACTTACAGCCCGGCCTATTTCAAGGCCAGCTGCGTCGATGGCGGCCGCGTTGGCCAAGCCAAGCCTTGGTCGTTCCGGGGCGGCGCCGCCAAGAGCGTCAACGCCTACACCGCCACCCAGAACTCGATGAACGCGGCTTACGTGGCGATGGAGTACAAGCTCGACATGTGCGACGTCCAAGATGTGATCGGGCGCCTCGGCGTCAGCCGCGCGGACGGCGCCGATTGGTCGCTCGAGCCGTCGATGGTGCTGGGCACCAACGAGGTCTCGCCGTTGGCCATGGCGGGCGCTTACGCGGCCTTCGCCAGCGGCGGGACTTATTGCAAGCCAACCTCGATCGACGCCGTCACCAAAGCCGACGGCACCGCCTTGGAGCTCCCGGACAAGCAGTGCAGCCAGGCGATTAGCCCGGCTATCGCCAACGGTGTGACGGCCGCGCTGCGGCGGGTGATCAGCTACGGCACCGGCACCGCGGCCCGCTTGGCGGACGGCCGCGAGGCGGCCGGCAAGACCGGCACCACCGACAACGCCAAGGCGGCCTGGTTCTGCGGCTACACCCCGCAACTGGCCACCGCCATTTGGACCGGCTACCCCGACCGCCAAAGAGACATGGGCACCTATGGCGGCACCATCGCGGCGCCGGTGTTCCGCAACTTCATGTCGTGGACTCTTGACGGCGCCGAGAAGCTCAGCTTCGAGTCTCCGCCGCAGGAGGTCGAGCGCGGCAAACCGGTCCCGGTGCCCAAGGTGCTCGGCTTGGAGGAGAAGAAGGCCACCGAGACGTTGCAGGAGGCCGGGTTCTTCGTCGAGATTGGCGAGGGCATCCACTCCAGCACGGTTCCGCTGGGCGTGGTGATGGAGCAGGACCCGCGCGGCAGCGCCTACCCGGGCACCACCATCACACTGGAGTTGTCGCTCGGTCCCGAGCCGGCCCCGCCGCCGCCGCTTGAGACCGAGTCCCCGCCGCCCGTCGCCACCGGCTAGCCCGCCGCCCGCCTGCGCCCGCGCCGCGCGCGGGCCAAGCGGCTACGGGCCTAACGTTGGCCGCAACGCCTTGACCTGCCCGGACGGGTGCTTTCGCCTTAGCTGCCCAGCCGCCTGCGCCGTCGCCGCGATGGGGGAAAGCAGGACCGGGCATAACGCCCAGCGCAACGCCCTGACCTGCGCGGACGGTTCACTTTCGCCTTAGCTGCCCAGGCCGCCCTGGCGGGCTCCGCGATCCGGGAAAGTGACTCGGACCTAACGTTCGGCCCAACGCGCTGGCCTGCGCGGACGGTTCACTTTCGGATTAGCTGCCCAGGCCGTCCGGGCCGGCTGCCGCCATCGGGCGGGCGCCGGGGCGGGCGGGAACGCCGCCGCCTGTCAGGCTGGGACGCCCGCCAGGTGGGCGATCACCGAGGCGAAGAACTTGAGCCCGTCTTGCCCTTGGCGCAAGCCCGCGGCTGAATCCGGCCCGAAGCCCGCCTCGACGGCGTGCTCTGGGTGCGGCATCAGGCCCACCACGTTGCCGGCCTGGTTGGTCACGCCCGCGATGTCGTTGCGCGAGCCGTTCGGGTTCCAGCCCTGGTAGCGGAAAACGACCCGGCCTTCGGCTTCGAGCCGCTCCAACTCCGCGTCTGAGATTTGGAACTGGCCGTCCTGGTTTTTCAGCGGGATCACAATCTGCTCGCCCGGCTCAAAGGCGCCGGTCCAGGCGGTGGCGCTGTTCTCAACCCGCAGCGCCTGCTCGCGGCAGACAAATGCGCGGTGGTTGTTCTTGATCATCGATCCGGGCAGCAGGTGGGATTCGGTCAGCACCTGGAATCCGTTGCAGATGCCGAGCACCGGCAGGCCTCCCTGGGCGGCGTCGATGATGGTCTCCATGACCGGCGCGAACCGGGCTATGGCGCCCGCCCGGAGGTAATCCCCATAGGAGAAACCGCCGGGCAAGATCACCGCGTCGGCCCCGCGCAGGGAGCGGTCGGCGTGCCACAGCGGCACGCCCTCGGCCCCGGCCAACCCGGCGGCGCGCAGCGCGTCGCGGTCGTCCAAGGTGCCCGGAAAGGTCACCACCCCGATTCGGATCATGCCGGCCCCCCGGCCGCCGGGTCGCCCGGCCTGGCCCATCCGCCCAGGTCATCCCCGGCCAAGTCGGTGCCGCCGACCGCCTCTGCGGGGTAGTCCGGGGCGCTGGGGCCGCCGGGGCGCGCCGCCGGGCCGAGCCCCGCCGCCGGGCCCGGGGCCAGCGGGTCTACCGAGTCGAGGCCCGCCGCCGGGCCCGGGGCCGGCGGACCGGCCGGGCCGGCCGGGCCGAGCGGGCCGAGCGGGCCGGCCTCGACCGCGTCTGGCTCTAGGCGCACGGCCACCACGTCTTCGATGATGGGGTTGGACAGCAGTGTGGCGGCCGCCTCGCGCGCCGCCTCGACCACCTCCGGCGTGGCGGGGCCCTCCACTTCCAGTTCAAAGCGCTTGCCTTGCCTGACGCCGCGGAATTGGGTCAACCCCAACCGCGCCAAGGCGCTGGCAACCGCTTTGCCCTGCGGGTCCAGGATCTCGGGTTTCGGCATAACGTCGACAATCACACGGGCCATGGTTTCCTCTCGGGCGAACGTTGGCTGTCGCGGCCGCGACCGACCGCCACCAGCCTACTGTCCCGCCGCCCGCCCAGCCCCCGCCCAAACCGGCCACCCCCCGAACCGCCCCCGAAGCCGCTCCTGGCCAAGGCGGCGCGCGCCGCCGCCGCCCGCCGCCCGCCCAGCCCCCGCCCAAACCGGCCAGCCCCGAACCGCCCCGCCAGCGGTGGCGAGCTGGCGGCATCGGGCAGCGGGGGTGCGGTCACCCGCCGAAGGGAATGCCGGTCAGGCGTTCGTAAGCTTCGATATAGCGGTCGCGGGTGCGCATCACCACCGCCTCGGGCAGTTCGGGGGGCGGCGACTGGCGATCCCAGCCGGACTCGCGCGTCAGCCAATCGCGCAGGTACTGCTTGTCGAATGAGGGCTGCGGGCCGCCCGGCTCCCAGGTCTTGGCGTCCCAATAGCGCGACGAATCGGGTGTCAGGACCTCGTCGCCGAGCGTGAAAATGCCGTTCGCGGCCTCGCTGCCGAACTCGAACTTGGTGTCCGCCAGGATCAAACCGCGCTCGCGGGCAATGCTCTCGGCCCGGGCGTAAAGCTGCAGCGTGGCCCCGCGCAGCCGGGTCGCGGCCTCGGCGCCAACCAGGTTGGCCACGTAGTCAAACGGCACGTTCTCATCGTGGGCGCCGGGGCCGGCTTTGGTGGCGGGGGTGAAAATGGGCGCCGGCAGCCGGTCGCCATCCTGCAAGCCGGCGGGCAGCGGGATGCCGGTGACGGTCCCGGTGCGCTCGTATTCGGCCAGGCCCGAGCCTGTCAGGTAGCCGCGGGCGACGCATTCGACCGGGTACATCACCAGGCGTTGGCAAATCATGGCCCGCCCGCGCACCGCCACGGGCACATCGAGCGACACCAGGTGGTTGGACACGATGTCTTTTAGCTGGTCAAACCACCAGGCGGTGAGTTGGGTCAGAATCTTGCCCTTGTCCGGGATCGGCGTGGGCAGAACATGGTCGTAGGCGCTGATCTTGTCGCTGGCCACAATCAAGACCACGTCGCTGAACGGCGAGGCGACGGACGGTTCGTAAATGTCCCGCACCTTGCCCGAGGTCACATACTCCCAGCCGTCAAGCTGGGGGCGGTCCGGCTCTGTTGAGGTAGTCACGCCCCCCAGTTTGCCACGCCCTGCCCCGCCCGATGCCGTCCGCCCCCTCCCGTACCACCTTTCCCCCCGCCCGGCCCGGGCTGGGGCGCGCTTGGCAGACCAAATCGGACCACGGCGGCGGATTTGGCCGCCATGGTCCGATTTGTACCCCGGCCCCGACCGCGCCGCCGACGTCGGCCCAGGTCAACGGCCTGCGCCCGGCAAGGCCAGGCAGCCCGCGGCGACCAAATCGGACCACGGCGGCGGATTTGGCCGCCATGGTCCGATTTGAACCCCGGCCCCGACCGCGCCGCCGGCGTCAGCCCAGGTCAACGGCCTGCGCCCGGCAAAGCCAGGCAGCCCGCGGCGACCGGATCGGACCACGGCGGCGGATTTGGCCGCCATGGGCCGAGTTGGAAGGGCCGCGGGGCCGTCAGGCTGCCACCACTACCAGGTTCAGCGGCGCCGCGACCGACTCGTGCAGGCGCGCCTGAACCGTGTAGTCGCCGGTGGTCTTGATCCGACCCGGCAGGTCAATCTTGCGTTTGTCCAGCTCGAAGCCAGTCGCCGCCTTGACAGCGGCCACAATATCGGCCGTGGTGACGGTGCCGAACAGCCGGCCCCCGGCCCCGGCGCGAACCGGCACTTCGACTGTGGTGGCGCGCAGTTTCTCGGCCACCGCCAGCGCGTCCTCCAACGACGCCATCTCGCGGGCCTTGCTGACGCGGCGCATGCTGGCGATCTGCTTCTCCGCGCCCTTGGTCCAAGGCGTGGCCAATTTGCGGGGCAGCAGATAGTTGCGGGCATACCCGCCTTTCACTTCCACGATGTCGCCGGGCTCGCCCAGATTCGCGACGCTGTGGGTCAGGATGATCTTCGCCATGAGTTGCTTCTCCTAATTCCTAGGTGCCCGCCTCAGCGGCCCGAGCTTGCGTACGGCAACAGGGCCATTTCCCGGGCATTTTTTACTGCCCGGGCTACTGCCCGCTGCTCCTGGACAGACAGACCGGTGACACGGCGAGCGCGGATCTTGCCCCGGTCTGAGACAAACTTGCGCAACAACGCGACATCTTTGTAATCGATCTCCCCTTGAGGGCTCAGGCGCAGGGGATTCGCCTTCTTCTTGCTGGGCTTACGCGGTGGTGGCTTGGCCATATTGCTCTTCCTTTGCTGTGTTGCTCTGCGTGGGTCCTGGGAATCCGGTGAGCAAACCGGGTTCCCAGGCTCGAAGCTGTGTTGTCTCCTGAAGCCGGAACTCGCTCCCCGGGCGGCGGGCCGCAGTGGGCCGCGCCCGGGGCGCGGACCGGGCCGGTTCCGGCGCCAGCCCGACCGGGCCGGTTGCGGCGCCGGCCGGACCAGGCCGGTTGCGGCGCCAGCCCGACCAGGCCGGTTCCGGCGCCGGCCGGGCCGGGACCAAGGCCGCCCGGACTGGACGGGCCGCGCCGGCCGCGCCGACTGCCCGGGCCGCCCGCGCCGGGCGCCCCTGGGAGCGAATCGCGGGCCGGGGACCCTAGAACGGCGGGTCGTCCTGCGCGTTGCCGGTGACACCGGGCCGGGTCCAGGGGTCCTCGCCCGGGCCCGATTGGTAGTTGCCGCCGGCGCCCCCGCCGCCCGGCCCAGGACCAGCCGGGCCAGCCGCACCAGCCGGGCCGCCCCCGGGCGGCGGGCCGCCGTAGGCCCCGCCCTCCGTTGGCGCAGGTCCGCCCGGCGCCTGCGGGGGGCCGCCTTGGGCTGGCGGGGGCCCGCCAACACCGCCGCCGCCCCCACCCGGGCCGCCGTACTGCTGTTGGCCGCCGTAACCGCCGCCCTGCTGGGCCGGCCCGCGGCCGTAGCCCTGGCCACCCTGGCCGCCCTGGCCGCCCTGGCCGCCGCCGTAACCGCCGCCGGCGCCGGGAGCGCCCCAGCCGGCATCGGACGTGCCGCCGTAACTGCCCTGGCCGCCGCTGTAACCGCCGCCCCGGGGGTTGCGCGCGACTTTGGCCGTGGCGTAACGCAGCGACGGGCCCACCTCATCGACTTGCAGCTCCACCACCGTGCGGTGCTCGCCCTCGCGGGTGTCGTAGGAGCGCTGGGTCAGGCGGCCCTGCACAATCACGCGCATGCCTTTGGTGAGCGACTCGGCCACGTTCTCAGCCGCCTCTCGCCAAACCGAGCAGCGCAGGAACAGCGCCTCGCCGTCCTTCCAGTCACCGGAGTTGCGGTCGTAGATGCGCGGCGTGGAGGCGACTGTGAAGTTGGCCACCGGCGTGGCGCCGTTGGCGGTGAAACGCAGTTCCGGGTCGCCGGTCAGGTTGCCGACCACCGTGATAATGGTGTCGCCAGCCATGTCAGACCTCCGCCGGAACTGGTTCGGGGGCTGCCACCGCCACGGTTGTCTCCGCCCGCAGCAACTTGGTGCGCAGCACTGTCTCCGACAGGTTCAAAACGCGGTCCAACTCCTGGGCGGCCTGGGTCGCGGCGGTGAAGTTGACCACCGCGTAGATCCCTTCAGAACGCTTCAGGATGTCATAGGCGAGCCGCCGTTTGCCCCAAATGTCGCGCCGGTCGATGCTGCCGCCGGCGTCGGTGACAATCTTGAAGAACCGGTCCAGTGTGGGGCCAACTTTGGCCTCTTCAAGCTCGGGGTCGAAGATGATCATGATCTCGTAGGGACGCATGCAGTTACCCACCTCCTTCGGTCTATACGGCCGCGGGCCTTCCGCGGCAGGAGGGTAGTTGCTCCCCGCTGGGGCCTCACCCGCATCCAATGCACGATGCCGCCCCAAGCAGCCCCAGCAGTCTACCCCACGCTGGGCTCCGGGTTGCGGCCGGCCACGTGCTGGCTTGGCCGCCACCAGGCGGCCGGCGCCGGCCGCCCTACCCCCCGGCGGTCTCGGGCCTGCCCCAAGCGGCTCCGGGGTCGATCCCCGGGGCGGTGGCCGGGGCCGCATCCGCAGTGGCGGCCGCGGCGGCAACCGGGGACATGCCATGGGGCGCGCCCGGGGCGGTGGCCGCGGTGGCGGCCGGGGAGGGTTCAGCGGACGGCTCAACTCCCGCGTCCCAGTTGGATGCCGGGGCGGTGGAGGGGGTGGAGGACGGG
>JAITIG010000230.1 GCA_031279575.1 Bifidobacteriaceae bacterium
GCCCACCCCCACGCCGACAGACGAGGCGACGCCGACAGACGAAGCCACCCCGACAGACGAGGCGACACCGACCGACGAGGCGACACCGACAGACGAGGCGACACCGACAGAGGTCGAGGCGATCCCGACAGACGAGGCCACACCAACAGACGCGGCCACACCAACAGACGAGGCCACACCGACAGGCGAGGCGACCCCGACAGGCGAGGCGACGGCATCGGACAGCGAGACGGAAGCCGCGGCCGACCCGAGCGCCAGCCCCAGCCCGTCCGAGGAGCCCTCCCCCTACCTCGACCCGCCCAGCAAACTCCAAGCCCAAGTCCAAGACGGCATGGCGGGCGACGGCGCCGAGGTCGAAGCCGAAAACCTGGTCTCAGTCGACCTGGTGGCCTGGGAGTGGGGCGAGACCGAACCCTCCTACTACGCCAACACCTACCTGTCCGATGCCCCGATGGTCTTCGCCGTGCGCTCCGACAACACCGTGCTCTCAGGCGTGGCGCGCGTCGTGGTGGGCCAAAAAGTCGGCTCGCGCGTGCTCGGCGTGATCCCGCCCACCGAGGGCTCCCTGGCCTCCAACCTGGGCTATGACTCGGGCGCCACCGTGGTGGTGTGCGTCGACATCCGCGAGCAGTTCTCCAAAGACGCCCAGGCCCAAGCCGACGCCAGCCGCACCGGCGCCAAAACCGGACCCCAAATCAACGGCGCGCTGGGCGGCCCAGCCACCGTCGCGGTGCCAGGCGGGCTGGAAGAGCCGGCCGAGATCTCCTTGACCGTGATCGCCGAGGGCGCCGGGCCCGCCGTCGAGGACGGCCAGCAGATCCTGGTCCACTATTCGGCCACCAACTGGTCCGGCCAGGCGGACGGGGACACCTGGACCTCCGGCTGGGGCCCGCAAGCGGTGACGGTGACCGCCGACCCGATGGGCGACGGCTCCCAGCTGGAAGCGTTCAGCCTGCTGGTGGGGGTGCCGGTGGGCTCCCGGGTGTTGATTCTGACGCCGGGCAAGGAGGGCTCCTACCAGGCGGACGCCATCGTGCTAGACGTGGTGGCGCTGGTGCAAGGCAACGAAGACGAAGCGGCCGAGTCCGCCGATGAGCCCGCCGAGGGCGCGGACGATGCCGCCAGCGCCTCGCCCAGCGCCTCGCCCAGCGCCTCGCCCAGCGCCACCAGCGGCGGCTGAGCGCCCGCCTGGCGGAAGAGCGGAGGCGCCGAGGTGAACGAGTTCACAGTCGTCACAGTGCTGCTGGCGGCCGTGGTGGTGGCGGCCTTCGCCCGGCGGGTGGGCTGGAACGCGCCGCTGGTGGTGCTGGCGGTGGGGCTGGTGGCCTCCTTCCTGCCCGGGCTGGTGCAAGTCGAGGTCTCCTCCGAGCTGATCCTGGGCATCATCCTGCCGCCGCTGCTCTACTCGGCCGCGCTGTCCAGCTCCTACCAGGACTTCCGGGCCGCGATCCAGCCGATCGCCCGGCTCGGGGTGGGGCTGGTGATTGTCACCACCTTGTGCGTCGGGCTGGTCGCGGCCCAAGTCGACCCGGCCCTGTCCCTGCCGGCGGCGCTGCTGCTAGGCGCGGTGGTGGCGCCCCCGGACGCGGTCGCGGCCAGCGCCGTGGGCCGCCGCCTGGGGCTGCCCCGCCGGGTGATGACGCTGCTGGGCGGCGAATCCCTGATCAACGACGCCACCTCGCTGACGCTCTACCGGCTCACCCTGGCGGCGGTCTACGCCACCGGCTCCTCGCTCAGCCAAGGGCTGGTGGTGTTCGCGCTGGCGGTGATGGTGGGCGTGTCGGTGGGGTTGGCGCTGGCCTACGTCGCCCAACTGGCCCGCTCCGGCCTGCGCGACCCGACCGTGGACACGGTGATCGGGCTGATGCTGCCGTTTGTGTCCTACTGGATCGCGGAGGAATACCAAGGCTCCGGCGTGCTGGCGGTGGTGGCGGCGGGGTTCTTCATCGGCCAGGCCTCGCCTCGCACCACCGTGGCGACCAGGCTGCACGAGGAGCCGATCTGGGCCTCAGTCGACTTGATGCTGGAGTCCTTCACCTTCGCCCTGATCGGCTTGCAGCTGCGCTGGGTGATCCTCGACGTCCACCAATCGGACCAGTCGCTGACGCGGGCCCTGTGGCTCTCCCTGGCGGTGCTCCTGACCGCGCTGGCGGTGCGGCCGGTCTACATTTACGGCACCGAGTTCCTGGTCCGCTCCAAATGGGTGCAACGCCGCGGCCGGCGCTCAGAGCCGCCCTACGCCCCGCTGACGGGGCGGGAACTGCTGGTGACCTCATGGGCGGGGATGCGCGGCGTGGTCACCTTGGCGGCGGCCGCCGCCATCCCGCTGCGGGTCGACGGCATACCGTTCGCCGAGCGGGCCACCGTCCAACTGGCCGCCTACATGGTGGCGATAGGGACGCTGCTGATCCAAGGGCTGAGCCTGCCCAGCTTGATCAAAGCGCTGCGCATCTCCAGCGCCGACGAGGCCCAGGAGGACGACGCCTCCGAGGCCCGGGTGCGCCTGATGGCGACCCGCGCCGCCTCCGGCGTGCTGCGCGGCCAGGTCGACGCCTGGTCGGCGGTGATGGGGCGCCCCGAGGCCCAGCGCATCGCCGACTGGGCCATCCAGGGCCTGCTGGCGCGCGAGACCGCGGCCGCCACGCTGATGCACCCGGAGGCCGATCTGCGCGACGCCGACCTGCTCACCAGCTCATCCGGCCCCGCCCCGGCCATCATCCGCCAAGCCCGCCAGGCCCTCGGCGCCGCCGAGGCGGGCCAGACCAGCCCCGAGGAGCTGCGCCGCCGGGCCGCCGCCCTGACCGCCCGCATCACCGAGCTGCGCACCCAGATGGTGCGCGCCCAACGCGCCGTGGTGGTCCAAGAACGCAACGCCGGCCGCTTGAATGAGACCGTCATGCGGCGCATCATCCGCGAACTGGACCTGGAGGAAGAGGCCATGGAGGCAAGCTGGGCCCACCGGCTCTAGCGCGGCCCGCGCGGCCGGGGGGCGGCCGCCCGCTGCATGGCGTCCTTCACCTCGCCGACCAGCTCTTCCAGCACATCCTCCATGAACACCACCCCGCCGGGCACCGCCACCAGGTGCGAGCCGGTCAACTGCATGGTCGCCAAGATGTCCTCGACCTCATCGCAGGCCTCGGCGGCGATGATCGGCCGCACCCGCCCGGCCGGCACCGGCAGCGCCCGGCGGTCGGGGCCGGTCAGGTCCAGCACGTCCTGGATGTGCAGGTAGCCGGTCAGCTGGCCGGCCGGCTGGCGGATCGGGAAACGCGAGAACCCGGTCCGCGCCACGCAGGCCTCCAGTTCGCCGGGCGTCACCCCGGGCGCCACCACCACCAGGTCCGCCTCGCCCACCATGACATCGCCGGCTGTTTTGGTCGAGAACTCCAGGCTGCCGGAAATCAGCCCGTCGGCATCGGGCAGCACCCCGGCCCGCGTCGAATGGTGCACGATGGCGGCCAGCTCGACCGCCGTGAAAGCCGAGGCGACCTCGGTTTTGGGGGTCACGCGGAGGGCTCTGAGGGCGAGGTGGGCGATGCCCCGCAAGGCGGCCGTGACCGGGGTCAAGGCCCAGGCCAGCACCACCAGGGCGGGGGTGAGGATGAGCGCGGCCCGCTCGGGGGCGGCCAGGGCGAGGTTCTTCGGCACCATCTCGCCCAGCACCACATGCAGGTAGACCACCGCGATCAGGGCGGCCGCGGCGGCCAGGGCGTGGGATGTGGCGTGCGGCAGGCCGGCCCGGGCGATCGGCTCGGTCAAGGCGCTGGCCAGGGCGCCCTCGGCCACCGCGCCTAGCGAGGTGGAGGCCACGGTGACCCCGAGTTGCAGTGTGGCCAGCATCGACGGCATGTGCTCGAGGGCGTAGACCACCAGGCGGGCGGCCCACGAGCCGGCCGCCGCGCGGGGCTCGACCTGGGAGCGGCGCACCGCCATGGTGGCGAACTCGGCGCCCACAAAATAGGCGTTGGCCAGCAACAGCCCCAGCGCCGCCAACCACATCACGGCTGCTCGCCGCCTTCGGGGGCGGCCCACAAGCGCAGCGCGGTGGCGCGCCGCCCGGCCATCGCCTCGACCCGGATGCGCGCGCCGCCGACGCTGATCTGGTCCCCGGGCTGCGGCAAGCGGCCCAGCCGCGCCATCACCAGCCCGCCGAGCGTCTCATAAGCCGGGTCCTCCGGCAGCGCGATGCCGACCGCCTGGGCCAGCTCGTCTGGCCTTAGTTGGGCCGAAACCCGCCACGAGCCGTCCGCCAGGCGGCGGGTGGCGGGACGGGAGGGGTCGTTCTCGTCGCGCACGTCGCCGACTATCTCCTCGACCACGTCCTCCAAGGTGACCACGCCGGAGGTGCCGCCGTACTCGTCGACCACCACCGCCATCTGGGCGCCGGCGTCGCGCAGCTGGACCAGCACGGGGCCCAGTTGGGCCGTCTCGGGGACTTCGATGATGCTGGTCATCAAGGCGGTCACACCGACGCGGCGGCGGCGCTGGTGGGGCACGGCGATGGCTTTGCGCAGGGCCACCACGCCGATGATGTTGTCGCGCGAGCCGTCGATGACGGGCAGGCGCGAGTGCCCGGTGGCGTGGACCATTTGGATCACGTCATCGGCCGTGGCGGTGCGGGGCAGGACGGCCAGCTGGGTGCGGTCGGTCATGGCGTCGACCGCTTTGAGCTCGGTCAGGGCCAGGGTGCGGGTCAGGCGGTCGGCCAAATCCTCGTCTAGGACGCCCTCGGCGGCGGAGCGGCGCACCACCGAGTCGAGCTCCGCGGCCGAGCGGGCGGAGGACACCTCGTCCGCCGGGGTGATGCCGATGCCGCGCAGCAGCCCGGTCGAAGACGAGTGCAGCAGCCAGATCACCGGGCGCATGGCGCGGGTGAAGCCAAGCAGCGCGGGCAGCGCCCAGCGGGCGGCCTTGAGCGGCTCGGCCAGGGCCAGGTTCTTTGGGATCAGCTCCCCCACCAGCATTGACACGGTGTTGACCAGCACCAAGGCGAAGGCGGCGGCGAGCGCGGCGGCGGCGGTGCGGCTGAGCCCGGTGGCGCCGCCCAGCCAGGCGGCGGCCAGCCTGGCGGCGGCCGGCTGGGCGGTGTAGCCCAGGCCGATGGTGGTCAGGGTGATGCCGACTTGGGAGGCGGACAGATACAAGGAGGTGGACCCGAGGGCGCGGCGCAAGGCGTCCAGGCGGCGCGAGCGGGGCGCCGCCTCCAAGATGGCGGGGTCGACCGCGACCAAGGCGAATTCGGCGGCCACAAACACGGCCGTGCCCAAGGTCAGGAGGCAGCCGACGCCGATCAAAGCTAAGTCTGCAGGCATTGGGCTTAACGTTATCTGGCTGGCGCGGCGCTGTGCCCCAATTCGGCGCAGAGGCGCGTGGAAGACTGGAGTCATGAGCGCGCCGCTGATCTTTGTGGTTGAAGACGAACCGACTATCGCCAACGCCATCGCCCGGCGCCTGGTGGCGGAGGGGTACCGCGCGCTGAGCGTGGGCGACGGCCTGAACGCCGTCGCCTGGGCCGCCCAACTCCAGCCCGACTTGCTGGTGCTGGATGTGATGCTGCCCGGCATCGACGGCCTGGAGGTTTGCCGGCGGGTGCAGGCCGAGCGCCCGGTGCCGGTCCTGATGCTGACCGCGCGCGACGACGAGACCGACAAGCTGGTTGGCCTGGGGGTGGGGGCGGATGACTACATGACCAAGCCGTTCTCCATGCGCGAACTGCTGGCGCGGATAAAAGCGCTGCTCAGGCGGGTGGAACGGGCCAAACAGCTGGGCACGCCGGCGCCGGAGGACAGCCCCATCGCGGTGGCGGACCTGGTGATAGACCGGGCTTCGCGGCGGGTGACGCGGGCGGGCGCGCAGGTCCACCTGACCCCGACCGAATTCGACCTGCTGGTGTTTTTGGCTGAGTCGCCGGGCACGGTGCTGACGCGCGAGAAGCTGCTGGAGCATGTTTGGGACTGGGTGGACGCCTCGGGCACCAGGACGGTCGACTCGCATATCAAGGCGGTGCGGCGCAAGCTGGGGGCGGATTTGATCCGCACTGTCCACGGCGTCGGCTACGCCTTCGAGCCGGCCGCGTCCGCCGAGTCCGCCGAGTCCGCCGAGTCCGCTGAGTCCGCTGAGTCCGCCGGGCCGGCCGAGACCGCCGTGACTGCCGAGACTGCCGCGCCGGCTCAGCCCGCCCAGTCGGCCGAGACTGCCGGGCCGGCCTCGCCCGCCCAGCCGGCCGAGACCGCCGGGCCGGCCGCGCCCGCCCTGGCCGCCCAGCCGGCCGAGACTGCCGGGCCGGCCGCGCCCGCCCTGGCCGCCCCGCCGGCCGAGACTGCCGGGCCGGCCTCGCCCGCCGAGCTAGCCGAGCCCGCTGGACCCGCCGGGCCAACCGGGCGCCGCAAGCGCTCTAAGACCCGCCGTGGCTAGCCCGCCGCGCGGCTTGCTGGCGGCGACGCGGCCGCTGGACGCCTTCGGCTCGATCAAAATCAAGATTGGCCTGCTGGTCACGGCGGCGGTGGTGGCCTCTGTGGTGATGACCTGGGTCGGTTTGAGAAACAACTTGGGGCCCAGCACAACCATGCCCCTGGCCGTGGTGGCGGGCCTGGTGGTGACCCAAATTTTGGCCCACGGCATGACCAGCCCGCTGCGCGAGATGACCGAGGCCGCCAGGGCCATGGCCAAAGGCGACTACACCACCAAAGTCTCGGTCTCATCCCATGACGAGGTGGGCGAGTTGGCCCGCGCCTTTACCTTGATGGCGAAGGATTTGGCCCAGGCGGACGCCCTGCGCCGCGAGATGATCGCCAACGTCTCGCACGAGTTGCGCACCCCGGTGGCCGCCCTCCAGGCCGAGTTGGAGAACATGGTGGACGGGGTGACCGCGCCGGACGCCGAGACCTTGGACTTGCTGCTGACCCAGACCAAGCGGCTCGGCCGGCTGGTGACGGACATGCTGGACCTGTCCCGCCTGGACGCCGATGTGGTCGATCTCCGCTTGGAGGACGTGGAGGTCGAGTCTTTCCTGGACGATGCCGTGGCCGCCGCCCGCTTGGTCGCCTCTTCCGCGGGCAAGCGGGTGGCGTTCCAGGTCAACACCGAGCCCAGGACCTTGCGCATGAGCGCGGATGTGGAGCGGCTGCACCAGGTGGCCGCCAACCTGCTGTCGAACGCGATCCGCCACTCCCCCGACGGCGGCATCATCACCATCGCGGCGGCCCAGGTGGGCCGGTGGATCCAGCTTGACTTCAGCGACGAGGGGCCGGGCATCGCGCCGGACGACCGCGAGCGCATCTTCGAGCGCTTCGAGCGCGGCAAACTGGGCGGCTCCCCCACCGCCGCGCCAACCGGCGGCACCGGCCTGGGTTTGGCCATCGCCCGGTGGGCGGTGCGCCTGCACGCCGGTTCTTTGACCGTGGCACCCTCCCAGACGGGCGCCACCTTCCGCGTCCGCCTGCCCAAAGCCCCCAGCCCGCGGCCCTGACATGCCCCAAGGACGATGGCGCGCGCCCGGTTCGCGGGGCTCGCAGGGTTGGCGGGGCTGGCAGGGCTCGCGGGGTTCGCGGGGCTCGCAGGGTTCGCGGGGCTCGCCCAGTTCGCCCAGTTCATCGAGTTGGCAAGGTTGGCAGGGTTCGCAGGGTTCGCGGGGTTGGCTGGGTTGGCTGGGTTGGCTGGGTTGGCTGGGTTGGCCGGGTTGGCCGGGTTCGCCGGGTTCGCCCGGTTCGCCGGGCTGGCGCGGTGCACAGGGTTGGCCGGGTTGGCCGGGTTGGCCGGGTTCGCCGGGTTCGCCCGGTTCGCCGGGTTGGCGCGGTGCACAGGGTTGGCCGGGTTGGCCGGGTTGGCCGGGTTGGCCGGGTTGGCCGGGTTCGCCGGGTTGGCCGGGTTCGCGGGGTTCGCGGGGTTCGCAGGGTTCGCGGGGCTCGCCCAGTTCGCCCAGTTCATCGAGTTGGCAAGGTTGGCAAGGTTGGCAGGGTTCGCGGGGTTCGCGGGGTTCGCGGGGTTGGCTTGGTTGGCTGGGGCGGCTGGGGCGGTGGGCGCGGCCCGCGGCTGGGCGGCGGCCAGGCGCTGCCTCCGGCCGGCCTTGGCGCCGGGGGCGCCCGGGGCGCTCGGGGGGCTCGGGGCGCTCGGGGCGCTCGGGGCGCTCGGGTCGGCCCAAACGGCCGGGGCTGGGGACTTGGGCGGCTGTTGTGGTCGCGCTCTTGCTGGCCGGCGCGGCCGCCAGCCAGTCAGGCTGGCTGGGCTGGCTGGGCTGGCCGGGCTGGCAGGTTGGCGCCGGCGGGTCCGGCGGCTGGGAGGCGGGCGGCGCGGCATCGGGCGGCGCGGCAGGCGCAGGCAGCGCGGCAGGCGGGGGCAGCGCGGCGGCGGGGGCCGTCGGGGAAGCCTTGGCGGCCCTCGACTCGCTGCCGGAGGCGGGGCCGGCCGGTCAGACGCCGCCCTACGACAGGACTGAGTTCCTCCCCGGCGGCTGGGCCGACCTCGACGGCGACGGCTGCTACACGCGCAACGAGATCCTCCGGCGCGACCTGGCAGACGTGGTGTTCGAGGACGGCTGGTGCAAGGTGGCGGCCGGCTCGCTGGCCGACCCGTACAGCGGCGCCGAGATCGCCTTCGACAAGGCCGAGTCGACCACCAGCGTGCAGATTGACCATGTGGTGCCGCTGGCCGAGGCGTGGCGGGCCGGGGCTTGGGCCTGGACCGAGGACCAGCGCCGCGCCTTCGCCAACGACCCGGCCGAGCTGCTGGCGGTGGCCGGCTCCGCCAACCAGTCGAAAGGCGACTCCGGCCCGGCCGAATGGCTGCCCCAAGCCGACCGCTGCGGCTACGCCATCGCCTACGCCACCGTGGCGGGAAGCTACCGCCTGGCCATCCCAGCGGCCGACCGCTCCGCCCTGCGGCAAGTCCTGGACGGCTGCGCCTGACCCGCCCGCGCCGGGGTGCACTGCCGGGGCGCACTGCCAGGGGACACTGCCGGGGGACACTGCCGGGGGACACTGCCGCCGCAGGCTGCCGAGGCGCATTTCCGGGGCTAGCTGGCAGGGCGAGCTGGCAGGGCGGGCTGCCGAGGCCGGCTGGCGGGGCCGGCTGGCGGGGGGCGAGCTGGCGGGGCGAGCCGGCGGGGCGGGCTGGCGGAGGGCGAGCTGGCGGGGCCGGCTGGCGGGGTGCGAGCTGGCAGGGCGAGCCGACGGGGCGAGCTGCCGAGGCGCACTGGCGGGGCCGGCTGGCGGAGGGCGAGCTGGCAGGGCGAGCTGGCGGGGGGCGGGGCCCCGTTAGTCTGGTGGGATGATCGAAGTCCGCTCACTGGCCAAGCGGTTCGGGCCGGTCACGGCCGTCGATGGTTTGAGCTTCCAGGCCCAGCCGGGCCGGGTGACCGGCTTCCTCGGGCCCAACGGGGCAGGCAAAACCACCACCCTGCGCATCGCCCTGGGGCTGGTGCGGGCCAGCGCGGGCGAGGTGGTGTTCGACGGCCGGCGCTACCGGGAACTGGCCTGGCCCGGCCGGGAGGTGGGCGCCTCGCTGGAGGCGTCATCGTTCCACCCCGGGCGCGCCGCTCTGAGCCACCTGCGCTCGCTGGCGCCGCAGCTGGGAGCGCCGGACGCGCGCTGCGAGGAGGTCTTGGACCTGGTAGGCCTGACCGCCCAGGCCGGGCGGCGGGTGGGCGACTTCTCGCTCGGGATGCGGGGGCGGCTGGCGGTGGCGGCGGCGCTGCTGGGCGACCCCTCCACCCTGCTGCTGGACGAGCCGACCAACGGCCTCGACCCGGAGGGCATCACCTGGATGCGGGCGCTGCTGCGCGCGCTGGCGGCCCAAGGCCGGACAGTGCTGATCTCATCGCACCTGTTGGGCGAGGTCGAAAGGACCGTCGACGACGTGGTCATAATCAGCCGCGGCCGGCTGGCCCACGCCTCGCCGCTGGAGGACTTGGAGCGGCTCAGCGGTCCCGCCACGCTGGTCGCGCCGGCCGCCCCGGCGGCTTGGCCGGCCCTGCTGGCACTGGCCCAAGAGCACCGCTGGGAGGCGCGGCCGGCCGGCCAGGCGCTGCTGGTCAGCGGCGTCGCCGCGGCCGAGATCGGCTGGGCGACATGCGCCGCCGGGCTGCCGCTGGCCCAGTTGGCGACCCAAAAGGCGGGGCTGGAGCAGGCCTACTTCCAGTTGACGCAAGGCGGTGGGCTGGTATGAGCGCCGCGCTCAAATCCGAGTTCCGCAAACTGTTCTCGACCCGCCTGTGGTGGGTGCTGATGCTGTGCGCGGCCGGCTACCTGGCCATGATGGGGGCCACCATGGCACTGGTGCTGCAACTCGCGCCAAGCTCGCCGCCAGGCGGCGCGAACGCGGGCGGCGGGCTGCCCAGCGGCAGCGGGCTGGCGATCCTGGTCTACTCGATGGCCGGGTCGATGGCCTATGTCTTCCCACTGCTGGTCGGGGCGCTGGGGGTGACCCAGGAATACCGCCACAAGACCATAACGGCGACTTTCCTGGCCGAGCCGCGCCGCGGCCTGGTGCTGGTGGCCAAGTTGATCGCCGCCGTGCCGATGGGCGCGGCTTACGGCCTGGTCTGCGTCGCCGCCACGGCCTTGCCCGCCGCCGCCGTGTTCGCCGCCACGGGGCAGGCCACCGGCTTGGGCGAGGCGGACACCTGGGCCTTGTTTGGCCGCTCCCTGCTGGACTTCACCATCTGGGCGCCGCTCGGGGTGGGCGTGGGCGCGCTGGTCCACAACCAGGTGGCGGCGATAGTCGGGATTCTGGCGGTGACCCAGTTCGCCGAGCCGCTGGTGCGCGCCCTGCCCATGATGACAAACCAGGTTTGGCCTTGGACCGACTTCCTGCCCGGCGCGGCCGGCGACGCCATCCAAGGCGCCAGCTTCTATGACACGATGACGCCGGGCGGCGCCGGCGGCGCGGCCTTGGCCTGGTGGGCGGCCGCGCTGGTGCTGCTGGGTTGGGCGGCGCTGTTGGCCACCGCGGGCTACTTGGCAGCTTGGCGCCGCGACGTCACCTGAGGCTCGATCCGCCGACCCCTGCCTGTCGCGCCACCCGCCGACGAGGCACGCTGGCTGCCCCGGCCATCTCAGCAGGCCGCCAGGTAGCCAGCGCCAGCCAGCGGCGCCCAGCGCACCCGGCTGGCGCGGTGCGCTGCGGCGGTCATCGGCGGACCGAGGCTCAGCCTGACCAGTCGGCATCCCCGCCCGGCTGCCCCGGCAGCCCCGGCAGCCCCGGCAGCCCCGGCAGCCCCGGCAGCCCGTCCGGCCCTCCGCCTCGGCCGACCGGCCCGGCAGCCCCGGCTGCCCCGGCAGCCCCGGCAGCCCGTCCGGCCCTCCGCCTAGGCCG
>JAITIG010000061.1 GCA_031279575.1 Bifidobacteriaceae bacterium
TGCCGCGGCCGCCCCGCAGTCCGCCCCGCGGCCGCGCCGCGGTTTGCGCCCGCGGGGCTCGGCTGCGTGCCGCGGCCGCCCCGCAGTCTTCGCCCCGCGGCCGCGCCGCGGTTTTCGCCCCCGGGTCTCGGCTGCGTGCCGCGGCCGCCCCGCAGTCTTCGCCCCGCGGCCGCGCCGCGGTTTTCGCCCCCGGGTCTCGGCCGCGCCCCGCGACCGCCCCGCAGTCTTCGCCCCCGGCTCTGGGCGGCGGCGCCTCCGCCCGCTCAAGGTCTCATTGGCTCCCCTGTCGGCTCCCCTGTCGGCTCCGCTCGGCGGCGCGGCGGCGCGGCGGCGCGGCGGCGCGGCGGCGCGGCGGCGCGGCGGCGCGGGGGCGCCTTGATGTCAACCGACCGCCTAACCAACCAACTAGCCAAAAGGAGTCAGCTATGCCTCTCGATCCAATCCTCGTCCCGCTGGTAGACGCCCTGCGGGGGGACCTGCCGGACCTGCCGGTCGAAGTCGAGCGCGCCACCGCGGAGGCCAACTCGGCCGCCCAGGTCGGCGTCGCCATCGAACCCGCTCCGCAAGACGTCGCCAGCGCCACTTTCTGGGTGCCGGGGCGGGCCGAAGCCCCGCCGGTCAAAGTCAAGGCCTATTGGACGGCCCAGTCGCAGGGCCGGCCGCGCCCCGCCCTGGTCTACCTGCACGGCGGCGGCTGGACCTTGGGCTCGGTCGACAGCGCCGAGAACCACGCCCACTGCGCCCACCTGGCCAAAGGCGCGGGCGTTGTGGTGGTCTCGGTCGACTACCGCCTGGCGCCGGAGCACCGCTTTCCGGCCGGCCTGGAGGACTGCTACGCCGCGCTGGAGTGGGTGGCGGCCAACGCCGCGCTGATCGGGGTCGACCCAGAGCGGCTGGCGGTGGGCGGCGGCTCGGCCGGCGGCAACCTGACGGCCGCGCTCACCTTGAAGGCCCGCGACGAGGGCGGCCCCAAGATCGCCTTGCAGCTGCTTGAGGCCCCCGCCCTCGATTTCACCTTGTCCTCGCCCTCGATCCACGCCTTCGACGCCGAGTTCCCGGCGGTTGGCCGCATGGCGGAGAACCTCTGGCTGTCCTATTTGAACGATGCCAGCGAGCGCCGCCACCCCTATGCCTCGCCGCTGCTGGCCGAGAGCCTGGCCGGTTTGCCCCGCGCGGTGATCCTGACCTGCGAGATCGACCCGGTGCGCGATGACGGCGCGCGCTACGCCGCGCGTCTGCGGCAGGCCGGCGTCCCAGCCGAGCTGACCGAGTACGAGGGCCTGCTCCACGGCAGCTCGACCCTGACCCTGCTGCTGCCCGCCGCCCGCGCCTGGCGCGACCAGTGCGTCGCCGCCCTGCGCACCCTCTAGCCGGCCGCTGGGTCTGAATCCGCCGGCGGGCTGGTCGCCGCCAGAGCCAGGTCGACTAGCTGGCCGAGGTCGCGGCGCATGTCGACCTCGGGGTTGAACAGCCACTGGATCTGCAGCCCGTCGGCGGCCGCGATCAGCACCCGGGCCAGCCATTCGGCGCGCTCTTGGGGCAGGGCGTTGGCGCTGCGCAAGCCCGCCGCCAGGCCCGCGGCGAAGCGGGCGTAGCGCTGGCGCATGTAGCTGTGGCCGGGGTGGGAGGGGGCGACGGCCGCCACGGCCTGCTCCAGGAACAGTTTGACCAGCCCGGGCGTGGAGGCGTTGCGGGCGATCATCTCGCCGAGCCGGTGGAAGTCCTCCGGCTCCAAGGGCTCCTCGTCGGGGCGGAAGCGGTCGGCCTGGTCGCGGGCGCGGACGATCTCCCAGAACAGCTCCTCGCGGCTGCCGAAGTGGTAGAGCAGGGCGGATTCGGCCAGGTCGAGGCGCTGGGCGATGGCTTTGAGGGTGGGGCCGCCGGCGTCGGCGGCGGCGTATTCGGCCAGCGCGGCGGCCAGGATCTCAGCCCGGCGGGCGCCGGATTTGCGGTAGGGGCCGCGCGGTTGGGCCATTGGGACCTCCTCGGGTCGCGCCCGGCTTGACGCCCAGCGAAAACTGAATTAGATTAGAAATTGAGCCTAGTTCAAGCCTATCAAGCAGGTGAGCCCGATGCCGTCCAGCCAGCCATTCCCCCCGGCCTTCCTTTGGGGCGCCGCCACTTCCGCCCACCAGACCGAGGGCAACAACCTCGGGTCCGACTGGTGGCGCCTCGAGCACCAGGTGGGCACCTTCGTGGCCGAGCCATCTGGCGACGCCTGCGACTCCTACAACCGCTGGCGCGAAGACCTCGAACTGGTGGCCGCGGCCGGGTTGAACTCCTACCGCTTCTCCATCGAATGGGCCCGCATCGAGCCGGCCCGCGGCGCCTTCTCAGCCGCCCAATTAGCCCACTACGGGCGCGTCATCGACACCGCCATCGACCTGGGTCTGACCCCGCTGGTCACCCTGCACCACTTCACCAACCCGGCCTGGCTCGCCGCCATGGGCGGTTGGGCGCACCCCGAGGCGCCGGCCCTGTTCGCCCGCTACTGCGCCCACCTCGCCCCCATCCTTGAGCCGGTGGGGCACATCTGCCTCATCAACGAGCCCAATATGGTGGCGTTGTTCCCGGTCATCGCCGCGGCCGGCGGTATGGCGGGGTTGGCGGGCCTGCCCCTGCCGGACGCCCGCCTAACCCAGGGAATCATCCAAGCGCACGATGCCGCCCGCTCGGCCTTGCGCCAAACGCTGCCAGGCGCTCGCCTCGGCTGGTCCATCGCCAGCCAGACCTACCACCCCGAGCCCGGCGCCGAGGCGCTGGCCGCCGAATACCAGCGCGCCTCGGAGGACATCTTCTACGACGCCGCCGCCGGGGACGATTGGATCGGCGTCCAGGCCTACACCTGCCGCCGGGTCAAAGCCGTGGACGGCGCCCTCCAGGCGGCGCCGCGCCCCGGCTCGCAGCGCACCGGGACCGGCTGGGAGTACTACCCAGACGCCCTGCCGGAGTGCGTCCGCCGGGTGGCGCGCCTGACCGGCCTGCCTATTTTGGTGACCGAAAACGGCATCGCGACCGCCGATGACGCCCGCCGCGTGGCGTACACCGCCGCCGCCCTGGACGGCCTCGCCAAAGCGCTGGCGGACGGCATCGTGCTTCTGGGCTACTACCATTGGAGCTTGCTCGACAACTACGAATGGGGCAGCTTCGAGCCCACCTTTGGCCTGGTGGCGGTGGACCGCGCCACCTTCGCCCGGACGCCGAAGCCGTCTTGGGCCCACCTTGGCGCCATCGCCCGGGCCGGGCGGCTGCCCACTGGCGAGCCGTCGGCGCCAGGCGCGGTCCTGGGCGTTTGACCGCGGCGGCGCCGGCGGCGCCGGCCACCCAGTAGAACGGAGTTCAGATGAAGGAGTCCAAGCCCCAATCTGCCGATCCTCGCCTACCGCGCCGCCCCAGCCGGGCACGCTGGACGCCCCGGGCCGGCTCAGCGGGCCGCCAGGCCGCCATCGCCGGCCAGGAGGGCCCATCGCGCCCGTTGGGCGCCGCTCGCAGCGCCGATCATCGGCGGATTGCGGCCAAAGGGCGCCGCCAGGCGCCTCGGCGCCGGTGGAAGGTCGCCGCCATCTGGTTTGGCTCGATTCTGGCCGCCGGGGCGGTGGGCGCGGCCGGGCTGCTGCTGTTCGTTGGTATCAGGGACGGCGCCGGGCCGTTCGACTCGTTCTATGTCGACCGGTTGGCGAAGGCCACGGCGGACGAGCCCAAAGGCGGGATCGTGTTGTACGGCGCGTCGAACTTCGCGCGCTGGCGGGAGGTCAACACCGATTTGGCGCCGCACCACGTCATCAACCACGGCTTCGGCGGCAGCACCGACAAACGGCTGGTCAAGCACGCCGGGCAGCTGCTGTTCCCCTACGAGCCGAGCATCGTGGTCTTCCAAACCGGCTCGAACGACTACCTCCTGATGGGCGGCACGGACCAGGCCAAGGCGGCCAAGTGCTTGGAATACAAGGAGCAAATGTTCGCGGACTTCCACGAGCGCCTGCCCGAGGCCCAGTTCGTGGTCATGAGCGGGCTGCTCCTGCCCGGCCGGGCCGATGACGCCGGTGTCACCAAGCTGGTCAACCAGGGGCTGGCGGACCTGGCCAGCTCGGTTGGCTACCTGCGTTTTGTGGACGCCAGCGACTTGACATTTGACGGGCAGAGCTTTGATGAGTCGCTGTTTGCGGCGGACGGAATCCACCTCAACCGGGCTGGGCAGCAGGCCTGGGCGGCCTACATCATCCCGGTCCTAGACGAGCTCCGCCAATAGGGCTCCGGGGCGCTGAGAGCGCTGCGGTAGCTCGCCAGCAGCGCGCCGGCCGCTCGCGTGGAGGTGGCTTCGCCGGCGCCAGGCCATCGCGCGGCGGCGCCGGGAACGCTCCGGCGCGCCGATAGCGCAGCGGCGCGTCTTGGTTCGTCGGGTGGCACCCGGATCGGCGTGTCATTCGGCACCTCGAATGACCATGCCTCGTCACGTTGTTTGGCGCCGATCAGCGCTGGCAGGCGTCGCGCTGCTTGCCTGGGAGCTACCGGTCCGAACTTGTGGGCGCGCAGGTCACCGCTGCCTTCCTGAGCCTTGACGGTGACCAGGTCGCCAACTGCGGCGCCGCGCGGATCGCCAAATGGCCAGACTGCGTTGTGGTCAGATTCCGTGCGGATTGACACCCCACCCCACATCAACCTCGCGCCACGTCATCACCGCGCCACGTCACCGCGACCGGCCTCGCCGGGGGCGGCCGCCAACACCACAGCCCCGAGCACGGCGACGCCCACCCGGGCCAAGGCCCGCTCGGCGTCCAGGAGAGTCGCACCGGTGGTCAAGATGTCATCCACCAATAGCACGGGACGCCCCTCCGGACGCCGCACCACCCGGGTCGCTCCTTCCCGCCCCGCCTGGCGTCCGCGCGATGACTTCCCGGCCTGATCCTTCGACCAGGGCGCACGCGCGAGCGCCTCGCCGTGGACCGCATCGAAACCCGCACCGGCCAGCGCCTCGGCCACCGCCCGGGCCAGCACTTCGACACCCCTCGACGGGCGAGACACCCGCCGCCAGGCCCGCGACGGGACCGGCACCACCGCGACCGCGCTGGTGATTGCCTCCAGCACACGCCCCGCCGCCTCGGCGCTGCGAGCCACCGCCCGTTCCATCTCCAGTTCGAGTTCAGCGCGCCCCACCCGCTTCCAAGCGACGATGGCGTGCCGCACCACCCCCGTGTACCACGCCGAACACCACACCGCCAGCCCCGGGCCACCATCCGCAGGGGTCAGGCGCGGCGCGGCGAAGTCGCGCCGCGC